>JAHHUF010000001.1 GCA_020024115.1 Anaerofilum sp.
GAATCAAGGAACCAAGCACGATAAAAGGGGAGCGAAGAAACAGACGCAAAGTCAGATTCACACCGGATTGTACCTGATTGATGTCAGATATTAGGCGATTGATGAGAGTAGCGGTGCCAATAGAGTCCAGTTCTGCATAGGTGAAACGGTTGATGTGTTCAAACATTGTCCTCCGCAGCCCAGTCCCAAAGCCAAATGCTGCTTTGGCAGCGAAATATTGTGCTATCATAGAGCAAATCAGCCCTAAAAAACCCATCAATACCAATAAACCACCCATTTTCAGAATGTAGGCAGTGTTTTGGGTGTGGATTCCAATATCAATAATTGATGCCATAATCAAAGGAACACAAAGTTCGAGACAAGCCTCGAACAGCTTGAACAATGGGCCAATGATGCTTTCTTTTTCATAGCCTTTTAAATAGCAAATCAGTCGAAACAAATACGGTTCCTCCTCTTATATGGTGATATACCATCAAGATTTTGTTAGGGGGATATTTGAAAAGTTGAAATTTTTACAATAAATAGGACCCATTGCGTTAAAAATATTTGGAATCCTGCAAGGATTTTTGTGTTGTTGGGATTGTATCTGTTGATTTTTTGCAAAAATTCGTCAATTTCTTTATTTTCAAATACGCCCTAATCAGCAGATTTGCACCATTGCAAAAAACCAGAGGACATTTGTACGGTTTGGTCAGGCAAAAGCCAGAGGGCTTCGGTATCGGGCAAGGATTCAATCAGTGCCATACCTTCCTCCACAGGCATATTAAATAATGCAGTGGACAGCCCATCCGCCATACCGGAATGTTTGCAGAGAATTGAAACAGAATTGACATAGTTGGCAGGCGCTAAGGTATCAGGGTCGATAATATGATGGTATTGTTTGTCGTCTACTATAAAAAAGCGCTGATAATCACCACTGGTGACTAAGGAAACATCATCAAGGTTGATGGTATACAGTGAGTCTTGCTGTTGGTTGCTCCATGGGTTTTGGATGCCACCTGTCCAAGAGGCATCAGGCTTTTTGCCAATTGCTCTCAGGTTGCCTCCAACACTCAGCAAAGCATTGGTCAAACCACGCTGTTCTGCGTTTTGGATTGCCATTTCGGTTGCGTATCCTTTGCCCAAACTGCCAACATCCAAACTCATCTGTGGGTCTTGCAGAAAAACCGTCGAATTTTGCTCGTCTACTATGACCTGTGAAATATCAATATGGTTTGCTGCCTCCTCCAAAGCGGTTCGGTCTGGCAGGGCAGCAGAAGCAGGGTCTTTCAAAGCGGTTTCTCTGGCATCATGCCACAAAGAAAGCACGCTACCCATTGCAATGTTGGTTTGCCCATTGGTGATGGTGTAAAGTTCTTTGCCTAAAAGAATCAGGTCAATGATTTTTTTATCCACCTTAACAGGGGCAATTCCGGCATTGTCGTTGATAGTTTTCAGATTGTTTATATCAGGGTAGCTGTGATAGATGTCATACAATTTATGGTATTCCGTTAAATCTTGTTTGAGCAAAGCGGATTGCTTGGAAAATTCCTTTTTATTGGAGGTGTATCCCAGCAGAGTGGTGACAGTATCAAACAAATCAAACCAACTGACAGAAGAACGGGTTTGCTCACAGCCAGACAGAGTCAATACCACTGCGGCTGCAAAAATACAGCAAAGAATTTTTGAGCCAAAAAGTCGAAAATGTTTCATGTAAACTCCTTGATACAAGGCAAAGATTGCCTAAGACAAAAGGGAACGACTGCAAATCGTTCCCCTTGTAAATGTTAAAAATATGCAGTTGATTTCCCCAAATTATTTGGAAACATTTGCAGCGGCTTTTGCTGCGGCATCCAGAAAAGCATAGGCATTGATGGTGCAGCTGGAAACCAAATCTGCATCGGTGGCATAGCCATCTGTAACTGCAGAAGACAGGTCATCCATCGTGCGGTCAGCCATAAAGTTGGCAAAGGCATCTGCTTGCTCATACCATTCTTTTCCGATGGGAGAGGCATCTTTCATGTTGTACTGTTCCTTTAGGTCGTATTTTGATACCAAAGGAGCAGACAGGTCGGTTGTGATTTCTCCCATATCATTAAATCCAATTGTTGCATCAATGCTGTCAATATAAGCACTGGTGAAAGCACCCTCGCTGTTGATGGATGTAGCAATAAATGTGGTAGAAATGTCAACAGAACCATCTTTGCCGTCCATAGCATCTTTGGAGGAAGAAGGTGTTGCAGAAATGCCAAGAGAAACAACATCGCCAGCATCGGCACCACGAGGAGATGCGTTTTCAACTGCCAAAGCAACTGCTTTGATAAAGTCAGTTACAGTAATAGTGCATCCAGCAGATAGGTCTTCATCCAAAGGTTTTCCACTTTCATTCAAGGAAACATCAGAAAGCTGTGAAACGGTTTTGCCAACTGCAAATCGGCAAAAAGCAGCTGCTTGTTCGTTCCACTCTTTTTGAATGGCAGATTGCCCTTTCATATTATACTCAAGCCCTAATTCATCTTTTGTATAAAAAGGAACAGATAAGTCAGATGTGATTTTTCCTTGTGCAGAGAAATTTACCGAAGTCTCTAAAACATCTAAATCACAAGACAAAATTTTTCCGGTTTCATCCACTAACACAGCGGCGGCTGTAAACACCGCAGTTCCTTTGCCATCCTGCCCATCTTCGGGGGAAGAAGAATTGGAAATGTTGGACACAATGCCAAGACCGGTTTTTAAATCCCCTTTGGCGGTGATGTTGGGGGTGGTTTGTATGGGGCCTCCGGTGTAGCAGCCAGCAAAACCAAAAGCTGCAAACAAACAGCATACAATAGAAATGAACAATTTTTTCAAATGATAGTTCTCCTCTCAATTTGCAAATGGTATGACACAAACAGGAAAATATAAATGCAACATCAGCCACAGGAATCGTTGCAGTATAAATCACGCAGATGAATCAACAAATCTTTTACACGCATATCAGACAAAAAATAAACCATACTGGCCCCTTTTGGTTCATAACTCACAATACCTGCATCACGCAGTTTTGCCAAATGCTGCGATACAGCAGATTGGCTTAAAAAAGGAACACTTTTATTGAGTTCTGATACATTGCAAGGGCCATCTACCAGCTTGCACAAAATAAGAATACGGCTTTCGTTTGCCAATACTTTTAAAACATTCGCAGTTTCAGCTGCACGGGCGCGGAGAAACTCCATCCGTTTTACACCTCTTTAAAAAAACAGCGCTCCCTAACACATTAAGGAATGCTGTTTCATTATGTTTTTCTAATGTGCCATTATTTCTATTATACGAAACACCAGAAAACAAGTCAACACACAAAAGATAAATTGCAGATTTAATATTATAATGACATTTTTGCTTATTGAACAAAAAGCTGTTGATTTGCTTTTGATTGAAAATTTTGAGGCAACTTAATTTAATGTTTTATCAAAAATAGGCAGCAAAGATTTGACTTTTTGCATCAACTGGTCAAATGCAGTAGGGGTCAGACTTTGTGCACCATCAGAAAGTGCGTGTGCTGGGTCGTTGTGTACTTCAATCATCAAACCATCTGCACCCGCAGCAATTGCAGCCATAGCCAAAGGTTCAACCATCCACGAAATTCCAGCAGCATGGCTGGGGTCGATGATGACAGGCAGATGGCTCATCTTTTTCAGCATAGGCACAGCAGAAATGTCCAAAGTGTTGCGCATACTGGTTTCAAAAGTGCGGATTCCACGCTCGCACAAAATAACCTTTTCGTTTCCACCTGCCATGATGTATTCAGCACTCATAACAAATTCTTCTAGTGTAGCACACAGCCCACGCTTCAACAGAATGGGTTTGTCAATTTTGCCCAGTTCTTTCAAAAGCTCGAAGTTCTGCATATTTCTCGCACCAACCTGAATGACATCTACATCTTCAAACAGTTCGAGATGCTCTGTGTTCATAATTTCGGTTACAATAGGCTGTCCGGTTTGTTTGCGTGCATAACGCAGCAAATCCAAACCATCTGCACGCAAGCCCTGGAAAGAGTAGGGGGAAGTACGGGGTTTGAAAGCACCGCCACGCAGAATGGATGCACCGGATTGCTTTACAGCCCGTGCTACCTCGGTGATTTGTTCTTCACATTCAACGCTACAAGGGCCTGCCATTACAGCGAAATTGCCGCCGCCAACCAAAATTCCGCTGCAATCCACAATACTGTCGGTAGGGTGGAAGGTGCGGTTTGCTTTTTTATAAGGCTCGCTGACACGGCGTACATCTTCCACCGCAGGGTGTGCACGCAGAGAGTCCATATCAAGAGATTTGGTATCTCCAATCAAACCAATGATATGAGTTTGCTCTCCTTCGGATTCGTGCAGTTTAATGCCTTTTTGAGTCAGGCTTTGGCGCAGCAGATGAACTTGTTCTTCCGAAGTGTTCTTTTTCAAAATAATAATCATTTTTGTTACCCCCAAAATTTTGATAATAAAAAAACCCGAGGCTTTGCTGTTCACAAAGCCCCGGGTGCCTTTCAATTGCAGAAGCGGCTAAATCATCAAACCGCTTGTTTCCGGAGATGCTCACAGCAAAATTGACCTTTGCCAAAAAAGCAAAAGCTAAAGTACAGATAATAAGCTGCAAACAAAGCTGTCATAAAAGCTCTCTCCTGAAAAATGATTTTGATTAGTATACGCTTTTTTTTTCAGAGTGTCAAGATGAAAAAATTTTTTGACAGCAAACAAAGAGGTGATACAATACATATTGGGGACAAAAAGACAAATCAAAAGAGGAAATGAAACATGACATAACCCAAATTGCATAAATTGAACTGTTTGCCAAAGATTCGGTTGCTTTGTCCCATGCAGCAGTGGAGCCGATTGTGATAGAGGAATATTTATAAAACTGACAAAAAAGTGAAATTTAATTTGTGTCGTTTGTATGATGTGATGAAAATAAAATCGAAATGCGCTCATCGCTTGATTTTCGCTTAAAAACAGATTATGCTTTAATTGTATTTTTTGTTGAATCACACAGAATATTAAGAAATGATTTGTTAAACAGAATAATTTTGGAATAGAAGGAGGGGCGCAAATGCCAACTATCATAATCAAAAAGCCAAATGGCAATGCAGCTGTGCCCATGTTGTGCTGGTGTGGTTTGCCCTGCCATCCTGTCGATGGGTTCAAACAGGGGAAGTGTAAGCATTTTTACAATAGAATACTCTTTCTATAAAAAGGCATGGTGTATCTGCATCATAGCCTTTTTCTTTTGCTAAAACAGCTTTTTTGCTGTTCAGATAAGGCGTTATACTGCAAATTATAAATGAAATTTGCAGCATTACCGCCATTTTTCATTGATTAAAAAAATACGACTTCAGAAAGGAAGACGAACGATGAAAAAAGTAGCAATTATTATGGGTAGTGACAGTGATTTGCCGGTAGTGCGTCCTGCATGGGAGGAATTGAAAAAACTGGGAATCCCCTGTGAAGCACATGTGATGAGCGCCCACCGCACCCCTGCACAAGCAGCACAGTTTAGTGCAAGTGCAAGGGAGAATGGGTTTGGTGTTATCATTGCCGCCGCTGGCATGGCAGCACATCTTGCAGGTGCCATTGCAGCAAACACCACTCTGCCGGTGATTGGTATTCCTGTAAAAGGTGGTGCAATGGATGGCTTGGATGCACTGCTGGCAACTGTCATGATGCCCAGCGGAATCCCAGTGGCAACAGTTGCATTGAATGGTGCAAAAAATGCAGCGGTTTTGGCTGCACAAATGCTGGCAATCGAAGACCCTCAACTGGCAGAAACTCTGAACGCTGCACGCAAAAAAATGGCGGAAGAAATTGCAGCGAAAGATGCAAAATTGCAACAGGAATTGGTATGATAGATTCTATAACAGGCAAACACAAAAGGAGCAAACTATGATGGAAATGGAAGAATATCGCAGCGAAAAGCTGCATGAAGAATGTGGCGTTTTTGCAGTTTATGATAAATCACTACAAGAAAATGTAGTTGCAGATGCCTATCATGCTTTGTATGCGTTGCAGCATCGTGGGCAGGAAAGCTGCGGTATGGCAGTCAATGACGATGGGGTAATCTCCTATCATCGGGATTTGGGATTGGTAAACGATGTGTTTACAAAAGATGTAATGCTTTCTTTGCCGCAGCATGGAAAAATGGCTTTGGGACATTGCCGCTATGCAAAAGCAGGTATTCCTCGCCGCAGTGAGGCACAACCTCTGGTGATTCGCCATATAAAGGGCAGCATGGCATTGGGTTTCAATGGTGCATTGCTGAATGGCTCTGAGCTTCGGAGAAAATATGAGCTGGAAGGTGCAATTTTCCACACCGGAACAGATGCTGAAGTAATTGCCTATGCCATCACTCGCCACCGTTTGAAATGCAGCAGCATTGAAGAAGCTGTCAGTCATGCAATGGACGAGCTGGAAGGTGCCATTTCTTTGGTGGTGATGAGCGCACGCAAAATCATTGCAGCCCGTGACCGCAAAGGCTTCCGTCCTTTGTGCCTTGGCAGAAAAGGGGACGCTTGGATTGTTGCCAGCGAAAGCTGTGCAATTCACAGCATCAACGGTGAGTTTGAGCGTGACATTCGCCCGGGGGAAATTATTGTGATTGACCAGGACGGTGTTCGCAGCGATGAAAGCCGCTGTGGCGGAAAAAGCGGATTGTGTGTGTTTGAGTTTGTTTATTTTGCTCGTCCTGATAGTGTGGTGGATGGTGCCAGTGTTCATGTAGCCCGTCGCCGTGCAGGTGCATTTTTGGCGTTGGAGCATCCTGTTCAAGCAGATGTTGTCATTGGTGCGCCTGACTCCGGTCTGGATGCAGCATTGGGATTTGCACAGCAAAGCGGCATTCCTTATGGCATTGGTTTTCTGAAAAACAAATACATTGGCAGAACCTTTATCCAGCCCGACCAAAAGCTGCGTGAAAACACAGTTCGCATTAAGCTGAACCCCATTGCGGCAACCGTCAAGGGCAAGCGTGTTGTTTTGGTAGATGATTCTATTGTTCGTGGCACAACCTCAAAGCAAATTGTTCAATTGTTGCGGGATGCAGGTGCAACCGAGGTTCATTTCCGTTCATCCAGCCCCAAATTTTTGTATCCCTGCTATTTCGGTACTGATGTAGACAGTCGTGAAAATTTGATTGCGGTAAATCACAGCACAGAGGAAATCGAGAAAATTATTGGGGTAGACAGTTTAGGATTTTTGAGCATTGAAGGGGTAAAAAAGATTGCAGAAGGCTGCGGTTTGGACTTCTGTGTAGGATGCTTTACTGGAGAATACCCAGTAGATTGTTCCAAGTGTGAGAATGTCAAGGATAAGTGTGAATGTAAACTCACCGATAAAAACGAAAGCGAAAAAGCATAATTGCTTTAGGAGGATACGATGGAAAAGAGCTTTTCTGAAAGCTATAAAGCAGCTGGTGTGGATATTACTGCCGGGTATAAAGCAGTGGAATTGATGAAATCCCATGTAGCACGCACCATGACAAGCGGCGTCTTGGGCGGTTTGGGCGGATTTGGCGGTTTGTTTGAACTGGATGTTACCGATATGCCCCATCCTGTGCTGGTGTCTGGCACAGATGGTGTTGGAACCAAGCTGAAAATTGCTTTTTTGATGGACAAGCATGACACAGTTGGCATTGACTGCGTTGCAATGTGTGTGAATGATGTGCTGGCTTGTGGTGCAAAACCATTGTTGTTTTTGGATTATATCGCTTGCGGAAAAAATGTTCCTGAAAAAATTGCTTCTATTGTTTCGGGTGTAGCAGAAGGCTGTGTACAGGCAGGCTGTGCGTTGGTTGGCGGCGAAACCGCCGAGATGCCCGGTTTTTACCCAGAGGATGAATACGATTTGGCTGGCTTTACTGTGGGAGCAGTGGAAAAAACCAAAATTTTGGATATGAACACCATGAAAGCAGGGGATGCTATCATCGCATTGCCCTCCAGTGGTGTACATTCCAACGGGTTCAGTCTGGTTCGCCATGTGTTCGACATAGAAAACAAAGGCTTGAACCGCTATTCCGATGAGTTGGGCAAAACTTTGGGCGAAGCACTGTTGGAGCCAACAAAAATTTATGTAAAACCTGCTTTGGCAGTGGTGGACAGTGTGCCTGTGCGTGCAATCAGTCACATTACTGGCGGCGGTTTCTATGAAAATATTCCCCGTGCACTGCCAGAAGGTTGTTTTGCACGAATTGATAAATCCAGCCTGAAGCCATTGCCAATCTTTGATTTGATTCAAAAAGAAGGTGGCATCCCGGAGCGTGATATGTTCAATACCTTCAATATGGGTGTGGGCATGGCAATGATTGTGGATTCTGCCAGTGCAGATGAAGCAGTCCGCATCTTGAAAGCTAACGGGCAGGATGCCTATATTATGGGCGAAATCGCAAAAGGCGAGAAAGGCGTAGAGATATGCTGAATGTAGCTGTTTTGGTTTCGGGAGGCGGAACCAATCTTCAGGCAATTCTTGACAGTGAAGCAAAGGGAGGCAACCCTCATGGAAAGGTCACTTTGGTGATTTCATCCAAAGAGGGTGTCTATGCCTTGGAGCGTGCCAAAAATGCAGGGGTAAAATCGGAGGTTATCAGCCGTAAATCCTTTGCAAACCAGCAGGACTTTGATGAAAAACTGCTGAATACATTCAAAGAAAATAAAATTGATGTTGTGGTTTTGGCAGGATTTTTGTCCATTTTGGGGGAATCGGTCATCAAAGCATACCCCAACCGCATTTTGAACATTCACCCCAGTTTGATTCCCAGCTTTTGCGGAGCAGGATACTATGGGCTGAAAGTTCATGAAGCAGCCTTGAAAAAGGGTGTAAAAGTTACAGGAGCAACGGTGCATTTTGTAAACGAAATTTGCGATGGTGGTGCAATCATTGCACAAAAAGCAGTGGAAGTGCTGGACGGCGATACCCCCGAATCCTTGCAAAAACGGGTGATGGAGCAGGCAGAGTGGGAGCTTTTGCCTGCCGCTCTTGTAGACATCTGCAAACAGCTTGACTGTTGAGTGAACCGACAATTTTAGGAGGAACAACCGTGAAAACAGTTACATTGACAACTTTATTAAAAGAAAATTCCTACCCTGGCCGTGGCATTGTTTTGGGGCTTACCCCCAACGCCGACAAAGTGGTCATGGTGTATTTTATTATGGGACGCAGTGCAAACAGCCGCAACCGTGTGTTTGACCCCATCGAGGGTGGTATTCGCACTATGGCGGCAGACCCCGCAAAGCTGGAAGACCCCAGCCTGATTATCTACAACCCTGTGCGCACTTTGGGCCATTCTCATATTGTAACCAACGGTGACCAAACCGATACAATCTATGATTTTATGCAGGCAGGCAAGTCCTTTGAGGACGCTTTGCGCACCCGCACTTTTGAGCCTGATTCTCCCAACTGGACACCCCGCATTAGTGGATTGGTTGAATGGAAGGAAAACAGCGTTGGTTATAAACTCTCTATTCTGAAAAGTGCAGATGGAAACGGAGAAAGCGCTCGTCGTTATTTCTTTGAATATCCACAGCCTATTGCAGGGGAAGGGCATTTTATCCACACCTACCAAAAAGATGAAAATCCATTGCCCAGTTTTGAGGGAGAGCCACGAAAGGTTGAAATTCCTCAGGATGTAACTTCTTTCGCAAACGAAGTTTGGGCAAGCCTGAACTCTGACAACAAAGTCAGTCTGTTTGTGCGCACCATTGATTTGGCAACAGGAAAAGCAGATGACTGCATTTTCAATGGCTATGACTGTGTTTGTGATGAATAAGAGAGGAAGAAAACGATGACAGAATTGGAATTGAAATATGGCTGTAACCCAAACCAAAAACCAGCACGCATTTATATGGAACAAGGAGAACTACCTGTCACTATATTGAGCGGAAAACCCGGATATATCAACTTTTTGGATGCTTTAAATAGCTGGCAGCTTGTGAAAGAACTGAAAGAGGCAACCGGTCTGCCTGCCGCTGCCTCTTTCAAACATGTTTCTCCAGCCGGTGCGGCTTTGGGTTTGCCTTTGGATGAAACATTGGAAAAAATGTATCATGTTGAGGGAATGCAGCTCAGCCCCTTGGCTTGTGCGTATGCCCGTGCAAGAGGTGCCGACCGCATGAGCAGCTTTGGTGACTGGATTGCATTGAGCGATGTATGCGACGAAAGCACTGCATTGATTATCAAAAAGGAAGTCACCGATGGGGTCATTGCCCCTGGTTATACCCCCGAAGCATTGGAAATTCTCAAAGCAAAGCGCAAAGGTGCTTATAATGTGGTTCAGATTGACCCAGAGTATGTTCCGGCTGCCATTGAACACAAACAGGTGTTTGGCGTTACCTTTGAGCAAGGCAGAAATGATTTGAAAATCACCGATGAAATGCTGCAAAATCTGGTAACTGACAACAAAACTTTCACCGAGGAGCAGAAACGAGACTTGATTTTGTGCCTGATTACCCTCAAATACACCCAGTCCAACAGTGTTTGCTATGCACAGGGCGGACAGATTATCGGTGTTGGTGCAGGGCAGCAAAGCCGTATTCACTGCACCCGTCTGGCAGGAAACAAAGCCGACATCTGGCAGCTTCGTCACCATCCAAAGGTGCTGGATTTGCCATTCCGTGCAGATGTAACCCGCCCCAACCGTGACAATGCAATTGATGTCTATATCAGTGAAGATTATGAGGATGTCATTGGCGACAGTGTATGGAAAGACACCTTTACCACTCGCCCAGAACCTTTGACCGCTCAGGAGAAAAAAGAATGGCTTTCTCAGGTAAGCGGTGTTTGCTTGGGCAGCGATGCCTTCTTCCCCTTTGGGGACAACATTGAGCGTGCGCATCGTAGCGGTGTTACTGCAATTGTGCAGCCGGGAGGCTCGATTCGTGACGACCAGGTAATCGAAACCTGCAACAAATATAATATGGCAATGGCATTTTGCGGATTGCGTTTGTTCCACCATTAAACAATCAAAATAATGCGGAATAATTGGAAAAAAATCTGCCTTACAGGACTTTTGGGGACAGAAATTATCGGAATTCTGTATTTTGTACAAAAAGCAGGCGGCAGCGTGCTGGGGTTGCTTTGGTGCTGGGTTTGTGGAATAGCGTTGGTTTATGTACCGGGCAAAGCGATTTCTGCTGTTTTTGCTGCAAATAAGGCAGATACAACACAAAAAGCAGTTGCTATTGTTGGTGGAGTATGCTCAGTTGCGTTAGCAGCGGTGATGGTATCCATGCTGCATTTTTCTGGATTGGTCTGGCTGCCGGCTTTGGTCGGTGGTGCTGTTTTGTGGAAAAAAGGAAAGCTGAAACCATCTATTAAAAATTTTGACAATCTGCCGCTTTTGGCTTTTTGGGGAGCGACGGCATTGCTGTACAGTATTTATGCCTTGAATTTTTCTCATCCAACAACGGTTCAAGCAATCACCCCCAATCAGGATTTTTTCTGGAATCTGGGGAATATTCAATCCTTTTTAAATGGCTTTCCTCCTCAAGATTTGCGGTTTGAAGGGGTGACGGTTCAATATCATTACTTAACAGAGCTGCTCTATGCCGCATTGACAATGGCAAGCGGTTTGCCTGCCTATGACATTGCCGCCTTTTATGCAGTGTCCTTGATGCTTGTGGTGGCAATCTATTTCCTGCACCAATTGGCAGAAACACTGTTTTCCAGCAAGCTCCAAAAAGCATTGTGTGTGAGTGGAATGTTTTTGTTTGGATGTGCAGGAATACACAAATTGCTGGATGCAGGAATCAGCCCTTTTTGGAACAACCAAATTCAGCATATTATTACAAATATCAACGCACAAACCACAACCGTCTTGTTGTTGGCATTATTTGTGCTGTTGTACATTCAAACTGCACACAATGGTTTTTCGCCCAAACAGTCGGAGTTTTGGTTTGCGATGATTGCCTTTGTTTTGCTCTGCTTTGCAAAAGGCCCAGTAGCAGGCATTGTGGCAATGGCAGCAGCCTGCACAGCAGTGGTTTTGCTGGTTTTTCAATTTCTGTCAGCAAAAAAGACTGAAACCAATTCTATTCATTTGCTATTGTTTGCGGGTGGATTGTTGGCAGTGTTTGGGCTGCTTTACTTCACTTTCTTTTCTGGTGGAGCATCTCAAAGTATGCAGATGAATCCGTGGGGCACTTTGGAAAAATCATGGTTTGCCAATTTCATTCATCTTGCAAAGGTCAAAGTACCTCAGTTGTGGTGGCTGTTTCTTGCTGTGTTTATGGTTTTGCAATGTCTGTGTTTCTGTCCGCCGGCATTTGCAGGGGCTTTGTGGGGATTGCCAAAGGATGTGAAACAGATTGCTCAAGGTACTATTTCGGCAGAACGATTGCTTTTTTATGCAGGGGCGGCAGGAGGTTTTCTGGCGTTTTTCCTGTTTGACCATTATGCAATGAGTCAGGTCTATTTTGGCTTTGTCGGAATGTTTTTTATGGGGCTGCTGGCAATTCAAAACTTGCCCCAAATTCACAATAAAATTCTGCAAACAGGGTTGATTTTGCTTGCGGTGGTGAGTGTGACAACTGCAGGCTGTACGGGAATCTTTTTGCTGAAAAGCGGTCTGCGCTATCTGCCAGAGGGTGCATGGAACGACCAAGCCCAGCAGCAGGCAGCAAACCGTTTGCCGCTGTTGGCAGAAGAAGAACGGGCAATGGCGTTTTTGCATGATACAATGACACCTGATGAACTTTTTGCAACCAACCGCAACCATACAGGAAGTGCTTTGGAAGGACTTAGCAATGTTTATTCCGCACTTTCGGGCAGAGGTGCTTATATGGAAAGTTTCAAGTACACTGTTTCCAATATGGGGGTATCCCTGCAAGAGGTACAAGCACGAGTTGACTGGAATACAGCCTTGTTCCATCAAGATACTACATTGCAGCAAGCCTTGCAGATGTGCCAAGAAAAAGGTGTACGATATGTGGTATATCGGCAGGATGCCCCGGGAAGTGAACAGCCCTTTTTGCAAATGAATCCAATCTTTGCAGGCGAAAAGATACGAATTTACAATGCAGAACAACCCTCTGCATAACAATTAAACAGGGAGGGAATTGATATGAAAATCCTTGTAGTGGGTGGCGGTGGACGGGAACACGCCATCATCAAAAAATTAAAACAAAGCCCTAAAGTCACAGAAATATTTGCCGCTCCGGGCAATGGTGGCATTGCACAGGATGCCGTTTGTGTGGACATCAAGGCAACCGATATACAGGGTATTACAGAATTTGCACAAAAAGAGAAGATGGATTTTGTAGTGGTTGCACCTGATGACCCACTGGTATTGGGGATGGTGGATGTTTTGGCAGAAAAGGGCATCCCAGCCTTTGGCCCTCGCAAAGGAGCAGCACAAATTGAAGGCAGCAAAGTGTTTTCAAAAAATCTTATGAAAAAATATGGTATTCCCACAGCAGATTATGCTGTGTTTGAAGATGCCAAAACCGCAATGGAGTATATTCAAAATCGTGGAGAATATCCGGTTGTTATCAAAGCGGATGGTTTGGCACTGGGAAAAGGTGTGCTGATTTGTGAAACCGAGCAGCAGGCAAAAGATGGCTTGAAAAGCATGATGGAGGACAAAATTTTCGGTCAAAGCGGAACCACTGTTGTTGTGGAGGAGTTTTTGACAGGGCCAGAAGTCTCAGTTCTCAGCTTTACCGATGGAAAAACCATCAAGCCAATGATTTCCAGTATGGACCATAAGCGAGCATTAGACGAAGACGAAGGGCTGAACACTGGAGGCATGGGAACGGTTGCCCCCAATCCATACTATACCCCAGAGGTAGCACAGCAGTGTATGGACAGCATTTTTCTGCCCACCATTCGTGCAATGGAGCAGGAGGGCTGTCCCTTTACAGGCTGTTTGTATTTTGGTTTAATGCTGACACCAAAAGGCCCAAAAGTGATTGAGTATAACTGCCGTTTTGGTGACCCCGAAACACAGGTCGTTTTGCCATTGCTGCAAAGCGATTTGATGGATATTATGCAGGCAACCACTAACGGAACATTGGAGCAAACCGAAGTAGTCTTTTCCAAGGAAAATGCAGCTTGTGTCATTTTGGCAAGCGGTGGTTATCCACAAAAATACCAGACAGGAAAGGTGATTTTCGGTTTGGCAGAAGGTCAGCTTGCAGATGGCAGTGCTTTGGTATATCATGCAGGTACAAAGCAGACAGAAAACGGTCTGGAAACCGCAGGTGGACGGGTGCTGGGAATCACCGCTGTTGCACCAAGTTTGCAGCAGGCAGTGGAAAAAGCATATCAGGCAGCAGACCGAATTTCTTTTGAGGGACTGCATCGCCGCAGCGATATTGGAAAGCGTGCTTTGGCAGCACATAAACAGTAAAAAAACTCACAACCAAAATTGGATAAGGAGAGAAAATACATGGTTTATCGTGTATATGTAGAGCGAAAAAACGGCTTTGACGGTGAAGCAAAAGCATTGCTGAATGAACTTCACACTTTGCTGGGAATTGACAGCATTACCAATCTGCGGATGCTGAACCGATACGATGTTGAGGGAATTGAAAAAGAACTGTTTGACCGTTGTGTTCCTACTGTATTCAGCGAGCCGCAAACCGATGATGTGGCATACACTTTGCCTCAATGGGAGGGCAAAATGTTTGCAGTAGAGTTTTTGCCGGGACAGTTTGACCAGCGTGCAGACTCTGCCAGTGAGTGCATCCAGCTCATTAGTCAGGGTGAGCGACCTGTTGTCCGCAGTGCAAAGGTGTATCTGCTGCAAGGCGATGTGACAGGAGAACAGTTGGCAGCGGTAAAAAAATATGTTATCAACCCTGTTGAAGCACGAGAGGCGGATTTGGCAGAGAAAGACACTCTGATTGTGGAATATCCCATTCCCTCACAGGTGGAAACCTTGACCGGCTTTGTGCAGAAAACACAGGAAGAACTGGCGAACTTTGTGCAGGAATACGGTTTGGCAATGGATTTGGACGATATTGCATTTTGTCAGCAATATTTCCAAACCGAACAGCGTGACCCCACCATCACCGAAATTCGTATGATTGACACCTACTGGTCTGACCACTGCCGCCACACTACATTTGGAACCATTTTGGATGATGTAGTGATTGAAGATGCTTTGGTAAAAAAAGCATACGACCAGTATTTGGATTTGCGAAAGGAACTGTATGCAGGCAAAAATAAACCCATCTGCTTGATGGATTTGGCAACCATCGGTGCAAAATATCTGAAAAAGACAGGACAACTGAAAAATCTGGACGAATCCGAGGAAATCAATGCTTGTACTGTTAAAATCAAAGTAGATGTGGATGGCGAAGAACAAGACTGGCTGTTCCTGTTCAAAAACGAAACCCACAACCACCCCACCGAAATTGAGCCATTCGGCGGTGCCGCAACCTGCATTGGCGGTGCTATCCGTGACCCATTGTCTGGGCGCAGCTATGTTTATCAGGCAATGCGTGTGACAGGTGCAGGCGACCCATTGGTTCCTGTTAAAGACACAATGGCAGGCAAGCTGCCCCAGAGAAAACTGGTTACAACCGCAGCGGCAGGATATTCCAGCTACGGCAACCAGATTGGACTTGCGACCGGTCAGGTGGATGAATTGTATCACAATGGCTATGTAGCAAAACGCATGGAAATTGGTGCAGTAGTTGGTGCAGCACCTGCGGCAAATGTGCGCCGTGAGGTTCCGGCAGCTGGTGACATTGTGGTGTTGTTGGGCGGACGCACTGGTCGTGATGGCTGTGGCGGTGCAACCGGTTCTTCCAAAGCACACAAGCTGGAAAGTTTGGAAAGCTGCGGGGCAGAGGTGCAAAAGGGCAATGCTCCCATTGAACGCAAATTGCAGCGGTTGTTCCGCAATCCAGAGGCAACCCGTTTGATTAAACGCTGCAACGACTTTGGTGCAGGCGGTGTCAGTGTTGCGATTGGCGAATTGGCAGATGGTTTGGCAATTGACCTGAATGCTGTTCCCAAAAAATACGATGGTCTGGACGGAACAGAGCTGGCAATTTCCGAAAGTCAGGAGCGTATGGCAGTTGTACTGGAAGCAAAGGATGTGGATGCTTTTATTCAACTGGCACACAGCGAGAATCTGGAGGCAACCGTTGTTGCAACTGTAACCGAACAGCCTCGCTTGACCATGACATGGAATGGAAACACTATTGTAGACATCAGCCGTGAGTTCCTCAACTCAAACGGTGCAGAAAAGCACACAAAAGCCCACATTGCAAAAGGTGAGCTGTATACTCCAAACTGGCAGGGACAAACTTTGACAGAAAAAATGACCGCATTGGTTTCTGATTTGAATGTTTGCGGCAAAAAAGGTTTGTCTGAGCGTTTCGACTCCACCATTGGTGCGGCAACTGTTACCATGCCTTTTGGCGGAAAGCATCAACTGACCCCCAATCAGGCAATGGTTGCAAAACTGCCTGTCAAGGGCGAAACCAAAACCTGTTCTGCAATGGCATGGGGTTATAATCCCTTTATTATGGAAAAAAGCCAGTATCATGGTGCATATTTGGCGGTGGTCGAAAGTATTGCAAAGCTAGTAGGTGCAGGCTTTGATTATAAAAACGCATACTTGACCTTCCAAGAATACTTTGAGCGATTGGGTAGCCGTCCAGAGCGTTGGGGCAAGCCACTTTCTGCACTGTTGGGTGCATTGAAAGCACAGTTGGATTTGGGGGTTGGCTCCATTGGCGGCAAAGACTCCATGTCCGGCAGCTTTGAAAAGCTGGATGTTCCCCCCACTTTGGTGAGCTTTGCTGTTGCAATCGGCAATACTGATAAGGTGCTCAGCCCGGAATTTAAGCAGGCAGACAGCAAAGTGATATTGCTCCAGCCTGAAACCGAAGATGGATTGCTTCCAAAAGCGGAAAGTCTGAAAGCCGTCTTTGAACAAGCCTTACAGCTAATGGAGCAAGGAAAGGTATTGGCAGCAAGCACTCCTGGGTATGGTTGCATTGCAGAGCAGTTGTTTAAAAGCAGTTTGGGCAATGGCATAGGCTTTGCATTGGTAGATGGATTCAACACTGACCGCCTGTTTGTACCTGCATACGGCAGTTTGATTTTGGAAGTTGCCAAAGATGTTGAGTTGGGCGAATTGCTTGGATGCACCACAGCAGAATACAGCTTGAAACTGGGCAGCGAAACAATGGATTTGGCACAGTTACAAGAGGTTTGGGAAAGCAAGCTGGAGCCTGTTTTGCCTTATCGCATTGAAAAAGGGGAGCAGCAGCCTGTAATTCGCAGCAGCGTGGAAAAACGCACAGCTCCCAAAATCGGCATTGCACGCCCACATGCTTTGATTCCTGTATTCCCCGGCACAAACTGCGAGTATGACACCGCCCGTGCTTTGGAGCGTGCCGGTGCCGAGGCGGAAATTTTTGTGGTGAACAACCTGACCCCTGCCGCTGTTGCAGAAAGCTGTGCTGCCCTCTGCCGCAGCATTGAAAAGAGCCAGATTGTCATGCTGCCGGGTGGATTCTCCGGCGGCGATGAACCAGACGGAAGTGCAAAGTTTATCACAGCATTTTTCCGTGCTCCTGCGGTTAAAGATGCAGTTCACGATTTGCTGAAAAACCGTGATGGTTTGATGCTGGGCATCTGCAACGGATTTCAAGCATTGGTAAAACTGGGATTGGTTCCCTTTGGTGAAATTCGTGATATGGACGAAAACTGTCCAACACTCACCTTCAACACCATTGGACGCCATCAAAGTATGTTGGTGCAAACACGCATTGCATCCAACAAGTCCCCTTGGTTTAGCCGTATGAATGTAGATGACATTCACACCATTGCAATCAGCCATGGTGAAGGCAGATTTGTTGCACCAGAAGCAGTGCTGAAACAGCTTGCTGAAAACGGACAAATTGCAGCACAGTATGTAGATTTGCAAGGCAAACCGACAATGGATACCCGCTTTAATCCAAACGGAAGCTTGTGGGCAATTGAGTCTATCACCAGCCCAGACGGCCGTGTATTGGGCAAAATGGGACACACAGAGCGCAGCGGTGACAATCTGTATAAGAATGTACCCGGAAATAAATATCAGCCCTTGTTTGAGGGCGGTGTAGATTACTTTAAATTGTAATTGACAGCCAAAGAAAAACACCTTCAACCCATAGTGGTTGAAGGTGTTTTTCTTTGTGATTACATTGGCTGATTTAACGAGGCTGCTGTGTTCCAAAGGTGATAGTAGACACCCTTTTTGTCAAGTAGTTCCTGATGCGTTCCGCTTTCTTCAATGCCTTCTGCCCCTAAAACCAAAATGCGGTCAGAATTTTGGATGGTAGTCAGGCGGTGTGCAATGGTGAGAGTGGTTCTGCCAACTGCCAGTTTTTGCAGGCTTTGCCCAACCAATGCTTCACTTTCGTTATCCAGTGCGCTGGTGGCTTCGTCCAAAATCAAAATGGGAGGATTTTTCAGAAAGACGCGTGCAATGCTCAAGCGCTGTTTTTGTCCTCCAGATAGTTTGACACCACGCTCACCAACATAGGTATTGTAACCATCTTTTAATTGCAGAATAAATTCATGTGCACCTGCCATCTTGGCGGCTTCAATCACTTCTTCTTGGGTGGCATCCGGTCTGCCGTATAGAATATTTTCGGTTACAGTGCCGCTGAACAAATATACATCCTGCTGCACAATACCGATGGATTGACGCAGACTTTTCAAAGTGACATCTTGAATGTCCTGCCCATCAATATAAATATGCCCATCTGTGGTATCATAAAAACGGGGAATCAGGTTGCAAAGTGTGGTTTTTCCGCCACCAGAAGGCCCAACCAATGCCAGCTTTTCGCCGGGACGAATGGTGAGGTTTACATTTGTAAATACTTGGTTGTGGTCATCGGGATATTCAAAGCTGACATTATCAAAGCGGATTTCACCTTCAACTTTGCTCAAATCCTTTGCATCCGATTTGTCAAAAATTTCGATATCTGAATCCATAATTTCATAAAAACGCTCAATACCAGTCATGCCACGCTGAAATTGCTCTGCAAACTCAATAATACGGCGAATGGTTGCCAGCAAGGTTGTGACATACAGCATATATGCAACAAAATCGCCTGCTGCAATCCAGCCGTTTACAAGGAACAAACCACCTGCAATCAAAACTACAAGATACATCAAACCATCAAACAAGCGTGTTGTTGTGGCAAATGTTGCCATTGCATAGTAGCTTTGTTTTTTGATGTTTAAGAAAGTTTGGTTGTCTTTTTCAAACTTTTTCTGTTCCATTTCCTCGTTGGCAAAGGCTTTTACAACCCGCTCACCCAACAAGCTGTCCTCAATGCGAGCATTCAGTTCACCAATTTGTTGCCGCTGATTGCGGAATACAGCACGCAAACGCAGATTTATGGGAATACAGCACAGAATCATCAAAGGGATACAAGCATACAAAATCAAGGTGAGTGCAACACTGCTTTGGCACAAAATCACAAAAGAAACCACAATTTTGATGCCAGCAATGAAAAATTCCTCGGGGCAATGGTGACTGAATTCTGTCACATCAAACAAATCGTTTGTAATTCTGCCCATAATCTGTCCAACTTTGGTGTTGGAATAATAAGTATGACTGAGCTTTTGCAAATGAGCAAATGCGTCCCGCCGCATATCAGTTTCAATGTGGCTGCCCATAATATGACCAATGCCCTGCATATAATAGTTTGCAGCAGCATCAATCACACGCAGAATAAAATACAAGCCGCCCAGCCGCAAAATAGTGCCGACTGTCAGAAGTTGTGCACTGTTCATTGCAGTGTTGGTGATAAAACGCATAATCTGCGGCAATGCCAACTCACAAAGGGTGGTAAGGCTTGCGCAGAATAAATCAAAAATCAAAATGTGTTTATAGCGACTCATATAGGGCCAAAAGCGTTTTATAAAATGCCCAAAGCCGCTTTTTTGTTTGGTGTTTTCCATAAAATCCTCCTTTATAATAAAATATTTTTAAAATCCCCCAATCAATTGATTGGGGGACACTAATTCAAATGTGATAATGATTAAGCTGGCGGAACCTCGGGAGCAACCGCATCACCGCCTGTATTCGGCACATCGATTTCAGGAGTGGGGGTTGATTCCGTGTTGTCCGGATTGGGTTGAGATTCGGGAGATGGGATTGGAGTAGGCACTGGGGTTGGTTGCGGAGCAGGTTCTGGGATTGGTTCAGGGGTCGCAGTTGGGGCAGGTGCTGCCTGACAGTTTCCAATTCCTCCGGCACAGGCTTTACAACTGGTATTTTGGCTTTCGGCTGTGCATTGGACAGAACAGGTGCAGACCGCTTTTTTGAACCGTGCAAACACAACAATTCCCTCTTTGGTGGCATCACCGGGAATCGAAAAGGTCAGATAAGGGCTTTTTACATTGCTAATCCGTCCGATTGTGCAGCCCCATGAATCAAACTCATATCCGGGGGAGGGAATTGCGGTTACTTGAGAGCAACTTTGACCGATTTTTCCCGTTTGCTGCAAAGTACCCTCAAGATAGCCCATACCGGCAGAATCAGAGTTTACAACAAAAGAAACAGGATAGCCCTGTTTGCTGTTAGAGGAAGAAGATGTCTCGGTTGCTTGGGCACTGCTGCGCACTGCCAGTGGGTCTTCGGTGATAATATCGGGAGGAGTTTCTTGGCGTTGAGGCACTTTTTTCAACGGTTTTGGACGGCGGTCGTCTGTGATATAGCTGTGTGTGCGGATATATTCAAAAAAAGATTCCATCGCTTTTTTATTGAGGTGAATTCCATCGCTATAAGTGAAGTCGTTTTTTGCAAAACCTGTTTTGCTGTCTTTCAGAGCTTCACTTGAGTTCAAAAATTTATAGCCCAAATCTTTTGCCATATCTGCCAATGCTTTGTTAAAAGAATCAATGGTCTGCATGGTGATATGGGTGTTTTGGCGCAACTTATCCACAGGCGGAATAGCATTGATGATAATATCAGCATAGGGCCATGCGTCTGTGATGGATTTAAGTGCTTTTGTATATTCTTCCACAAATTTCTGGCTGCTCCATCCAATAGTATTGTTGGTTCCGAAGGTAATCACAATTCGCTGCGGCTGCATGATAGCAACTGCTTCAGGGATGGTGACAGGGCTGCCTTTGCCTTTGAAATATACACATTTTTTGGTGGGGACATGCTGGATGCCCATCGAAATAACACCAATGGTATGCTCTAAAGTGGTTTGCCCATATGCCATCATACGAACAGTATTGGAGTCACCGATAAACAGTGTGTTTTTGATATACTCATCGCCGGCGTCTTCGCTTTGTGCCAAAACCGTAGAGCCATATTGGTCTTTTTCCAGTTTTCCTTCATCTGCTTGGTAATTTTCGTCAGTGTATTCAGTTTTGTTCCATGCAGTATTTACATTTTCAATATCAGAGGAGCTAGAGACGGTTGATTCGCTGTCTGACTGGTTTTTGTTAAAACACCCAGTCAAAAGCGTGGTGCCGATTGTGGCTGCAAGCAGCACAGCAAGCATCTGTTTTGTATGTTTCATTGCACTCTCCCTTTTATTCTTATGCTGCAAAAATTATATTTTACAACAATATTGGTTTGTATATCTTTTTAATTCTACCACGATTCATAATAAAATACAAAATAAAAAGGGGCAATCATGCCCCTTTTTTAAAATTTTCACATTTTGCATAAAAACAAAGTTTTAAGCCGCAATAAGCTGTGCACGCCGCAATGCAGGAGCAAGCAATTGAACCAAAATTGCGGCACAAATAACAGCAATTACACCATTGACTGCTGAAACAGGGACTTTTAAAGTAAAGGTTTCTGCAAAAGCCACCTGCCAGGCAAATCCTTTTACCAAATGCCCCATCACAACATTTTTGATGGCATACAGCACCACATAAGTGCCGGCTCCACAGGCGCTTGCAATCCAAACCTGCGCTTTTTTGCCTTGTGCACAAGCCTGATAACCCAACAGACCAGCCACATAGCCCATTGCAAATTTTGTTAAAAAGGTAATCCAAAACTCAGGCGCAAAGGAAGGGTCGCTCAAGTCCAGCAAGGCGCTGCCAATACCTGCTGCCAAGCCTCCGGGCAATGCACCAAACAGCATCCCAGCCAAAAGGCACATAATGTTGCCAAAGTGAATCCCTGTTTTACCCAAAGGACTGGGAATGTCAATGCGAAATTTGCTGAAAATAAACACCAATGCAGCCATCAAACCAATCATTACAATCTGCTGTGTAGAAAATCGAGTTTTTTTGTTCATAATATCCCCTCCAATATTGACAAAGTCTTTTTGAAAGACTATGTTTTTTATTATACTGCTATCTGATTCCATTAAAATAACCAGAAAAAATATTTTTTATAGTATCAGTTTGAAAGGAGAATTGGATTTGATTGGAATGTTAGATTTTGATGCTTCAAAACCATTATATGAACAGCTTTATGAAAATATTGCACAGGAAATTCAAACAGGCAGCCTCAAGCAGGGACAAAAAATGTCTGGCAAGCGTACGCTGGCAGAACGGCTGGGCATCAGTGTCAACGCTGTGGATACAGCCTACCAAATGCTTGTGGCAGAGGGCTATTTGGAAAGCCGCCCTCGCTCAGGGTTTTATGTGATGGAAGTGGAAAAGCTGGCAGAGATTTCTCCGATTTTTTCCCATGAAGAAAGTCTCTGCAAAACACAATGGAAATTTGATTTTTCAACAGCTGCCATTGACAAGTCACTGTTCCCTTTTCGTACATGGGGGCGGATTCAAAAAGAATTGCTCTATTCAAAGCCTCAGCTTCTTTCTATGGGGGATGGGCAGGGAGATTTGGAACTGCGAGAAACACTGGCACAGCATTTGCAGCGTTATCGAGGGGTGAAGTGCAGTCCAAACCAGATTGTAATTGGTGCAGGAATTGAGTATCTTTTGGGGCTATTGATGCCGTTGCTGGGTGGAACAATTGCATTAGAAGACCCTGGCTATCCCAAAGCAAAGCGGGTGATTGAAAATGCAAACCGCAAGTGGATTGCTGTGCCAGTGGACAAAAACGGGCTTTCGGTTGCTGAATTAAGCCAAACTGATGCACAGGCTGTTTATGTAACGCCAAGCCATCAGTTTCCCACAGCAGTGACCATGCCGGTGGGAAGACGGGCGGCATTGCTTGCATGGGCAGCGGCTGACCCTGCACGATTTATCATTGAAGATGATTATGATTCGGAATTTCGTTTTGGTGTTCGCCCTTTGCCCAGTTTGCAGGGAATGGCACAAAACGGAAAAGTAATTTATATCAGCACTTTTTCCAAAAGTCTGGCACCGTCCATTCGTATTGCCTGTATGGTGCTGCCACATACCTTGATAAAACCGTGGAAACAGCGCTATGGAGAATATGCCTCTACCGTTTCACGCTTTGAACAGCAAACTTTATGCGAATTTATTCAGCAAGGGCATTTATCACGGCATCTTTCACGGCTGCGCAACAGTTATCGCAAACGGATGGAGCAGTTTAAAAATGCGTTGCAGCAATGTTTGGGAAAATCCATTAAAATATACGGAGAGCATACGGGTCTGCATTTTTTGATTGAATTTGAAACTGCATCTGAACAGCAGTTATTGCAGGCTGCCTGCAAGCATGGGCTGAAGGTAAGTGGGCTGAAACAATACTGCTCCGCAGAATCAAAGCAGAAAACAGCAGTTGTTTTGGTGGGATATGGCTGTTTGGCAGAAGAACAAATTATGCCTGCGGCACAGGCATTGCAGCAGGCATGGAAAGAATATCTCTGATTTTTATTAAATAATGATAAAATCAGCTTTTGACCGAATCTGAAAAGCCTCTGCATAGCTGTGTTCCATTGGAATCCATAAATCACGGAATTTTTTCCACATTTCTGAACCGTTTCTCTGCAAAATTCGATATTTTTGCAGTTCCAGTGAAATCTCAAAAAAGGCAGAAATATCATAGATTCCGTTACAAGCAGGATGCAGAGCATAGGCACCTTCAACAAACAAAACAGAAGAAGAACCGATTTTACAGTTTCTCACAAAGTTCATTTGACAGCAATCAAATACTTGATAAGAAAACGGCTCACAAACTGCAAGATGTGGTGCAACCTCCTGGGAAAAACGCTCATAATGAATGTTGCCGCCTGCCTGCTGCAAACGGGAATCGGTTCGCAAAGAGAGGGGAAGGAAAAAGTCATCCATGTGAACCACTTCTGCATCAAAAATTTCTGAAAGCAAAGTAGATGCAGTGGTTTTTCCCGAGGCACAAAAGCCATCCAAGGCTATGGATAATCGCTGATTGGCCAAAAGCTGAAGCTGTTTCTGTGCAATGCAAAGAATCAAAGGCAACAAATGGGCGATTTGACCACCAAAAACACGGTAATGGGGCTGATACGCATTATGAAATGTTTCAGAGTGGCTCACCACCGGGCATCCTTCTTGTTGGTAAGAAGCAAGATAGCACTGCATTTCTTTCGCATTGAAGGGAAAAAAATCATCTTCTGCCAAGCGATTCAAACACTTCAATGCCTGCGAAAACCACAATGAATTTTGCGGAGTGGTTTTGGAATCTAATGTAAATGCTTTTGCCAAAAGTTTTGGAGAAATCCCAGCCGCCTTTGCAGCAGACAGAGAAAGCCGAAAGGTGTGATGTTGGCTGTCCAAAGGTTCCAGCAGCGGCAAATTGCTGTTGGCTGTACATTCGTCCATTTCTTTCGACAAAGCAGTCAATGCAGCTTTGTCGCTGTCGCAAAAATGGGATGCACCAAAGGCTTGCTGATAGCACAGCTTAACCACATCCTGCGGCTCCATCAGAGGATAAGTTTTAAGATGGAATGTAAGGGAAGAAATAAATTCTTGTTCTGAAAAAATACTCATACTTTATCACTGGTTTTTACAACCTTTTCAATCAGCAAAACGATAGCGGGCACAAGAATAAGCTGGGACACAATGGCAGGAACAGCATTGATAAACGCACCTGACAGGAAAGCGGCGAATGTAAAGCCTTTGCCAGCAGAAGCAAGCAGCAGATATTGTACACAGCCCCACACAACACGCCCCAAAAGCATTGCTGTGACAAGTGAGATGTAAACAGCAAGTATTTTTGAAAGTTTTTTATTCAACAAATTGTATAAAATGCCGCAAATTAAACCATAAGCAGCAAGTTCAAAGGACATTGCGATTGCCACCGGAAACATAGGAGGCATGGTGAACAGCAAACTGCGAAGAACAGGGGCAATCAGACCAATGCCTGCTCCCCATATCCCTCCGCAAAGAAACCCGCAAAGCATCACAGGCAGGTGCATCGGGCTGAGCATACTGCCAATTTGAGGGATTTGCCCAGTGAAAAAAGGCAAAATGAAGGTCAATGCCAAAAACAAAGCAGAATAGGTTAGTTTTTTTGTGTTTGATTTCATCTTTGTGATTCCTCCAAAAAATAAAAAACATCGCCAACACAAATGCTTTGTGTTGATGATGCCTTCAGACTTCGTTGATAAAAATAAGTATATTTGAACAATTCGGAATTGCAAAAAACTTCTGTTTTTTGAACACAGCTTCTTGCTGTGCAAGATGGCTCATTATATCACACAAAAAAGCAGATTGTCAAACAAGCCATTCAAACAAAAGAATAAAATCCCATTTTTGGAAAATACTAAAAGAAAAACCATAAAGGAGGATTTTGTGAATGAAAGCAACAGGAATTGTACGCAGGATTGACGATTTGGGCAGGGTGGTGATTCCGAAAGAAATCCGCAGAACACAGCACATCCGTGAAGGAGACCCATTGGAGATTTTTATTAGTGCAGACGGAGAAGTTATTTTTAAAAAATACTCTTTGATGGGCGAGTTGTCCACCATTGCGTCCCACTGTGCAGAAGTGCTTGCAAAAAGTTTGAATATGTCGGTTATCATCTGTGACCGTGAACAAATTGTGGCAGCAGCAGGGGCAGGCAGAAAAGAGATGGAGGACAGGCGAATCTCGCAGTCCTTGGTTCGCTTGATTGAACAGAGGAAAAGCTGCGTTTTGACCCAAGAAAAACAATATCCCTTTGAAGGCTGTCAGCGTTGCATTTATGCGGTTTCTCCCATTTTAGTGCAGGGCGATGTAGTTGGTGGTGTGGTTGTGCTGGAAGGGGAACGGCTGGAGCAGAAAATGGAAACAGAACAGCAGCAGGCAAATTTGGCTGCAAGTTTTCTTGCAAAACAGATGGAATCATAAAAAATCAACAATTAACAGAAACTAGGGCGTTTCTGAAACCTAAGAAATTGACGAATTTTTCGCAGGAATCAAGTAGATGCAAGACAAAAAACACAGAAATCCTTGCTGGATTCCGAGTATTTTTAAGGCAGCAGATACTGCTTATTGTAGAAAAAGACGAAAATTTCAACTTTTCAGATAGCCCCTAATTTCAAAAATATCTCAGACAAACAAATTTGGTCTTTGTAAAATGCAATCCTCACAAGAATCAAACCTGTTTGTCTTGTACATAAATGTAAAGATACCGCAGGATTACGGTATCAGAAAAGAATTATGAATCGCTGGAACTGGAATCAGAAGATTCATCCGAGGAAGAATCAACAGAATCGGAAGAAGCAGAAGATTTTGCAGTAAAATATTTGTGCACCAATGCAATGGAATCATCATTTAATTCAAAGCGGTCATTTGCCGCTGTGCCGGGGAGAATTTCGGGGGAAAATTCAGACTCTTTGCCATTCATCAACTTGCAGATGCGGTCAATTTGCCGAAATTCCTGTGAGGTGAGGGTTGTCAGCAATTTGCTGCTGGCTTGGCGAAGAATCTGGGTGGGAATTGTGGAATCGGATTGAATGGCAGCCAGCAAAAATTCACCGGTGATGTTTGCAAACAGGCTGCTTTTTTGTGTATCCTTCAAATTCCATTCATCCAGCAAAGAAAATACCTGCTCAGGAACCATCATACAAACTGGAGCCTTGCCAACAGATGCTTTTGCGCCGGAAATATCATATCCCGAAAGATTTACAGTTACAGCTCCAAGCATGGAAGATGCCTTTGTCAAATCAGTGCTTTTGGCAAGAAGATAATGAGGAATTTCAATTTGCAGTGTTTGGCTTAACAGTTCAGCGGCTCTGCCGGGGCCGGCTTGTGTGGCTTCTTGCTCCAAAGTGGAGGTTCCTCCTTGGGGCAGCAAAACGACGGTGTCTTTGGGAAAACCTAAAACGGAAATTCGATTTTTGACAGCATCTAAGCCCAGTAGCAAAAAATAATTTGTATCCTCTTGCTGAATCATTGCCAAACAGGTGAGTTTATCATCAGGAGAAGGCAATGCAATGGGCACACCGTTTGTGGTTGCATCTGCCTGCACCTGCTCCTGACCGTTTGATATTTGCCGTGATTGCAGCAGCATAATGCAAGCAAGCAAGGGAATCAAAATTCCGATACTAAGACAAAAGCTCAATAAAAAAGCTCGGATTCGGTTCATAAAACCACTCCTTTCAAGTTTAATTCAGCAGCATCTGAATACAGTTTGAGCAGATGGGGGATACTGTATACGAAAGGAGTGAATGAAAATGCTTCCAACAGGAACTAATCAAAACAATCGGCACTTGCCGCCAAAACGAAACAGCCACGAAATTGTCGAAAGTATTGCTCACCCACACCCAAGCAAAACCGACCCAAACGGAAGTTATACCGGAATTCCCGTTAATACGCACGAAATTCCGCAGCAAGACGCCGACGATTTGTAGAAAATCACACTTCACAAAAAAATTTGAAGAAAAGTATGTTTTTGAAAGGAATTTCCTGTTATACTCGTACTATCTAAGTAAATTTCCATTTGGAAAAAGAACAGAAAGGAATGAGAAAATGGGACGTTTCCAAAGACAAAATGCTCCCGCTAAAAATGAAAGAGAGCTGTTCTTGGGAGTCCGCGGAGGACTACTTGGCGATGAAAATTTTGTTATGCTGGCTGGTATTGTAACACTGTTTTTGCAAATTATCAGTTTTGCAACAACATTAAAGGGCAGTTGGGCATATTTCAGCGGCGTGTTTTTTTTGGCACCGCTTTTGTTTTCGCTTGCAGTGCAAACAACCGCATGGAGTACATCCAACTCTTTACGCCGTGGTGTAGGGCCGCTGCGTATTGCGGCAATGCTGCTGGCAATGGGCTGCTCCAGCTATTTTTCATTTGTGGGTGTATATCATACTGTAAATCCCCCTGAAAGAGAATTGGCAAGCCTGTACAGTCAAAATGTTTTGCAGTTGAATACCGCTGTGGAAAATCTTCACACTTCATCCGGCAACTTGATGCGAACAGGAATCAATACTGTTTTGGATGGACTTTTGGAGCAAAGCAGTCATCTGACACAGCAAAACACCCAATTGGCAGCTTGTAAAACAGCATTGGATGGTGCAGTCGTTTCTGGCACTACACTGAAAGCACCCAACCGCAGCGATTATAAGTCTTATAAGGAATATTCTGCTGCCTATGAGCAGTACCGTGAGGCGCTGCGTCAATCCCAAACCGCAGACAGTTCCTCTGCCCGTGCAGCTGTGTTGGCACAATATGGCTTTGCAAGTGAGGAGGATTATCAAAAGGCAGTTTCAGAAAATACTGCCAAAAACGAAACCCTCACCAGTGCATTGGCTGCAATGGTGCCAACAGAAGGCTTGTCCAATGCACAGCGTTTGGAGCAGGTTCGCAATTCCATCGAAACAGGTTTGAATGCAAAGGGTACTTTGTCAGATGAAACATTGTCCTTGATTCAGCGTGTTACAGCCTTGTATCAGCAGATGGGCGGAGAAGAAGTTTCTTCCGGTTCTTTGAGTGAGGATTGGCAAAAAGCCGCTGAATGTACTTTGGATTTGCCAAAGTTTTCTGAAGTTGTAGAAGAAAACGGTTCCGGCGGCTTGCCCCGTTTGAAAACCATGCTTGACCAAAACCTTTCGGCAGCCGTTTTAACCCTGCAAACCGCAGGTGGAACTGCCCCAGATTTGGTTCCGCTGCCTGACCCCTATTTGGAGCCGGTAAAGGCGGTTGTGGAAAAACACAATCCCAATGCAATTTTATGTTTGGTGATTGCTGTTTTGGTGGATGGACTATCCATTTTGTTTGCTTTGATGGCAATGGGTGGAAGAAGTATGCTGTTGCCCGGTACACATCTATTTAACCGCCGTGGAATCAGTTTTTCTTCTCAGGTTTATGCAGCTTTGGATTCCCAAGATGCCTGCAAAAAACTGGGCGAATTTTTGAAGCTGTTCTCCCCATCGCCTGCAACCGTTTCAAAAGGATGGGTGATGCAGGCAGAGGAAGAAACCCTCAGCGAATATTCTCGCCTGATGTCCTTGCTTTATCAGGCGAAACTTGCCGGAAAACCCGAAGATGGCACAGTTGTTTTGCTGCACAAACGGTTTGTAAACTGGGTTGGCGAAATGCAGAACACACTGGGCGACTGCGGAGAATAAAACCATCACAACAAATTGCCTCTCTTTTACAAAGGGAACTTCAAAACAGAAAGACTGTGAAACTGATTTTTGTCAGCTTCACAGTCTTTTTCTTTTGGATAAGATATTGTTTGTGGTTTGGATGATTTTCAGTTGTTTTTATAACACACCATCCTTAGTTATGGCCGTTTTGGGATTATTTCACCTTTTGTGCCTGCTCGGGGTTCTTTTCAAACCATTTTTCTGCATAGCTGCAAGTGGCAACCGCTTTTCTGCCTGTCTGTTCCAGCTCTTGCACAGCCAGTTCCATCAGTTTGCCTGCAATTCCTTGTCCACGCAAAGAGTCATCTACAAAAGTATGGTTGATGTTTACAGTGGTTTCATCCAATGCAGGAAAGGTGATTTCGGCAAGAATTTTGCCGTCAGATTCATACTCAATCTTGTTTGCATGAGTGATGAAAGGCATAAAAATACATCCTTTCTTTTTTGTGATAGCACCATGAAAATTTTTCTGAAAGAAATATGATGCAAGGTTGATTATAGTATACTGTAAAATTTGAGCAAAAGGCAAGAAAACTGTGACTTTTATTTTGGGAATATGGTATAATAACAGGCAGTAAGACCTTTTGAAACATTTATTTCAATCAAAAAAGGGGGGCTTTGCATGGAGTTTAGTACAGAAATCAGTGCAAAGGAATTTAAACAGTTTCGATATAGCTTGTGGCAGGACAACAAAAAAAGAAATATCATCCATCGAATCGCACAAGTGGTTATCCTTGGAATCATCCTCATCCCATTTATTCAAATTATGCTATTGGGTATCAGCCATCATGTTTCGTTTTGGAAAATATGCAAAACCTATCCGAGATTTTTTGTTTCAAAAGGTTGGGCAACGGAACCTTTTTTTGTGTGGTTGCTGCTATTTTTTCTTACATATCCAAGAATAATATATCTTACGAGCGGACAAAAAAAATATGAGCAATTTCTGAAAAATTTGAAAACGAAAAAAATGGTTTTTTCGGATGTTCGGGTTTGTGGATATAATAAAGATAATACCCTGATAATGGCAATGCCATATATCAGCATCAAAAAAATAATCTGGTTGGATGATTTTGCAGCAATTATCACAAGTACCAATAATTGCTATCCTTTGTCCTTGAAAGAGATGAATGAGTCGCAGCAAGAAGAATTTATCCATTTTGTGGAATCTATGAAGAATACCACAATTGAACTGACAAAAGAGTTGACATATTCCATTGACGATGTGGTCTGGCAGCAAGACATTCAACTGACAGAGCAACAAATTGAACAGTTTACGAAAATGTATCAAAGTGCCAATAAAAAGAACGCTTGGAAAATATTGATGTTGGCTGGTATTTGTGAGGTTTTGTTTTTTTTGGATATTTTGCGGATTTTTTCGATTGCCTTGATGATTGCTTTTTTGATTTATGGATTGCGGTTTTTACTGCCAAAAAATCAAAAAAGAATTGTAGAAAAAACAATAAAACAAATGCCGGAATATATTGATTTTCTGTCCGGAACCACTGTGCTGACCCCAAAAGGGATGTATCGCTATCAAAAATGTTATTATAATTTTTACCAATGGAGCCAGATGACCCACACAATCATTGGTGCAGCAGGGGTGTTGGTTATGCAAAACAATAAAACTACAGGAATGATTCCACGAAATCTATTTGAAGATGACATACAGTTTTTGCACTATGCACACTGGATTGAGCAGCAGATTCAACAGGCAAAATCAGCAGCCAATCCTGTTCCCCTTGCACGAAAACGATAAAGGCAAGCAGGCAAATTTTTTCAAAAATACCATTGTCAATCTTTGTTGGAAATTGTATAATAAAAGCGGAATTTGTGCCATACATGATTCTGTTTTCAGCGTGTTCTGTGTGTATGGAGTCAGATTCCGAAATAAAAAACATGAAAGCAGAGTAGACCGATATGCGTCAAGTGCTGTTGGAACGGGGAGTTGTCCAACAGACGAAAAGGTGGAACACCTTGCGGTATATGGGTCGCATCCCGCTGCTGTCTATACAGAGAAATGGAACAAAAAATGCTTTCCTGTATGCAGCAACAGATGCAAAAGGGAGGTATTTTTTTATGCAATTTTTCAAACTTTTTTCCGATTCGGCCGACAATCTCAAAAAATCCCGCACTTTGTCCATCACTGCCATGTTTGTGGCGCTGAATGTCACCTTGGATTTGCTTAATTTGCGGATTCAACTCACCCCTGATTTGCGCATTGGCTTTGGTTTTGTTACCAGTGCAATGGTGGGAATGTTGTTTGGCCCAATTCCTGCCATGATTGCGGGAGCAGCAGGAGATATGCTTGGATGGTTGGTGAATACAGGCGGAGGAGGATATTTCCCCGGTTTTACCATCACAGCAATTTTGGCAGGGATGATATGGGGAATGTTTCTGTATCAAAAAAAGCCAACTTTTTTGCGGTTGCTTGCGGCAAGGCTGAGCATCAGTATTTTGCTGAATATCGGCTTAAACAGCCTTTGGAAAATGATTTATTTCGGCAAAGCCTACACAGCGGCAAGTTTGCTGCTTGCAGTTTGGAAAAACCTGCTGCTGTTGTTGCCCGAAGCATTCCTTTTGTTTGTTTGTGCTAAATTCGTAGTACGATTGGCACAACAAATGAGTATTCATAGATAAATTTATCAAAGCGGCAGAGATGTTTGTATACATTCTGTTGCTTTTTTGCTATAATAAAGCACAGAAGTTATTCAAGGCAAACCTGCCTTATCATTTCACAATAAAGGAGTGTATTTAAGATGAAGTTTCAAGATATGCCTTATACCCGTCCCAATTTGGACAATCTTCTGGCAGGATACAAAGAACTGACTGCAAAAGCGACAGATGCAACCGCAGAACAATTGCTGGAAATCTATGCAGAGCATTGCAAGCTGAAGGCGGACTATTCCACAGCAAATAATCTGGCATCTATTCGCCATACCTGCAACACAGAAGATGAGTTTTATGATGCAGAAAACACCTTCTATGATGAAAACGGGCCTTTGTTTAACGATGCATTGTTGGATTTTTACCGTGCAGTTTTGTCCAATGATGCAAAGGTTGCTTTGGCAGAGCGTTATGGTGACATTTTGCTGGAGAAAATGGAAGTTTTGGTAAAAAGCTCCATTCCCGAAATTTTGGCATTGCGTCAGGAAGAAAATGCACTGAGCACTGAATATGAAAAGCTGTACGCATCTGCCCGTATTCCTTTTGACGGACAAGTATTGAGTGTTGCACAGCTTGGGCCTTACAAACAAAGCCCAGACCGCAAAGTGCGTCGTGCTGCTTTTGAGGCAGAGGGAAAATTCTTTGATGAAAACCAACAAAAGTTGGATGAAATCTATGACAAAATGGTCAAAAACCGCACCGAGCAGGCGCGTATGATGGGATATGAAAACTATATTCCTCTGGGCTATCTGCGCATGGAGCGTTTGGGCTACGGTCAGAAAGAGGTAGAGAACTACCGCCGTCAGGTTGCAGAGGATGTTGTTCCACTGGCTGCCGAGGCAATGGCACGCAAACTGAAACGAATTCAAGTTGAAGATGCAAAGTTTTATGATTTGACTGTTGAGTTTTTGGACGGCAACCCTGTTCCTCATGGCACTCCGGAAGAAATTTTGGCAGCCGGCAAGCGTATGTACCATGAATTAAGCCCAGAAACTGCAAAGTTTATTGATACCATGATGGACAACGGGCTGTTTGATGTGCTTTCTCGCCCCGGCAAAGCACCCGGTGGATATTGCACTGAGCTTTCCAACTATCGCTGTCCCTTCATCTTCTCCAACTTCAACGGTACCAGCGGTGATGTTGATGTGCTGACCCACGAGGCAGGTCATGCCTTTGCTGCACACACTGCCTTTGAGTTGAATCTGCCTTCTGAGTTGATGAGCCCCGGTTTGGAAAGCTGTGAAATCCATTCTATGAGCATGGAGTTTTTGACTGGCCCATATCATCACTATTTCTTTGAGCAGGATACCCCTAAATATGAACTGGCTCATGCAGAAGATGCTTTATTCTTCATTCCTTACGGCTGTATGGTGGATGAGTTCCAGCATATTGTATATGGCAATCCCGAGATGACCCCTGCTCAGCGCAATGAAGCATGGTTGAAGTTGGAAGAAAAATATCGCCCATGGATTGACTTTGATGCACTGCCATTCTATGGCAGAGGTGCAGGCTGGCAGCGTCAATTGCACATCTATGAGATGCCTTTCTACTATATCGACTATTGTCTGGCACAAACAGTTGCATTGCAGTTCTTTGCTGCATGGGTGAAAGACCCCAAAGACGCATGGCAGCGTTATTTGGCTTTGGTGCGTCAAGGTGGAACCAAATCATACGCAGGTTTGGTAGAGTCGGCAGGCTTTGCTGTTCCGTTTGAAAATGGTTCTTTGGCACCTGTTGCAAAAGATGTTGCGGATTGGATTGCAAACAATCAGGTTTAATGAAACTTAAAAAGATGTTTTAATACAGAAAAGGCTCTGCCCAATCATTTGGGACAGAGCCTTTTTGTACAGTCAAGTATATGCTGTTTTAGTGCCCTCTGTGTTTGGCTTTTCGTTTCTCTTGCCGCAGAGCAAATTGGCGTTTGTTTTCAATTTCACGCTTTTCTCGAAAAAATTTTTTTCGTTCAACCCTTTGCTGCTCTTGCTGAAGTTTGAATGCCTGTTGCGCTTTTGTGCTGATGCCCTGTTGTAATTCGCTGCGAATTTTGCGTTGTTGTCGTTTGGGGTTGATTTTGCCATCGACACACATTCTCGTTCATAGATGCCAATCCAAAACGGAGCTTCAAAACATACAGTCAATTTTGCAATACACTTGTCCATAACAGTTCCTCCTTTTATCTTTCCAACAGAGAATGACAACCAAGGAGGCAGGTTACTGACAGTATATACCGCGCTCGGACTACCAACCGAGCCGTGTTTTTATCTCTGTTTTTATTGTATCACAAAGCTGAAGAATTCGCGATAGATTCTTTCCTGTCATTAAAACGAAAAAAGCACACAACAGCAAAAAGTTAAATTGCGGGGTATATTCTTACATAAAAATGTAGTTTTTAGTGATTGGATTTAATATCCCAATGGCTCTGCTACCAAAATCACCTTAATGCGGTTGGGGATGCGCTGGAATTGATGCACTACTGTGGTGCAGCAAATGCGCTCAGGGCTACGGCAGTCGACACAATGTCCGGTTGTTGCACAAGGGGTTTTGCGCTCCAGACGGTGTGCATTGGCAGGTGCTGCAATGGATTCCAGCCGTTCTTTTGCCTGTTCCAGATTTGCCACAATCTTATTGCAGCCTACAACACAGATTACACTTTTGGGCCCAAAACACATGGCAGCCACACGGTTTGCATTTCCGTCAACATTGTACAATTCTCCTTGTTCTGTCACAGCGTTACAACTGGTCAGATAGCAGTCAGCCGAAAATACCTTGCGGTACATTTCGTCAATTTGTTCAGCAGTCAGTCCTTGACGGTCAAGAAAATTATACTCACCACTGCGCAGCAGGTTCATCACACCGGCTTGCTCCAATGTAACACTGCCACCACAGGAAACAGTTGAATTTTTGGGCAAAAGAGTTTTGACCAGTTCCAGTGCTTCTTCTGCATTTTGGGCATAAAAAGTCTGCATATTGTTCTTTTCCAGCATCTCCATAGTGCGACGAATTTGTTTTTCTACCACAAAGGATACAGGTGCAGAGGTATTCATGATAAAATTGCTCCTTTTATTTTATTTTTAATGCTCTCTGAACACGGTAGATAATGTACTGTATCAATCCAACAATCAGCCAAACCTGAACCAAAATATAGTTTGGGATATTTTTCAGGCGAAAGGGTGGCTTTTGGAGTTTGCGGATGGTTTTTAGAGCCTCTTTAAACCCCTGACCATAGGCAGAGCCAAAACCACGCATACGGAACATAACTGTTTTCATCAAATAACCAAGCAGCAAAAAGGGCAAATTTAGAATCAGCATAAGAAAAGGCATATTTTTATAGGGTAATAGAATACTGTTTCTGCCACTCTGAATACTTTTGAATGGGTTGTATCGCACTGCGCCGGTGGTTGCCCCGCAGATATGATAACACTTTGCAGTGGGACAATATACATTTTTGTAGCCAAAGTTGTTGGCACGCCAGCTAATGTCTACATCCTCATAGTATGCGAAAAAGGTTTCGTCAAACAAACCGATTTTATCCAAAATGGATTTTCGGTACAAAGCAGCACCCCCACAAGCAGAAAATACACGGCAAGGCTTTGTGTAGCGGCTTGCCTTCATGCCGTCGCCACGCTTGCAGGCAAAGCCCAACAAGGTGACATAATCCCCTGCATCGTCTGCCAAATCACGCTCAAAATGGCGAATCATCAGGCTGGAAACAGCAAAAATGCGTTTGTCTTTGTCCGCAGCGGCAATGAGATTTTCCAGCCAGTCGGGTTCAGCAAAAGCGTCATTGTTGAACAGTGCAACATATTCGCCTTTTGCCCGTTTGATGCCCTGATTAACGGCATAAGAAAAGCCAGTGTTGGTGTCGTTTTCAATCAAAGTGTAGTTGTTTCTGCCCACATAGCTTTGGGCAATGGCTTTGCTTTCGTCGGTGGAGGCGTTGTCGATAACAATCAGCTCAAAATCCTGCATTGTTTGTGCAAAAATAGACTCAATGCTGTCTTTTAGCCAACCAGCACCATTCAAGTTTGGAATGACTACAGTTGCTTTCATAGAGGTTTCTCCTTTTTTATTAGTAATCTTATTGTACTCTAAACAGAAGGGTTCCTGCAAGGGTGCATATAGCACAATAAATCTTTGTTTTTGAAAAAAATGTATGATACAATGAACAAGGAAAGGGGAGATTGTATGAATCCTTTGGCACATGTGCAGTTGTATTTGCTGGATATGGACGGTACTTTCTATCTGGATGATGTGTTGCTGCCCGGTGCGTTGGATTTTTTGGAAAAGGTGCGCCAAACAAATAGGCAATTTTTATTTGTGACAAATAATTCTTCCAAAAATATCAACACCTATTGGGAAAAGCTGAACCGTTTGGGAGCGGCAGTGGAAAAAGAGGATTTTTTCGGTTCTGCGGATGCGACTGTGATGTATCTGAAAAAGTATTATGATTTTAAGGATATTTTGCTGATTGGCACAAAAGATTTGGAGCAGCAGTTTGAAAAAGCGGGGTATTGTTTGAATTGCCAAAACCCCAAAGCGGTTGTGCTGGGGTTTGACACCACCATTGACTACCACAAACTGACCATCCTTTGTGATGCCGTGCGTGCAGGGTTGCCTTATATTGCCACCCATCCTGACCTCAACTGTCCTGTGAAAGATGGGTTTATTCCGGATATTGGGGCAGTAATTGCTTTTGTAAAAGCAGCAACAGGCAGAGAGCCGGATGTGATAGCAGGAAAGCCTAACCCATGGATTGCTTTGGCGGCTGCCCAAAAAGCAAATTGCAGCATTGAGCAGGTTTGCATGGTGGGGGACAGGCTTTACACAGATATTGCATTGGGGCAAAACTGCAACTTGAAAACAGCATTGGTTTTGTGCGGCGAAACAACCCCGGAGCAAGCCAAAGCAAGCAACATTAAGGCAACTGTGACAGTGCAGAATTTGAAAGAATTGATAAAATATTTGTAAAAATAAAAAACATTTAATAGCGAATTATCGTATTATTTTGTTTTTTTTAAAAATCTTTTTTAAAATGTGTTGACTTTTTTGAAAAAGTATGGTATCATTCATCTTGCGTTGTTCAGTAAGTTTTGAAGCAACCATGAGGAGAGGTGTCCGAGTGGTTTAAGGAGCTGGTCTTGAAAACCAGTGACCCGACAGGGCCGTGGGTTCGAATCCCACCCTCTCCGCCAACACCTTTACGAAAAGTAAATACTTACGCAATCACTTTGCTCTGGAGAAGTACTCAAGAGGTCGAAGAGGCGCCCCTGCTAAGGGCGTAGGTCGGGTAACCGGCGCGAGGGTTCAAATCCCTCCTTCTCCGCCAAAAAGCACAGCATGAAAATGCTGTGCTTTTATTTTTTGTTATAAAACCAAAAGGTGTATTTTATTTGCGTTTGTTGATGACAGATGTTATAATTCCAGTAGAATAGTTTGCAGAATCGGTGCTGGTTTTGCAGATATAAAAAAATAGGAGGATTAGTATGATACAAACAAAACAGAATTGGAAAAAAGCTGTGATGTTACTTTGTATAATAGGCGGCATCAGTATTTTATCGCTGGACTTAGCAGAATTTAAAATCATAAAATATATAATGATTGAATTGCTTTTCATGGCAGGACTTTTGCTTTTTGTGGATGCAAATTCTGTGAAAAGAAATTTGTATGGCAAATGGACAGCGTTTGTTAGTGTTGGATGTAATCTTGTGTTGCCAATCCTCTATTTTGCTTTCTTTTTCTTTGTGTTATATGGTAATCATCAAATAGACTCTGCTTTAGTCAGTTTGGTGTTGATTCAAGCAACCCGTGTTTTAGCGGTTTTGTTCGGTGTTGGGGTGTTCGCAACTTCAGTAATAACTGTTTTGAAGGATTCTTCTTATCTTTATGCTTGTATCGGTTTTCAAAATTTATTGTTGTTTTTGCTCACCAATAAAATATTAGCCGGCATCTTTATAAGTAAAAGTCAGTCTGTTTCTATTTTTTTAATTCTGCTTACAGTGTATATCATTGGGCTTGCACTGCTTTTATTCGCAAGGTCTTGGATGGAAAGAAGAAATCACGCTTGAATGATAGATAAAAGAAAACAACCTGTCAATCCATTGGATTGACAGGTTGTTTTGCTTGGTGGGCCATTCAGGACTTGAACCCGAGACCTATCGGTTATGAGCCGACAGCTCTGACCAGCTGAGCTAATGGCCCTTGTAGGGTGCTTAAATGCACCTCATTATTATATCAGAAAGTTTATCAAAAGAAAAGACCTTTTTCAAATTTTATTTTGTTGCAAATGCAGTTGCATGAGTAGATTGCAGTGTGTTTGTGTCATTAGAAGCCTGCAATCGCTCTTTTGCAACAGCGAGCATCAATTTAATGCGGTTTTCTTGGTTGACACGAGTAGCACTGGGGTCGTAGTCAATGGGGGTGATGTTTGCGTGCGGATAAAATGCCCGCAGTTTGTTAATCATCCCTTTTCCGGAAATATGATTCGGAAGGCATCCAAAAGGCTGTGTACACACAATGTTTTCAAAGCCACTGACAATCAGTTCTGCCATTTCGGCAGTCAGCAGCCAACCTTCGCCCATTTTTGTGCCATAGCCAATCAACCCAGCTGACATTTTTTTGACCTCTAAGAATGGTGTGGGAGGTCGCAGACCGTACTTGCGAATACTGCTTGCCATGTGTTGCTCACTGCTGTCTAGGTAATGCAATGCAAAATCAGACAGCCATACCATAAATGGATTTCCGCCATAAAGTTTTATTGTTTCGCCCATATTAGAGATACAATACTGCACAAATCCCATCAAACCGGGAACATTCACTTCGCACCCTTCGGATGCCAAAAAATCCTCCAGATGGTTGTTGCCAAGAGGGGAATATTTGACATAAATTTCCCCAACAATTCCAACCTTTGGCTTGGGAACCACAGTGTGAGGAATAGATGCAAAATCGGCTGCAATTTTGTCGAAGTTCTTTTTGACAGCCGAATGAGAAATTCCCTTTCCCTGTCGAAATTCACTGCACAAATCTTGAATCCATTTTTGTGTTAGCTGCTCTGTCATACCAGAGGTTTGTTCATAGGGAGAAATTTGGTTTTTTAGGCACATCAGCATATCACTATATAAAATTGCAGCAAGCAGCTTTTTTGCCATAGGAATGGTGATGGAAAAACCACTGTCAGCCTCCAGTCCGCTGAAATTCAGACTTGCAACAGGAATCTGACCAAAGCCTGCTTTCTGCAAGGCTTTTCGTAAAAGATAGATGTAGTTGGATGCACGGCATCCACCGCCTGTTTGGGTAATCAGCAAAGCGGTGCGGTCAAGGTCGTATCTGCCGCTTTTCAGTGCAGTGATAAACTGTCCAATGACAAGCAAGGCAGGATAGCAGGTGTCGTTGTGCACATATTTTAACCCTTCTTGTGCAATCTGTGGGCCGTCGTCCTGTAAAATTTCTGCTTGATAGCCTTCATCTTCTAAAATATGCTGCAACATGGAAAAATGCAAAGGTGCCATGTTGGGAATCAGAATTTTGTGGGTGGACTTCATTTCTTTGGTGAATTTTGGGGGTGTGTGTGAACTGTCAGTCATTTGTTTTGCCCTCCTTTCGAGCATCAATTGCGGCAAACAGACTCCGCAGACGGATATTGACTGCACCTAAATTCGTGATTTCGTCAATTTTAATCTGTGTATAAAGTTTATTGCCCTCTTGCAGAATTTCTTTGGTTTCATCGGTGGTGATGGAGTCTACTCCACAGCCAAAGCTGACCAACTGCACCAGTTCCATATCGGGCTGACTGCATACATATTTTGCAGCCGCATACAAGCGGGAGTGGTATGTCCATTGATTTAAAACCCGTGTGAGGAATTTTTCTTGCAGCCAACTCACACTATCCTCGGTGACAACCGCTGCACCACAGCTGCAAATTAGGCGGTCGATGCCATGATTGATTTCAGGGTCAACATGATAGGGTCTACCAGCAAGAACAATGATTGGTATTTGTTTGCTGCGAGCATATTCGATGATTTTTCTGCCTTCCGAACGCACAGCTGCCATGTGATGCTCATATTCCGAATAGGCTGCGTCACAGGCAGTCAGAACCTCTTTTGTAGTGATGTCAGGGAAATAGGCAGCCAAAATTTTGGGGATTTTCTTTTCAAATTCCTTGCGGGAATGAATGCCCAGATATTCATAGATAAAGGTGGTTTGACGCAATTCCTGGCAGTTTGCGGAAATTACTTCAGGATAGTATGCAACAATGGGACAGTTGTAGTTGTTATCTCCCAGATGTTCGTCCATATTATAGGTCAGGCAGGGATAAAAAATCGTTTCCACTCCCATATCTGCCAATGCACGAATATGCCCATGCACCAACTTTGCAGGGAAACAGACGGTGTCACTGGGGATGGTTGCCTGCCCAGACAAATAAAGCTGACGGTTGGAAATAGGGCTTGTGATGACTTCAAAGCCCAAAGAAGTGAAAAAGGCGTGCCAAAATGGCAGCAGCTCGTACATATTCAGCACCAAAGGGATACCGATTCTGCCACGCTTGCCCTTCACGGGCTGATAGCTTTGCAGCAGATTGAGTTTGTAGGCGTACAAATCCCGTTTTATGTCAGAATCACTGTGAGTGATGGGTTTTTCACAGCGGTTTCCGCTGATGTAGCGCTTTCCGCCGGCAAACAGATTGACTGTGAGCTGGCAATGGTTGGTACAGCTATTGCAGGTGATATTTTTCACCTGATGTGAAAATGTTTCTAAGCCATGCTGATTGATGATTTGACTTCTTGCACCAGCTGGAGAATGTGCCTTGCCATACAAAGCGGCACCGTATGCACCCATCAATCCCGCAATGTCAGGACGAATTACATCCACACCCATCTCTTGCTCAAAGGCACGCAAAACAGCCTCATTCATAAAAGTTCCGCCCTGTACCACAATGTTTTTGCCCAGTTCTTCGGGGCGAGAGGCACGGATAACCTTATAAATTGCGTTTTTGACAACACTAATGGAAAGACCTGCCGAAATGTTTTCAATGCTTGCACCATCTTTTTGTGCCTGTTTGACGCTGGAATTCATAAAAACTGTGCACCGGCTGCCCAAATCCACCGGTTTTTCGGCAAACAGAGCAAGACGAGAAAATTCCGGAACATCGTATCCCAATGCTTGTGCAAAGGTTTGCAGAAAACTGCCACATCCCGAGGAACAAGCCTCATTCAGAAAAATATCGCTGATGCTGCCATCTTCCACCTTGAAACACTTCATATCCTGTCCGCCGATATCAATAACAAAATCCACATCAGGAATAAAATGCTGGGCTGCTGTAAAATGGGCAACCGTTTCTACAATGCCGAAATCTGCTTCAAAAGCACTTTTTATCAAGGCTTCACCATAGCCTGTTGTGGTGACACTGGCAATGGATAGCCCGGGGTGGCGTTGATACAAATCTAACAGCAAACTGCGAATCAACGGGATAGGGTTGCCGGAGTTGGTCTGATAGTTGGTGAACAAAAGCTGCTCTTTTTGGTCAATCACCACCATTTTAACAGTGGTGCTGCCCGCATCAATGCCGATATGGACTGGCCCTACATCTTCCCCAAAGGCAACCCGTGGAACAGAGGCTTTCATGTGCCGTGCATGAAACTGCTCATATTCCTCTTTTGAAGCAAATAAAGGAGGACGGCTGGCATAACTGCCAAGCACGCCGTTCTGTTTCATTGCAGTTATAATGGTTTCTAAAGCTGCATCGGTATCTGCATAGAGTGCTGTGCCTAGTGCAACAAAAAACAGGCTGTTTTCCGGCTGTGTTCCTGTGAGATGCAGTGTTTGGTCAAAAGCTGCACGCAGCTGGCTGAAAAATGTGAGAGGGCCGCCCAGATACAATACATTGCCCTCGATGGCTCTGCCCTGTGCAAGCCCTGCAATGGTTTGGTTGACTACCGCATGAAGGATACTGGCAGAAATATCTGGAATGGTTGCCCCTTGATTCAGCAAAGGCTGCACATCGGTTTTGGCAAACACACCACAACGGCTGGCAATGGTGTGGATTTTTTCTGCTTTGGCAGCCTGCTCATCCAGTTCTTTGGGAGTCAGCCCAAGCAAAGTTGCCATTTGGTCAATAAATGCACCTGTGCCACCTGCACAGCTGCCATTCATCCGAACCTCAACACCGTTTTGTAAAAATAAAATTTTTGCATCTTCTCCACCCAGCTCAATAATGCAGTCTGTGTCAGGTGCAAATGTTTGGGCTGCAATGCGAGTTGCAAATACTTCCTGGACAAAAGCAACTCCACAATGCTCTGCAAACCCCATTGCAGCCGAACCCGAAATTGCCAGCTTTGCATAGGTGATACCCAAATTTTCTTGTATGGTTTGCAAAAGATTTGCAGCTTTTTCTGCTATATGACTATTGTGTCGCTCATAGCTGGAAAAAACAATCTGATTTTGTTCATCCAAAGCTACACATTTTATGGTAGTAGAGCCAATATCAAGCCCAATCCTCATGTGAAAACCTCCGCAAAGAACAAATTATTTTTGCTCTTATATCGTTTATTAAATGTTGTTTTAGGGAATATATCATAATATTCAGTGATAAATTGTACCAATATACATTTTAATCACAAACTTAAAAAAAGCAAGATGCAAATAAAAATACATTGCTTTTTGTAGGCAATAAAGTATAATATTTTATACAAAACCACCACATTGTATAAAGGGAGGATAGCAGTAAAATGAGAATTTTACATACTTCGGATTGGCATTTGGGATTGGATTTATGCCAGATTTCACTTTTGGAATATCAGCGGGCATGGGCAGATTGGCTGTGTGAAACGATACAGCAAAAAAACATTGATGCAGTGCTGATTTGCGGCGATGTGTTTGACCGTGCCGTGAGTTCCCCGGAAGCGATTCGCCTGTATTCGGCAAGTCTTGAAAAAATTCACCAAGCAGGTGCAGCAGTTTTGATGATTGCGGGCAATCATGATGGCGCAGCCCGTCTGGCAGCCTGTGCTCCTCTTTTAGAAAACAGTCAAATTTACATTGCAGGACAACTGGAACACCCTGTCAAAATTGTGGAATTTCCACAGGCAAGGTTTTTTCTTTTGCCCTATTTTGCGGCTGACCGTGTAAAAGCGCTGTTTCCTGATGCAACCGGCATGGTGGATGGTACACAAATGATTCTGGAAAGCTGCAAAGCGGCTTGTTTGCCAAACAAAAAGAACATTTTGCTGGCACATTGTTTTGTTGCAGGGGGACAAGCAGGCGAAAGCGACCGTGCAGCAGTGGTGGGAGGCAGCGCAGAACTGCCGGTTCAATTGTTTGAGGATTTTGATTATGTGGCATTGGGGCATATTCACCGCCCCCAAAAGTTAGGAGAAAATATTCGCTATTGCGGCACACCTATGAAATATTCTTTTTCAGAGCAGTCTCAGACCAAAACAGTCCCTTTGTATGATACAGAAAGCGGAGAAGTGGAATTGGTTGAAATTCCTGAATTTGTTTCTTTAAAGGTGCTGACAGGGGATTTGGAGCAACTGCTCCAGCAATCTCAACAGCAAGACTACGAAAATGTTTTTGTCAAACTCGTCCGAACCGATGGCATTGCTGACCTGAATACACAGACCCAACTGCGGCAGGCATTCCCAAAAGTGCTGCAAATTGAAGGCAGAAGTGCTGTTACCGAACAGCAGGAAATGGGAGCAATCGAAAGTTTGCCGCCATTGGAGCTGCTGCGAATGTTTTATCAAGAACGAACAGGGCAGGAACCAAAACCGGAACTGGAAGAATGGTTTTTGGAAATGTTGGAGCAAAAGGAGGAAATGGAGCAATGAGACCGATTTTTTTGGAATTTGAGGCATTTGGCCCATATCCTCAAAAACAGCAAATTGATTTTCAGACCTTTGGAGCAGAAAAAGGTGGATTGTTTTTGATTCAAGGCGAAACAGGAGCAGGCAAAACAATTTTGCTGGATGCCATGACCTGTGCGTTGTATGGGAAAAGCAGTGGAAAAACAAGAGGTGAATTGGAGCAAATGCGCTGCCAATTGGCAGAGAAAACGCAAGTGACCGAAGTGACCTTTGTTTTTGAAAGCAGAGGGAAAAAGTATCGTTTTTATCGCAAATTGCGCCCAAAACGCCGCAGAACTCCCGATGCACCCGAAACTTTTGACAAAGAAGGTTTTGCCAATGTTGAAAAACAAGGCATTTGGGAGCCATTGGAAGAAAAAATTACATATTCAAAAATCGAAAATTTTGCAGCAGAAGTCACTGGGCTGACCTATGAACAATTTTGTCAGGTTGTGCTGTTGCCACAAGGCAAGTTTGAGGAATTTCTGGTGTCTGATACAAAAGGCAAGGAGGCTGTGCTGAGTACCCTTTTTGATAATGCTCAATGGGAATTTTTGGCAGAGCGGATGAAAAACCAATCCAACGCAGAAAAAGCAAACTTGGACGAACTAAAAATAGAGATTGAAAAACAACTGCAAGCTGAAGGCTGGGAAGGCAAAGAGCAAATGGAAGAAAGGCGCAGCCAAAAACAAGAAATCATTTTGCAGCTGAGAAATCAAAGTGAACAAGACCACAATCGTCTGTTGCAGCAGCAGGAACAATATCGAAAGGCAGAAAAGCTGGCAGAGTTGTTTGAACTTTTAAAGCAAGCAGAGCAGGAGCAGCAGGATTTGCAGCAGCTGAAACCTCAGCGAGAGCAAGAGCAGAAACAATTGAATTTGGCAATGCAAGCAGAAAGTGCAGCCACTGCGATGGATTTGGCACAAGCCGCAAATATTCGCTTACAGCAAGCGATTACAGAATACAAGCAAGCACAGACAAATCAAAAACAGGCAGAAGACAGGCAGCAGCAAACACAAAAAGCCCTGCAAGACGCAAGCTGTATGGAAACAGAACAGGAAGAACTAAAAAAAATACAGACACAAGCCGAAAATTTGATTCCTGTCTATCAAAAGGCGGAAATATTTGCAGCGAAACAACAAGAAAGCCAGCGAAAACTGACACAGTTGGCAGGTCAACTTTTGCGTGCCGCAGAGCAGGCACAAAAACAATTGCAATATTTAAAGCAAACCCAGCAGCAAACCCAGCAAGATTTGACCAATGCCCAGCAGCAGATGGATATTTATCAAAAAGAATTGCAGCAAATGGGTGATTTTTCCACAAAAGAAAAAGAATTTGTTGAAAAACAAACCCAGCTTAAAACTTTATTCCCCATTGCAAAGGAATTAGAAACCGTACAAAGGGAACTTACAGTATTACAAAAAACACAAACCCAGACAGGTGCAATGTTGGTACAAGCTGTGAAACAAGAACAAACACAGGTGAAACAATTGCAGGCAGCTTTGAAACAGGCAGAACAACAGGAAAAAGATGCCCAAACCGTTGTGGAACAGGCAGAGCAACAGCAACAAGCATTGCAAACCCTTTTTTTACAGCAAAGTGCAGCCCATTTGGCAGAGCAGTTGAAAGACGGTCAACCTTGCCCGGTATGCGGTAGTGTGCATCATCCTCATTTGGCACAAAAAGGTGAGAGAGTTTTGCCTGAACAACTTGAACAAGCCCAGCAAGACACAAAAAAAGCACAGGATGAATTTTATTCCATCAAACAAAAGAGAGAACAGTTGTTGCAGAACATTCAAATCATGCAGCAAAAACTGCTGCCTTTGGAGCAAGAGGCGAATCAGTGGCAAAGTGACCTCTTTGTGTCCCATCCCATCACCCAAAAGCCAGAGGATTTGCTGCGTCAGTTAGACAAAATACAAGCAGAACAATCTGCAAAACAGCAGAGTCTGGCTCAGCTTAAACATCAGATGGGAGAAAGAGAAACTGTTTCTCCGCAATCCATTCAAGAGGAATATAATGCAATTTCTCAGCAATATCAAACCTTGAAACAACAGCATCAAACACTTGAACAACAGTATCAGAAATTACAACAGCAGATTCAACAACTGATTCCTCAAAAGGCACAGATAGAGCAAAAAATAGAATCCTTTGAGCAGCAAAGTGAATATTTGAGTAAGATGGCAGAACGGTGGAATGGCTATTCAATGTGCTGTGAGGAGATTTCTCCAAAAGATTGGCAGCAGTTGCCTGCGTTAGTGGAACAAGTGGCAACACAATACAATGCTGATTCTCAAGCGGCAAAAGAGATGGCACAGCAATTGGATACTCGCTGGAAAAATATCCTCCAATTACAGCAGGCAGCATCCAATGCAGCTGTAAAAATTGAAGACTTAAAAGCACGCTACCAAAAATTGCAAGAGGAAAATGAAACAGCTTGCAATGAATGTAATCAGGCAAGAGGTCGTGCAGAACAGGCATTGAGTAATGGGAAAAAGGCACGAGAAGAAAGCAATCAAGCACAGATAAATTGTGAGCAGGCGGTGCAGCAGGCAGGGTTTGCAACAGTGGAAGAATGCCAAACAGCAAGGATGCAGCTATCTGAACGAAAAGAATTGGAAAAAATTTTGTTGGAATACAGCCATCAAATTCAGACCAACCAGCAAAAAATACAACAATTGCAGCAGCAAATCGGAAACCGGCAGTCTCCCCATTTGGAATTGGAACGGGAAAAGTTGGAGCAGATGGAAAAGCAGTATAGTGATACCAATGAACAAAAAGCAGTTGTACAAAATCAGACAGAACGGTTGGAAGAAATTCAAAATAAGGTAAAACAAAATCAAGGAAAATTTGCCAAACAGCAAGAACAATGGCAGCTACGACACGATTTTGCTGTGCTGCTGAAAGGCGAAAAAGGGCTTTCGTTAGCACGCTTTATTTTGGCGAAACAACTGGATTTGGTAACAGAACAAGCCAATTTACAGCTGCAAAAGGTACATGGTGGACGGTATCGTCTGTATCGTACTGTGGATGCAGGTACAGGACGCAAAACGGGGTTAGAACTGGAAGTGGAAGATGCCATCAGCGGAAAACGACGCAGCGTCAATGGATTGTCAGGCGGAGAGAAATTCCTTGTCTCCTTGGCGTTGTCTTTGGGGCTTTCGGCTGTGGTTCAGGCACAAAACGGCGGTATTTGCATTGAAGCAATGTTTATTGATGAGGGCTTTGGCACCCTTGACCCTTCTTCCATTGCAGATGCGCTGGATATGCTGCTGTCTGTACAGAACAGTGGCAGAATGGTTGGCATTATCAGCCATGTGGAGGCATTGAGAGAAAGCATTTCCAATGGGATTTTTGTTGAGAAAAAGAAAAGTGGAAGTGTTATGCGGATTTTTTAAACTGTAAGCAAAGGATAACCTTGTACAAGAGCATACAATTCAAAAACATCAAAAGGGCAAGAGAGAATTTATTTTGAATCCTCTTTTGCCCTTTTTGATGGTGTGAATAAATTGCTTGACTTATTGATGCAATTGATAAAACGCTACCAAGCATTTATATATAATTGTCGTCCTCCGGTATTTCATCGGGAGTAATCCAATCAATTTCGTTTAACAGTGCACCTGTTTCAATCACTTTACAAATGCACTCCTATGCTAATTTGGGAGAGATGAATAAACCTTCTGAAATATATAGACCATCTCCCCAAACATCCAAAACAGTTCTTAATTTTGCTTTGTTGGACACAGATAAATATTGCTGTTCTCCATCAAAAAATCTAATATAAACACCATATTCCTTTACAAAAGCGATTGATAGCTGAATTTCTCTATCATTTTGTTGATAAGTTATCATTCCGCAGCAATCTTCAAAGGTTTCATTTGAATATAAAAAGGATTTCAATTCCTATAATGTTTTTCTTTCAAAATGAACATACTCATTTTCTGTTTTATCAATATTAAATTGTATGGGTACCATTTTATTTCACCTTTCAAAAATTGATTTTTTTAAAAGTATATCACCGAATTTTTTACAAATCCATATCATTTTAGTTTGTTGTTTTGAGTTGTTTGAGATAGGGATAGTAGTTTGATGCCAAATAAAAAGACCAAAAGGTTGATTACAAAATCAATCTTTTGGTCTTTTTTGAGATGATTCCTGCAAAGGGGAAGAAAGGATTTTTTCACACTTTTTTACTTAGTGCTCATAGCAGATTGCAGTGCGGATTTTTTGTGCAGTTTCTTTTCCTTCCAACAGTTGCAAAAGATGCAGCCCAAAAGGAATGGCTGCCCCTAAACCTCTGCCGGTGAGAATGGTTCCATCTTGTATAAATTCGGTTTGAAAAACAGTTGCACCATCTAATTTGTCCTCAAAAGCAGGAAAGGAAGTGGCTTTTTTGCCTTTCAGCAAACCCATTTCTCCCAAAATGCTGGGTGCAGCACAAATGGCAGAAATCCATTTGCCTTTTTGGTGGAATGTTTCAACAGCATTTCGCACAAAGTTGCTCTTTCCTAGATTGAGTGTACCAGGCATTCCACCAGGAAGAAACAAGCCATCAAATTCATCTAAATGCAGTTCAGAAGCCAACGTGTCCGCTTGAATGTTGACTTGATGGGAACTGATGACCTGCAAAGAATCAGAAATAGATGCAGTTGTAACTTCCACACCGCCACGGCGCAGAATATCTACAACAAGCAGACCTTCACATTCTTCAAATCCTTCTGCCAGAAATACACAAATTTTAGACATTATAAAATCCTCCATTCTAGTGGATATCCAAAAAGTCGAAATTTTCGTCAATTTCTTAATTTTCAGATACGGTCTAAAAAACAAAAACTATCAAAAATAAGGAAATTGACCGATTTTTACAAGGCCTTTTCTTGAAATCAATCAATAATTCGATGCTTTTTTAGTAATTTTTTGCTGCTGTATCAATATAATAAAAGAATATCACAAAAATATTATACAGAGAGGGAATTTTTATGAAAACTTTTTTAATTGTTTTGCTCATTGCCTCTTTTTTGTCGGCTTTTGTGTTATATGCTTGTGTGTGGGTTGGGGGAGATAATCACAAGTGATGGCAAAAAAGCAAAAGCACACTGCAAATCAACAGCAGTGTGCTTATTTTATTTATAATGCACGAATATATTCAGCAGCAGCCAAGGCAGCAACAGCACCATCTGCAGCCGCTGTTACTAGCTGGCGTACGGTTTTTGTGCGTCCATCACCGGCAGCATAGATGCCGGCAATATTTGTACGGCAATCCTCTTGTGCAGAGATATAGCCATAAGAGTCGGTTGCAACCAAATCGGTGAAGGCTGCATTTTGTGGAATTTGTCCAATTGCCACAAACAAACCATCCAACTCAAGCTGTTCCCTTTTTTGTGTGGGAAGATGCTCCAAAGTAACGCTGGACAATGCAGTATCGCCATGCAGTTCAACAATGGTAGTGTCCAAAATAAATTCTACATTGGGCAGCTTTTTCAAACGCTCTACCTGAGAGGATTCACCACGGAACTCACTGCGGCGATGGATTAAATACACCTTGCTGCACAGTTTGGACAGCACTTCTGCATCTTCCAATGCAGTATTTCCACCACCCATAACAGCAACGGTTTTTCCTTGAAAAAAGGAGCCATCACAGGTTGCACAATACGAGATGCCTCGCCCTGTCAGACGCTCTTCCCCTGCAATGCCCAAAGGGCGGTTTTTGGCACCGGTTGCCAAAATCAGAGCTTTTCCCTCATAGACTGCATTTGCAGTTTTTACCACTTTTTTGTCGTTGTGGTTTTCAGCAGAAACAACGCTTTCAAAGGCAAATTGAACACCTAACTGTTCTGCCTGTGCATATAAATTGTTTGCAAAATCCGCACCGGAAATACATCCGATTCCGGGATAGTTTTCCACAGTGGGAGAAACTATAATCTGCCCACCATACATTGCACCTTCAAATACCAAGGTGGACAACCCGGCACGGGCAGCATAAATTGCAGCAGAAAGCCCAGCAGTTCCGGCGCCAATAATCATCAGGTCGTACATCATTTTGCGGCTCCTTCAATCAGAATTATTTCAACAGGTTCAGCAAAGCTGCCTTTGGCTTTACACCAACAGAGTTTGCTGCAATTTCACCGTTTTTGAATACCAAAACGGTAGGAATGGTCATAATGCCATACTGTGCTGCCAATTCAGGCTGCTCATCAACATTTACTTTGCAAATCTTTGCGTCGGTTACTTCTTCGCCCATTTCGTCAATGATGGGGCTGAGCATTTTGCAAGGGCCACACCAAGAAGCCCAGAAGTCTACCAAAACAGGAATATCACTGTTTAAAACTTCTTGCTGAAAACTTTCTTTTGTCAAATGAATTACTGCCATAATAATAAATCTCCTTTTTCATTGCATAATCGCATGTTTGTTTCGATGGTTTTATTATATACGGACAAAACATAAAAATCCGTTGTATTTGCAACGGAGTAAAAAGTTTTGGTTTATTTGTTCTTTTCGCAACAGCCGCATGTATCGGGAAACAGATGAAAACGGTTGAGATGATAGTCCAAAAGACCCTCATCCTTCATTTTAGAAAGTTCTTTGGACAAGGCACTTCGGTCTACACTGAGATAGTCAGCAAGTTCTTGACGGCTGAAGGGAATGGAAAAATGACAGTTTTGTGCAAGGCGAGCTTCGGTAGAAAGATAGGCAAGAAGTTTTTCGCGCAGTGTTCGACGAGATAAAAAGGATACCTTTCGGGTTAATGTTAAGGCTCGGCGGGAGGTAATCATCAAAAGGTTTTCCATCAACTGACGGTGATACGGCCCTGCACAGCCTGTTTTGCCCAAAAGACGATGTTGGTCAATCAGTAAAACCTTGGTTGGTTTCACTGCCACAGCACTGGCAATCATCAACGAATGGTCGGTGCAGGCATAGACTTCACCAAAGGTATCCGCCGGAAGAAACCGGTTGTGAATACTGCGGTTGCCGAGAATATCTTCTTCCCATAGCTGTACTTCACCGGATAGAACCAGTGCAATCTGTGTAATAGCTTGACCTGCCCAAAAAATCACTTGATTTTTTTCAAAGGATTTTACACTGGCCTCCAAACAATCCATCAACCCGGAAAGTGCAGAATCAGGAATGTTTTGAAACAAAAGGCTGGAACCAATGGTGGAAAGATATTGTGTCATCAGAATTGCTCCTTTTTATAGACAACTGAAAATTCAATGCTTTTTATATGAAATATTATTTTTAGAATACTATACAACTTATAAAAATACAAGATGATGTATACAAAGCTACAAAAAATTTACAAAAAATGCAAAAAAACAATAAAATATACACAAAGATATTGTGAATAAACCAAACTTTTGATATAATTTTAAATAAAGAAGTCAGAACAACTGACACAAAACAGAGAGGAACGAATGTATTATGTTAATGGAGCAAAAGAGCTTTGATTTGGTTACTTTTGGTGAAATTATGCTGCGGCTTTCCCCGCCATCCGGTGAACGGTTGGTGCGTGGAGATATATTTGAAAAACGCGCAGGTGGCGCAGAACTGAATGTGGCAAGTGGGGTTTCTCTGCTTGGTTTGAGAACTGGCATCATTTCCAAATTGCCTGACAATGAAATGGGAACTTATATTAAAAACAGAATCCGTTTTGTTGGTGTTTCAGATGACTATTTGCTGTATGATTCTGAACCCGGTGCGCGTTTGGGCATTTATTATTACGAAAACGGTGCCGCTCCCAGAAAACCCGGCATTGTATACGACCGTGCTGGTGCATCCATCAATCGCATCAAAATTGATGAAATTCCCACCGAAGTTTATAAAGACACCAGAATGTTCCACACCAGCGGAATTACTTTGGCATTGTCTGAACAAACAAAAGAAGCTGCTTTTCATATGATTAAAAGTTTCAAGGAAGGCGGCGCAATGATTTCTTTTGATGTAAACTACCGTGCAAATTTGTGGGATGAGAAAACTGCAAGAGAAGCCATTCAAAAGATTTTGCCTTATGTGGATGTTTTGTTTGTTTCAGAAGAAAGCAGTCGCAGAATGTTCCAAAAAACAGGCGAAATGCAGGATATTATGAAAAGCTACTGCAAAGAGTATGGTGTGAAAATTGTTGCGACCACTCGCCGCACGGTTATCAGCCCCAAAAAGCATGACTTTACCTCTATTATTTACTCAGCAGAAACCGATAAATTCTATGAAGAAACTCCCTATCGTGATATTGATGTGGTAGACCGCATTGGCAGCGGCGATGCTTATGTTGGCGGTGTGCTGTTTGGTTTGCTCAACTATAATGACCCCATGAAGGCTTTGCAGTTTGGCAATGCAACCAGCGCAGTAAAAAATACCATTCCCGGTGATTTGCCATCCTCTGATTTCAAGGAAATTAACCGTATCATCAAAGCACACAATGCAACAGAACCACAAAGCGAACTGAATCGCTAATGAAAACAGCACAGGAATCCAATGGTGATTCCTGTGCTGTTTCTGTTTTCGGCAATAAAAAACAGCCCTCAAAAAAGGGCTGTTTCAATTTATTTTGCGTATTCAACTGCACGGCTTTCACGAATAACATTGACCTTAATTTGACCGGGATAGTTCAATTCTTCTTCAATCTTGCGAGTGATGGAGTGTGCCAACAAAATCAGTTGGTCATCATTGATAACTTCAGGTTTTACCATAATGCGAACTTCACGGCCTGCTTGTACAGCAAAGGCGTTTTCAACACCCTCGAAGCTGCAGCTGATTTCTTCCAGATTTTCCAGACGCTTGATGTAGCTTTCCAGATTTTCACGGCGTGCACCGGGGCGAGCAGCACTGATAGCATCCGCAGCCATAACGATAAATGCCAAAGGAGTTTTTGGCTCAACATCACCATGATGGGCTTCAATTGCATGAATTACAGCAGGGTTTTCCTTGTACTTTTTCGCAATATCTACACCAATCTGAACATGGCTGCCCTCGATTTCGTGGTTGAGAGATTTGCCAATGTCATGCAGCAAACCTGCACGGCGAGCCTGCTGAACATTCACGCCCAACTCAGCCGCCATAATACCGGACAGATAGGCAACTTCCAAAGAATGGTTTAATACATTCTGACCATAGCTTGTACGGAAGCGCAGTCTGCCCAGAAGTTTTACAACATCGGGGTGAATACCATGAATACCAACATCCATGACAGCGTGTTCACCTTCACGCTTCATGGTCAACTCCAACTCTCGGCGGCATTTGTCAACGGTTTCTTCAATGCGTGCAGGGTGGATGCGTCCGTCAGTAATCAGGCGTTCCAGTGCCATGCGGGCAACCTCACGGCGCACTTGGTCAAAGCTGGACAAGGTGATTGCCTCTGGAGTGTCATCAATAATCAACTCAACACCGGTAGCAGTTTCCAAAGCACGAATATTGCGACCCTCACGACCGATGATTCTGCCTTTCATTTCATCATTGGGCAGTGGGACAACGGTAACAGTTGCCTCGCTGGAATGGTCAGCAGCACAGCGTGCCAATGCTTGGCTAATCAACTCACGAGCCATTTGGTCAGCTTCATCTTTGGTTTGAGTCTCAAATGCTGCCATACGCATGGCTTTTTCGTGTACCAATTGTTCATCCACACGGCTCAAAAGCAGATGCTTTGCATCTTCTTGAGACAAAGCCGCAATGGTTTCCAGCTTTTCCAACTGGCGAGCTTTCATTTGCTCCAATTCGTCTAAACGCGCCTCAACCAATTCGGTGCGTTTTTTCAAATCAATTTCTTTTTGCTCCAAATTTTGGGAGCGACGGTCAATGGTTTCCTCTTTTTGGTCAAGACGACGCTCCTGACGGGAAAGCTCATTGCGACGGTCTTTGATTTCTTTGTCTGTTTCGGATTTCAAACGGAATGCCTCATCTTTGGCTTCCATCATACTCTCTTTTCGTTTTTGCTCGGCGGTTTTAATTGCCTCGTTTACAATGCGCTTTGCTTCATCCTCAGCACTGCCAATTTTTTGTTCAGCGGTTTTACGACGATGTGTTTCTCCAATGAAAAAACCAGCAACACAGCAAAGAACACCTACAACGAGAACAATCAATGCAAATGCAATATCTGGCATAATTGTTCCACTCCTTAAAGTCAAAAATTAAATTTTATCAGAATAAATGCGTCTGTTATGAAATGTCAGTAAAATATAGTTCCCAAAGCCTATGATACCGCTTTTTTGTTGACAATTGCCTAAAATAGCCATAAAAAAAGCAGGCACAAAGGCCTTTTCGGTTGATAACGAATTTATTCTTATACTTTATTTTAATGCACAGCAAAGGCAATGTCAAGAAATTGTTACTTTCAGACAAAAATATGTCCAAAATAACGGGTTGACTTTGAGCAAAAGAGCGTGTAGTATAAAAGTACCACAAACATTTGTGGAGTGATAAAAACTTCATCCTGCAAAAGCAGAGACGTGGACAAACGGCAACGCTTTTCGCACAACAGAGAACGCCGCCAAATTCCGCCGACAGGTGGGTTTGTGCTGGAAGCGGCAGTGTGCAGCAGCGTAGCTTACCACCACTGAGCAACAGGGGCGAACCCCTGTCGGGCAGACCGAGCCGTTATCATCGGAAAAGAGAGGCACAAATTTTGTCTGGTTTGTGCAATTCGGGTGGAACCGTGGAGCATTCCGCTTCATCCCGCATTGATAAAAATGTGTGGGATGAAGCGTTTTTTATTTGTAATTTTTTGTTAGGAGGTAAACAGAATGATTCATGTTGAATTAAAAGGCGATGCAAAAGAGTTTGAAGCTGGCATTAGTGCCGCTGAAGTTGCAAAAAGTATTGGTATGGGTTTGTATAAATCTGCCTGTGCTGCAAAAGTAAATGGTGAAGTGTGTGATTTGCGCACTGTTTTGAATGAGGATTGCAGTCTGGAAATTTTGACCTTTGCAGACGCAGAGGGCAAAAGTGCGTTTTGGCACACTGCTGCTCATGTGATGGCACAGGCAATCCAGCATTTATACCCTGAGGCACACTTTGGTATTGGCCCTGCATTGGAAAATGGCTGGTATTATGATGTTGGAGGTGTAAAACCTTTTACACCTGACCAGTTCACTGCAATTGAAGCAGAGATGAAAAAAATTGCAAAAGAAGATTTGCCCATTGAAAAGAAAATCATCACTGTGGAACAAGGCAGAGAGATTTTTGCAAATCAGCCCTATAAGCTGGAACTGCTGGAAGAATATGCCCAAAAAGGAATGGAACTTTCGGTTTATGTGCAGGGAGATTTCACTGATTTGTGTGCCGGCCCTCACTTGATGAGCACCGCCGCTGTGAAGGCTGCTCGTTTGTTGCAGGCAACCAGTGCATACTGGCGTGGAGATTCTTCCCGTGACAGCCTGTGCCGTGTATATGGTATTGCGTTCCCAAAAGCAAGTGAACTGGAAGAATATTTGCAGCAGCAGGAAGAAGCTCGCAAACGCGACCACAACAAAATTGGCCGTGAACTGGAGTATTTCACCACTGTTGAAACCATCGGACAGGGCTTACCCATTTTGCTGCCAAACGGTGCCCGTACTATTCAGTTGTTGCAGCGCTGGGTAGAGGACACCGAGCAAAAACGCGGCTATCAGTTGACAAAAACTCCATTTATGGCAAAGCGTGACCTGTATCGAATCAGCGGTCACTGGGACCACTATCGTGACGGTATGTTTGTGCTGGGCGATGCAGATGACGAAACAAAAGAATGTTTTGCTCTGCGTCCTATGACCTGCCCTTTTCAATATCAGGTATTCCTCAACCGCAAACGCTCCTATCGTGATTTGCCAATGCGCTTGGGCGAAACTTCCACCCTGTTCCGTAATGAGGATTCTGGTGAGATGCACGGTTTGATTCGTGTGCGTCAGTTTACCATCAGTGAGGGACATTTGATTCTGCGTCCTGAGCAGCTGGAGGAGGAATTCAAAGGCTGTCTGGAATTGGCAAGAGAAATGCTCGAAACTGTTGGCTTGGCAGAAGATGTAAGCTATCGTTTCAGCCAGTGGGACCCCAAACGCACCGATAAATATGCAGGCACAGCGGAGCAATGGGAAGAAGCACAAAGCCTGATGGGAAAAATTCTTGACCATTTGGGTTTGGATTATCATGTTGGAATTGATGAAGCTGCATTTTATGGCCCAAAACTGGATATTCAGATTAAAAATGTATTTGGTAAGGAAGACACTCTGATTACTATTCAAATTGATATGCTGCTGGCTGAGAAGTTTGGGATGCACTATACAGATGTAGATGGCAAAGAGCGTACCCCATATATCATTCACCGCACCTCTTTGGGCTGCTATGAGCGTACTTTGGCATTGCTACTGGAAAAATATGCTGGTGCTTTGCCTGTATGGCTGATGCCCACACAGGTGATGGTAATTCCTATCAGCGAAAAACATCACGATTATGCTGAAAAGGTGCATAAGATGCTGGAAGCAGCCGGTGTGCGTGTAGAAACTGATTACCGTGCAGAAAAGATGGGCTATAAGATTCGGGAGGCACAGCTGAAGAAGATTCCTTATATGTTGGTTGTGGGCGACAAGGAAGCAGAGGAAGGCACCGTTGCTGTGCGTGCAAGAAAAGAAGAAAAAGGCGGCACCAAGCCTTTGACAGAATTTATTGAGCAAATTTGCAAAGAAATTGACAGCAAAGAGAGATAAAAGCAAAAAAATCTCAGAAAAGTTTCTTGAGAATTTGACGATAAAACGAAATAAAATCGAATAACAAAAAGAAATTTGAAATTTTTTCAAAAAAATTCAAAAAAGTGGTTGACAATATGGTTCCTGATTGCTATAATATAAGAGCGCTGTGAGCCATTAGCTCAGCCGGCAGAGCACCTGACTTTTAATCAGGGTGTCCGGAGTTCGAATCTCCGATGGCTCACCACAAACCGACTTGTTTCGACAGGTCGGTTTTTTTGTTGCAAAAATCCAGCCTTTTTGTTATACTGATAGCAAATTCAAGAAATGGTTCTGTTGGTTTGCGAAAGAAGGGATACAAAATGAAAAAAATTATCGCTGTTATTTTGTTGACGGTGGTTTGTGTCATTTATTTGTTCCCTATGAAATTTGATAACCTTTTGCAGAATGTTGAATTGATTTCATTGACTCAAATTGAGTTTTGGGTAAATTCCAACCATGAGCCGCATTTAGAATCGAAAATTTATGAGTTTGGACAGCCAAATGAACAAACAGAGCTTTTGGAATTGCTGAAAAGATATCGCTATCGCAGAACATACAAATCCCTTTGGACAACAGCAGAGATGGATGGTACAGGAGATAACTTCTTTCATTTTTTTATTTACCAAAAAGATGATGCACGGTTACAGTATAAGCATACGATTTCAATTTCTGACACAGGGCAAATTGTAGTGGATGACCATCCATACAGGCTGATAGGGGATTCAAAGAAATTTGTAGCAGAGATGGAGCAGCTTTTGCAAAACCATCCAAAGTTGAAGCAAAATGAAAATGAGCAAAACAGTTGATTTGCAAGTGAAATAAAAAATAAATTATTTTGCAAAAAGATGTTGACAAAGAGTGCTTTTGGGTGTATACTGGTAAGGTAACAAATGTGGCCCGTTGGTCAAGCGGTTAAGACGACGGCCTCTCACGCCGTAAACAGGAGTTCGATTCTCCTACGGGTCACCATTATGCCTCTTTAGCTCAGTCGGTAGAGCGCCGGACTGTTAATCCGTAGGTCGTTGGTTCGAGCCCAACAAGAGGCGCCATTCAAAGCCCCTGCAAATGCAGTGGGCTTTTTTGTTTGTGTAAACCATCTTTAGTATCAAAGGCTGTGTGACTTGCTGTTTTCAGCATGATTCTGAAATCAAAAAGAGGCTAACTGCAAGGTGATTGGTTTGACTGAAAAATTATTTGCTCAAAATTTAAAACAAGTTTGCCCAAAAGAGCCGAGGACATTTGTTATGAGCAAATTGAGTTATACTCTAAAAGGATAAAAGCGATAGTGGGTTTGCTATTAAACAAAAAGAAAAATTCGATATAAAGCAAAAATAGACCATTTGCTGAATGTTTATTGCAGCAATGTTTGAAAATTATTTTTGTTATAAAACGGAGAAATGAAATAAGAGAAATCAGAAGGTGATATAAGAAACAAAAAGGCTGAGTGTTTTACAGCACAGCAGCCCATTTCCTCTTTTTTGTTTCATATTCTTACTGGGAAAGAAAGTGGATGCAGGTTTCTTTCCACAAACTCGCTGAATCTCTAGCAGTGCAAAAGAGAGCAACCCTCTTGTTGGAGCAAAGTAACGGAAAGAAAGAACAGACAGCCTAAAGTGTTCTTTCGGCTTTGTAGGATACACGATACTTCTGATAGGAAAGTATAGGAGTACCCCTTTGGGTTTTCTGAGGAGGTTGTTTGTTTTGGATAAACTCTCCGACAAAGACAAACTGGAATATATCTATAACTTATTCGCTGTCACTATAATATTTATCGCATTTGAAGTCTTTAATGGCAATTTTCGTGTCAGCAGTTTCATCCCATTGAACACAAAATCCGACAGCCTTTAACTCATCAACGATTATCCATCCGACTTCTTCAGCGGTTGGTTTTTCAAAGTAACTACCAAAAGAGAAATGAAGTAGCGTGCTGTCCTCATGTAAAATATGTCCTAAATCTTGTTCTGTATAAAAGCAATAACCAACAACCTTTTCTCCTTTTCTATATAACTCGGTAGCAACTTCATTACAATCCTCAAATCCATCTGATTGAGTATATCCAGCATAATGCAATGCAACAATTCCCTGTTTCATTAGAGAATTGAAAGCTAAATAGTGTCTACACAAGTTCAAGCCAAAACAGCACACCAAATAGCAATGCAACGAATATGCACTGCTGCCAGAAAGGAAGCTGTATTTTTGGCATATCGTGTGGCAATTCCCCGCCAACGCTTGAGGTGTAAAAAAGCATTCTCCACCAAATGCCGCAGTCGATACAGATAACGGTCGT
>JAHHUF010000010.1 GCA_020024115.1 Anaerofilum sp.
CCCATTCACAAACTTTAATTCCTGTTGATATAGCTTTTATTCTGTTTTGTTCACAATAAATTTGCATTTAAAGTTATATAACTTGGTTGACAAATTATATAACTAGGTGTACAATTTTATCAAACAGAAGGAGGCGAAGGCATGGGGAAAAGTGTTTATAGCATTGTGCTGGACGATGCAGTTGTCGAGGCAGTGGATTTGTTTGCAAGTGGCTGCGGACTCAGCCGCTCAGCAGCAATCAACCGCATTTTAGCACAGCATGTACAAATCAGCACAAAAGAACAGCATATTCAGCAGGTGTTTGAAGCCTTGGAACAATTGGCAGGAGGAACAGCATTACAGCGGCTTTCATTTTCAGATGCACAAATGCAAATGAGAAGTCCTCTGCGGTATAAATACAATCCCACTGTCCGCTATCAGATTGAGTTATATCATCAAAATGCAAAACAGCTTGGAATGTTTCGGGTGGGTATGCGAACGCAAAACCAAACTTTGCTGCAATATTTGGAGCAATTTTATCATTTGTGGATGATGTTGGAGCGGCATTATCTGCCAAAAGGAAAGCAAATTGGGTTTGAAATTGAAAATGGAAAGTTTATTCGAGAACTGAGGACAGTGCCATCCTCTGTTTCACCAAAACAATTAGGAGAACTTTTGCTGGGGTATACAAATCTGTTTGACCAATGCTTGAAAACCTTTTTTGAAAATCCTAGCCGACAAGGTGCAGCCAATACAGAACATATCTATAAAAATGGCTTGAATCCATCGCTTTTAACCTTATAGTAATCAAATATAATACAACAAAACTATATAAAAGGAGGTTTTTTGAATGGATATGCAAAAATTAACACAGCGTTCTCAAGAAGCATTACAAACAGCACAGAGAATTGCAATTGAATATCAAAATCAACAATTGGATTGTGAACATCTTTTGGCGGCATTGCTCCAACAGCAAGAAGGGCTGATTGGACAGCTTTTGAAAAAAATGGGCAAGGATTCCGATGGAATTGCACAAGCAGTGCAGAGCAAAATCGGTCAATTGCCCCGTGTCACCGGAGCAGGTAGAGACCCGGAAAAAGTGTATATCACCGTTGCTTTGGACAGTGCTTTGAATCAGGCACAAAAAGAAGCAGATGCAATGCACGATGATTTTGTGTCAGTGGAACACTTGTTTTTGGGAATTTTGGAAAAAGGCAATTCCGTTTGCACACAGCTTTTGCAGCAATTTCAAATTGATAAAGCAGGCTTTCTGAATGCCTTGAGCAGTGTTCGGGGCAACCAGCGGGTGTCTTCGGATAATCCGGAGGCTACTTATGATGTGCTGAATAAATATGGTACTGAGTTGGTGCAACGAGCAAGAGAGCAGAAAATGGACCCTGTAATTGGCAGAGATGTTGAAATCCGAAATGTGATTCGCATTTTGTGCCGTAAAACCAAAAACAATCCTGTCTTGATTGGTGAGCCGGGTGTCGGTAAAACCGCAGTTGTAGAGGGATTGGCACAGCGTATTATGAAAGGTGATGTTCCTGAAACACTCAAAAACCGCAAAGTGTTCAGTTTGGATATGGGTGCTTTGGTAGCAGGTGCAAAATATCGTGGTGAATTTGAAGAACGCTTAAAAAGCGTTTTGCAGGAAGTTAAAAAGAGTGATGGAGAAATTATCCTCTTTATTGATGAACTCCATACCATTGTGGGTGCAGGCAAAACTGATGGCGCAATGGATGCAGGAAATTTACTCAAACCAATGCTTGCCCGTGGTGAACTGCATTGCATTGGTGCAACAACATTGGACGAATATCGCCAATATATCGAAAAAGATGCTGCGTTGGAGCGTCGTTTCCAACCGGTTCAGGTAGATGAGCCAACCGTTGAGGATACCGTCTCGATTCTGCGTGGTTTACGGGAACGGTATGAGGTGTTCCACGGTGTAAAAATTCAAGATGCTGCTTTGATTGCGGCAGCTGTGCTGTCAAACCGCTATATCTCCGACCGTTTCCTGCCAGATAAGGCGATTGACTTGGTGGATGAGGCTTGTGCTTTGATTCGTACCGAGTTGGACTCAATGCCATCCGAACTGGATGACCTGCGGCATAAAATTATGCAGCACGAAATTGAAGAAGCTGCACTAAAGCGTGAAACCGACCGCTTGAGCCAAGAGCATTTGGCAGATATTCAGCGAGAACTTGCAGAAATGCGTGACCGATTTGCAGCAATGCAGGCAAAATGGGAAAATGAAAAAAATTCCATTGGCAAGGTACAGAAGCTGCGTGAGGAAATTGAGCAAATTAGCAATCAAATTGAAAAAGCAGAGCGTGACTATGACCTGAATCGTGCAGCAGAACTGAAATATGGCAAACTGCCAAAATTGCAGCGAGAACTGGAAGAACAGGAAAAGATTGCAGAAACAACAGAAAAAGAACAGACTTTGCTGCATGACCGTGTGACCGAAGAAGAAATTGCACGCATCATTGCGCGCTGGACAGGAATTCCTGTTGCACGCTTGATGGAAAGTGAGCGTGAGAAGCTGCTGCATCTGGAAGATGTTTTGCATCAGCGTGTCATTGGACAGGATGAGGCAGTTGAAAAGGTTGCAGAAGCAATTTTGAGAAGCCGTGCAGGAATCCAAGACGAAAATCGTCCCATTGGTAGCTTTTTGTTCCTCGGCCCAACCGGTGTTGGTAAAACAGAACTGGCAAAGGCATTGGCAGAATGTCTGTTTGATGATGAGAAAAACATGGTGCGTATTGATATGAGCGAATATATGGAGAAATATTCGGTCAGCCGCTTGATTGGAGCGCCTCCGGGATATGTGGGATATGAAGAAGGTGGTCAGCTGACAGAGGCAGTGCGTCGCAAACCATATAGTGTTGTTTTGTTTGATGAAATCGAAAAAGCACATCCAGATGTATTCAATGTTTTGTTGCAAGTGCTGGACGATGGACGCATTACAGACAGTCAGGGTAGAACCGTTGATTTTAAAAATACCATCTTGATTTTGACAAGCAATTTGGGCAGCCAATATATTTTGGATGGAATCCAAAACGGAGAAGTCAGCGCACAAGCACGAAATGCAGTGGACACATTGCTGAAACAAAGTTTCCGCCCCGAGTTTTTGAACCGTTTGGACGAGATTGTTGTATACAAACCGCTGGGCAAAGAGGAAATCGGCGGTGTGGTAGAATTGCTGCTTAAAAAACTTCATAATCGTTTGGCAGAAAAGCAATTGTCACTAAAAATTACAGACAATGCAAAAGATTATATCATTGAAAACGGATATGACCCCGTTTATGGTGCAAGACCCTTAAAACGGTATATTCAAAGCAAGGTGGAAACTTTGATTGCAAAAAGCATCATTCGAGGCGAACCCTCCGAAGGAGATACTTTGACAGTGGATGCGGATGCAGCGGGATTGCGGCTTTTTGTGGAAAAAGCACACTGATAAATTGCGTATAACAGAAAAACAGACCAATGTATGGATTGGTCTGTTTTTCTTAGAAGAAACAACCATAAAATAAACGAAATAAAAATAATTCAGTGGTTGTTTTATTGAATCCTTAAAATTCGTTTGCTATAATAAAAAAACAGAATCAGGAAAAGCAAAGGAGGACACCTATTTGAGTAAAAATCATAGGGTGTTGTGGATTTATAAAATGCTTTTGGGTGGAAACTATCTCACAAAGGCAGAACTTGTAGAAAAATATGATGTGACTGAAAAAAGCATCCAGCGAGATATGGAAAGCATAAACTCTTTTTTGGAAAGTGAAGGGGCAGGAACTCTGCTGTACGATAAAAAAAGAAAAGAATATTATTTGCAGCAATTTGGACAAGAAAAATTGCAGATTCAGGAAATACTTCCAATTTTAAAAACTGTTTTTGAAAGTGGAGCGATTCTGCCACAAAAACTCTTTCCTATTTTGGAAAAAATGGTTACACTGATGACAGACAATGAGGATAGGCAAGAAGTGGAACAGTTTTTGAATCAAGAGAAAATCTGCTATCAGCCACCAATTTATAAAAAACCAATTGGAGCAATGCTGTGCCAAGTGGAAAAAATCATCAAAGAACAACAGTGGGTTAAACTGAACTATTGCCGCACAGAAAACAGCGAAGAAATTGAGTGTGTTGTTTTGCCGCAAACAGTTGTAATGCGTGAAAAACGGTTTTTTCTGGTAGCACAGACCGATATTGGCATTGAATATAATGCTGTGGCATTGTATCGAATTGACCGAATCAATAAAATCGAACCGTTGCACGAAGCACAATCCTACCAGATTCAGCAGCAAAAAGAGATTCGGGAAAAGGTGGTTTCGGTTGCAGGCGGCGAAGAATATCACATTCGTTTTTTATATCATGCAAATTCCATTCTTACTGTAAAAGAAAAATTGCCCCATGCAGAATATCTGCCCATCGAAGATGGCTGGCAGGTGGATGCTTTTGTATATGGCAAAGGAATCGGCAGCTGGCTGAGAAGTTTGGGAAAACGGGTGAGTGATATTAAAATTGAAAGAACAAATTAGGGTTATCTGAACCATCGGAATTTTTTTCTTTTTTCATAACCACTATTTGCTGTGTTAAAAATACTTGAAATCAGGCAAGGATTTCTTTGATTTTTACAAAAAAGAGTGATACAATAACAACAAATACTGTTTTTTAAAACCATTCAGCCAAATATGGCTTTATTCGGAACACTTAACAGCATTTTCAGAACAGAAACTATTTATTTTTTATAAAAAGGAGCGATGGAAATGGCACAACAAAAAATTCCTACCCGTGCAGAAGTTGAAGTACAAAATACTTGGGCATTGGAAGATTTATATCCCAGCTTGGAAGCATGGAATGTAGATTTGAAAAAAGCATCCGAATTGGCAGACAAAGCAGCAAGCTATCAAGGCAAACTGAACAATGCAAAGGCGTTGCTGGAATATTGCACTTTGGAAGAAGAAATCGGAGAAATTTTGCGTAGCACAAGTGGTTATGCAAGCTGCAAAAAAGATGAAGATACCACAAATTCTGCAAGCCAGGCATTGGTGGCACAGGTTACTGCTGCAGCAGTAGAATGTAGCGGAAAGATTGCTTTTTCCACTCCTGAAATCATGGCAATTGAAGATGATACATTAGCGGGCTACTATACCCAGTGTCCTGAGTTGGAGCGGTATCGTCGCAGCATCGCAGACAGCCGCCGCATGAAAGACCATGTTTTGTCCGCAGCAGAGGAGCGTTTGCTGGCAGCAGCAGGGGAAATGGCAGAAAGCCCCGAAGTGATTCATTCTATGCTAGACAATGCCGATTTGACCTTCCCCAGCATCAAAAATGCACAGGGCGAAGAATTGCAGGTTACCAACGGCAGCTTTATTTCTTTGATGGAAAGCCCAGACCGCGATGTGCGCAAAGCGGCATTTGAAAGCCTCTATCACACCTATGCAGGTGTAAAAAACACCACTGCAAGTGCATTGGCAGCTCAGGTGAACCAACTGAAATTTTTTGCAAAAGCACGCAAATATAACTCCACATTGGAAGCATCTTTGGATGCTACCAATGTACCTGTTGAAGTGTATGACAATCTGATTCAGGCGGTGCATGAGGATTTGCCCTATCTGCACAAATATATGGCACTGCGCAAAAAGCTGCTGGGTGTGGATGAACTGCACATGTATGATTTGTACACCCCAATTGTTGCTGAAGCAGATGTAACTGTCACCTTTGAGCAGGCAAAAGAAAATGTTATGAAGGCTGTTGCTGTGTTGGGTGATGAGTATCAAGCCATTTTGAAAGAAGGCTTTGAAAACCGGTGGCTGGATGTCTATGAGAATCAGGGCAAACGCAGCGGCGCATACTCTGCGGGACATCGTGTTCATCCCTTTGTTTTGCTCAATCACAAAGATACATTGAACAGCGAGTTCACTCTTGCACATGAGATGGGCCATGCAATTCATTCCTATCTGTCCAATCGAACCCAGACCCCTGTTGATGCAAATTATGTGATTTTTGTAGCAGAAGTTGCTTCTACCTGCAACGAAGCATTGCTGATGCAAAGCCTGCTGAAAGAAACCACAGATAAAAAGGTTCGTGCATATTTAATCAACTACTTCCTGGAGCAGTTCCGTACAACCTTGTATCGCCAAACAATGTTTGCTGAGTTTGAAATGCTTATCAATCAGGCAAGCGAGCGCGGTGAGGCATTGACCAGTGAAATGCTCAACAAGCTGTATCATGAGCTGAATGTACAATATTATGGCCCTGATGTTGTGGTAGACCAAGAAATTGACTTTGAATGGGAGCGTATTCCACACTTCTATTACAATTTCTATGTGTTCCAGTATGCAACCGGATTCTCTGCTGCAATGGCATTGAGTGAGCGTATTCTGAAAGAGGGCGAGCCGGCTGTCAAAGATTATCTGGGCTTTTTGAGTGGCGGATGCAGTAAAGACCCCATTTCTTTGCTGCAAGGTGCAGGTGTTGATATGCGTACACCAAAGCCTGTTCATGAAGCATTGGCTTTGTTCAATTCTTTGATTGACGAGTTGGATGAGTTGCTTTCGGAATAATGGTAAGATAGACTGGTTTTAAAGAATCCCTGTCAAATTGACAGGGATTCTTTAAAATAAAAATATTTATTTTTTATTGAAACAAATAAGCCATATAAACCGTATTATTGTTGGAGGGACAAGCAGTTCCGTCCTTGTAATTGATAAAAAGGGAAGAAGGTATGGGTAGTAACATGAATAAAAAGAGGATATATGCCATTTTGTCAGTAAGTGCAATAATTTTCAGTATGTTGACAGGGTGTAGTTTGTCAAAGGATGACACACCTTCTTCACAGACGAATGAAATGCCAAATTCTTCAAATACAACACAATCAACACAAACGGTTAATACGGCAGACCCTTTGACAGGACTGCAAAAAGCAGAGGATTACCCAGAAGGGCAGCGTCCGGCTGCAGTTATGATTAGCAATATTAAAGCGGCACTGCCTCAAAAAGGCTTGAATGATGCAGATTTGCTGTATGAGGTTGTCACCGAGGGTGGAATTACACGCATTATGGCAGTCTATCGGGACTATAAAAAAATGCCAGCCGTTGGCCCTGTGCGTTCTGCCCGTGACCAGCATGTCCAACTGATGTTTCCAATGGGTGCATTGTATGCACACATTGGTGCTTCGACCTATGCAGAGCAAATGCTGGATACTTATAAATGGACAAATATCAAAGAAATTGATGGAAAATACAGAAACTTCTATTGGATTGATGCAGAACGCCGCCAAACCACCGGTCAAGAACACTGCGTTTTTACTGATGGAGAAAATTTTGCACGAGCAATCAAAGAGTTTAACATGGATTCTAGTGGGTATGAGCCAAAGCCAGTGTTTGATTTTGTTCCATACGACCAGCCAAAGCGTCAGCTTTTGGGCGGAGATGCTCAAAAAGTTTATGTGCGTTTTTCCGGATATTCAACCTCCAGTTTTGAATACCGTGACGGACAATATTATAAATATCAATTTGAAGAGCCTCAAATGGATGCAGGAACCAACAGTCAATTAGCAGTGGATAATGTATTGGTTCTGTTTGGTGAAATCAACAAATATCCTGACGGTATTTTGGCACATGTACAGTATGACTGGGGTGGAACAGGGTACTATTTTTGCAATGGACAGTATGAAAAAATTCGCTGGAAAAAGGGCAAGCCGGAACAGCCTTTGCAGATTTTGGATGCTGAGGGAAACGAAACAAATGTGAAAATTAACCCAGGAAGCACCTATGTAGCCATTGTTGGAAACGACCAAATTGAAAATTTCAGCATTAACGAGGCAAAATTGGGGCAGATGGAAAGCAATCCCGATGAAGAAATTATTTTGCCCGATTAAAAATAACTTTACAATTTATTACAAAAGGTTTAAAATAAAATTTGACTACAAACCTTTATATTAAGGTGTTATTTTTGGAAATATCCTGAAATTTATAAAAATCGAATGCCCTTTTGTGGCTTTTGGATAGATTAAAATGTTGGAGTGATAATGATGAAACGATTTGTATCAACTGTTGCAATTTGCGCTGTAATAATGGGAATGTTTGCAGGATGTGGAAAATCTGAGCAATCTAACTCCGAAACAACCCCCAATACACAATCTTCTCAGGTGGAAAAAACCCCGGAACCAACTGCTACCCCCGAACCATATCAGCCAAATCCATTGACCGGATTTGAAAAAGATGCAAGCTATCCCGAAGGACAGCGTTTGACAGCTGTTATGGTCAACAACATCAAAGCATGCCGCCCACAGCGTGGACTTTCGGATGCAAAGGTGCTGTACGAAATCAAGGTAGAAGGTGGAATTACCCGTTTTATGGCAATGTATGAGGATTACCACACAATCCCAACAGTTGGGCCTATTCGTTCTGCCCGTGACCAGTTCTTCCGCTTGATTCTTCCGTTCCAGCCTTTGTATGTACACATTGGTGAAAGTGTTGTGCAAAAGCAATATGTTGCAGATTATGATTACAGCAAATGGAACTATGATGCAAACAAATCTTCTAATATGTTCTGGCGTGATAAAAACCGTCTTTCTCAAGGATATAGTCTTGAGCATACTGCCTATACCGATGGCAAGCAAATTGCCCAGACAGTGCAAAGCTTGGGAACTGATGACCGCCGTACCTACAACAGTGGAATTTTTGATTTTGTAAATTATAATGAGCCTGCCCGTGTTCTGGAAGGCGGGGCAGCAGAACATGTAGAAATCATTCATTCCAACAGCTATCGCACCAAAATGGACTATGATGCTTCCACTAACAAATATTTGATGAGCCAATATGGTTCCAATGGATATACTGCCACAAAAGATGAAAACAATGGCAAACAACTGAATTTTGACAATGTTTTGGTGCTGTTTACCGATATTCACACCTATCCCGGGCATGAAGCAAAAGACTTGCAGTATGTTGCTTACAATGATGGTGGTGTTGGTTATTACTATAATGGTGGACGATATGAAAAAATCCGTTGGATGAAGGGCAACGATTTGAATGTTTTGCGGATTGTTTCGGGCGACGGAACCGAAACTCCCGTTCAAATCAACTGCGGAACAAGCTATGTGACTGTGGTAGATATTGATGAAGCAATCAATTTTGTAGCCCCCGATGCAGCAGCAGAATCATCTGATGCAGAATAAACAAAATACAGCGGAAAAGCAGGGAGGAATGATATTTTGAAAAAGAGACAGTTTTTGATTCCACTTCTCTGCGCTGTTGTCTTAACGGCTTGTGGAGACAAAACCGCATCCAGCTCACAATCGGTAGTGCAGCAAAGCACCTCGCAAACACAGGACACAAAGCAGCCAATGATTGAAGCACAGGTGCAAACCAACGCATTTGCACTGACAGGGTTGCCTTTGGCAGAAGGAATACAGCAATCTCCACGCCCCATTGCTGTTATGGTGGATAATACACGGGCAGCCTATCCTCAATGGGGAGTGGGTGGAGCGCAAGTGGTTGTGGAAGCCATTACAGAAGGCGGAATCACTCGCTTGATGTGCCTTTATAACCAAGCACAGGACATAGAAAAAGTTGGCCCTGTGCGCAGTGTACGGGATATGTTTTTGCAGTTGGCAATGCCGCTGAATGCAATTCCTGTACATATTGGTGCAAGCAATTTTGGGTATAATTTTTTGAATTATTACAATTGGCAAACTGTGGACGGCTTGTCTTTGGGTGTCACCACCTTTGATTTTGACAAAGACCGTGCTGTGGTGCGAGATGCAGCAGGCAAGAAAATGGGACGGGAACATTGTTGGTATACACAGGGACAAGCCATCCAGAATGGTATGGCAGCTAAAAATATTGTGACAGATGGAACAATGTTTCCTTTGTTTGCCTTTAAAGATGGGGCTGTTCCTGCACAAAATGATGCAGCAGACATTCAAGTGAGTTATTCTTTTGCAGCACAATCAGGGTTTTCCTATCATCCGGAAAGTGGAACTTATCTTAAAACAAGCTATGACAATTTGCCGCATATAGATGCAAATAATCAGACACAGCTTGCGTTTGATAATATTGTGCTGCTGCGATGCGAGAGTTTTTTAAAGCCTGATGATGTGCATACTGATTTCAACCTTTCGGGTGGAAATGGCTGGTGGATTTCAGGTGGGAAAATGCAGTCAATTATTTGGAAAAAAGCTGACCCAAAACAGCCATTGGAGCTGTTTGACACCGAGGGAAATAAACTCAATGTGCGCACTGGAAAAACCTATCTCGGCTTTTTGAGTGGGACTGCCGGCGAAAGTCTGACTGTGGGAGGAACACAGCTTTTGGATGGAAGTGCAGTCAACCCACCAGTGGCTTCCCCAACAGCAACTCCAGTACCGTCCGCAACCCCTGCGCCAACAGGAGAATCTGTCCCAGTGGTAGAAGCTGAATCATTCGGAGAACCAGCTCAGGCATAAACGGATAGTATAAACAAAAAATCTGTCAATTTTGGAATAAAATCCAAAGCTGACAGATTTTTTTGTTTAGGGATATATCTAAAATGAAGAAATTGATAGGATTTTGCAGTGACAGCAGGTAGATGAAATGCTTAAAAATCTTTGCTTTTAGACAGTACCTTGAATATTTCTAAAAACAAAAATTATTTTGATTCCTCTTTTTCCAAATAGCCAAACGGAACAATTCGCACTGCTTCTGCCAAATTATCACGCATCCACATAGTAACATTGGTTTCCAGTTGATAGCCGCAGCCCGGGTCTGCCATCCACAGTTCGGGGCTGCGACGAGGCAAAGCATTTTGGGCAAGCATACTCATAATTACTCCACCATGTGTAACACAAGCTGCCTGCTGAATATCGGATTTTATCATATATTCAAACATTCCCATAAAGGTTTTACTGCATCTGTTGTGGAATGTTTCGGCAGATTCTCCCCCAACAGGCTGGTATTTTTTTTGTGGATTCATCCATAGCTGAAAGTGAGGGTCATTTTTGAGGTCGGAAAAGGTTCTGCCCTCAAATTCGCCAAAATGGCTTTCGCGTAGGTCGTGAATTTCCAGTTGTTTGGCAGAGGGGAAAAGGATGCTGGCGGTTTGCTGTGCACGCTGTAACGGAGAAACAAAAACAGTGCTGACAGAAGGATAATCAAACTGAGAAGCAAAGGATTGAAGGTCGTGTTTGCCTTCTTCGCACAAAGGAATGTCGGTTCCGCCACCAGCATAAATGCCTTCTAAATTGGCACGGGTGATACCATGACGGATGAGGTATAAAGTGTAGTTTTTCATAAAAAAGCCCCCTTTCTAAAGGACAAATCGAAAAAATAAAAAGTTTTCCTTTGAAATTTTATCGCAATTTCAAAGGAATGTAAACACCATATTTAGAGAAGATACAGCGAAAACAGTCTATATCTTGTTAGTAATCCAATAAAGTGGTTTTTGTGTACAAAAACAAAGGAAAATATGTCGTTTTTTGATATTTACAAAATGTTTTTGTTGGTATATAATTTACAACACGTAAATTAAACAGTTGAGTTTTTATAATAAAATCGTATAAAGGAGAATCGAACCATGACTTCCGATTTTAACCGGATGATTACCTTGCTGCGCAAAGAGCGTGGAATTACACAAAAACAGGCAGCTGCTGATTTGGGGGTGTCACAAGCGTTACTGTCTCATTATGAAAAAGGAATCCGGGAATGTGGACTGGAATTTGTGGTGCGTGTTGCTGACTATTACAATGTGTCCTGTGACTATCTGCTGGGAAGAAGTGCTGACCGCAATGGGCTGACCTTGAATATAGAAGATTTGCCTGAAACAGAAACTCGTAACGACAGCAAATTCCGTGGAAGCGTTTTGCCTGTTATGAATAAAAAATTGATTTTACATTCGTTAAGTGTGTTGTATGATAAATTGGTTGTCTGTGCAGACAAAGGGCTGGTGACAGAAATAAGCAACTATTTAATGATTGCAGTATATAAAATGTTCCGTTTGATTTATTCCTCCAATTCCAAAAATGCGGACAGTATGTTCCGGTTGCCCAAAGGAATCAGCAATGGGTATTCAACAGCTGCCATGCTGCGGGCAGAAGCAAATGTGGAGGCGATTCTTGCGGGCGAATCCACCGAAACCAGAAGCGGAATGAAAGACACCGCAATGTTTGCTATGACAACCGAAAGCATTTCAAAAGAATATCCCGTCTATTCCACAAGCCTGTTGAATTTGATTAAACTTTGTGAGGATAATATTTTAGAATAAAAAATCTCTTCATAAACTCAAATTGTAAAAATAAATATTTGAGATGAATCAAAGAAATGAAACAGCAGAGTGTTATGGAGAATTTTTTGCAGCATACCTTAAATCAGATGGTTTTAACAATAACAGCAAAATGGGTTGAAAAATGGAGTGTATCATTTGATACACTCCATTTTTGTTTGTACAAGTTTATTTTTCCAATTCACCAATTTTTTGTCGACAGGCAGCACAAATGTTGCGGTCTTTATATTGTTTTACACCTTCAGAACTTTTGCAAAAAATGCAGGTTGGCTCGTATTTGCGCAAAACAATTGTGTCATTTTCAACATAAATTTCTAAAGCAGAATCTTTGTCAAGATCTAGCACACGACGCAACTCGATTGGCAAAACAATTCGCCCTAGATGGTCGACTTTTCTTACAATACCTGTGGATTTCATAAAAGGAATCTCCTTAATTATAGGGGAATTTATAATAATTCAAAGTATACAAAAGTAAAAATAAATTGTCAATCTTTAAAAAAGAATGTTATATCTTGTTTTTTTATAAAAGTTGTTTTAAAAAGTTGTAAAAACCAGCAGTATTAAAAAATAATAAGGGCACAAAGAATAATTTGAAAATTCTTTGCGCCCTTTTCTTTAAAAAAGAAATTTTTTATTTTTTAAAGTTGATTATTTGATTACAGCTGTAAAAATCCGACTTTTTTATAAACTTTTGAACAGGTTTTTGCGGCAATGTGTGCTGCACGCTGTGCCCCATCTTTCAAAACATCGTCTAAATAGGTTTTGTCATCCAAAATGCGTTTATACTCCTGCTGGATAGGCTCAAATGCTGCAATAACACTTTCAGCAGCAGCAGCTTTTAGTTCGCCATATCCCTTGCCATCAAATTCAGCTTGGATTGCATCAAAGTCTTTGCCTGTAAACACACCGTAGATTGTCATCAAATTGGTTACACCGGGCTTTGCCTCATCTGCATATACCTTGCCATCGCTGTCAGTTACCGCACGCTTGAATTTGCGGCGAATGGTGTCAGGGTCATCCAACATCAAAACAAAGCTGTTTACATTTGTGTCGGACTTGCTCATTTTTTTCTCAGGCTCTTGCAGGCTCATAATTCTTGCGCCTGTTTTTGGGATGTATGGTTCAGGGACAGTGAAGGTATCGCTGTAATTGTTATTGAAGCGACCTGCAATGTTTCGTGCAAGTTCCAAATGCTGCTTTTGGTCAGCACCAACAGGAACAAGGTCAGCGTTATAAACCAAAATATCGGCTGCCATCAAAACAGGATAGGTGAACAAGCCAGCATTCACATTGTCTGCATGACGCAAACTTTTATCTTTAAATTGTGTCATGCGAGAAAGTTCACCAAACTGTGTGTTGCAGGAGAGAACCCAAGAAAGTTCCGCATGTGCGGGAACATGACTTTGCACAAACAAAATGCTCTGTTTGGGGTCAATGCCGCAGGCAAGCAGCAAAGCAGCTGCTTCTCTGGTTTGACGGCGCAGGTCGGCAGGGGTCTGCCGAACTGTGATTGCGTGCATATTTGCAATCATATAAAGGCATTCGTATTCCTGCTGGAGCAATCCCCAGTTGCGAACTGCACCAATATAATTGCCCAATGTAAAAGTGCCAGTGGGCTGAATGCCACTGAGAATACGCTTTTTCGCAGAAACTTCCATAATTTTCTCTCCTTTGCCAAAGGCGGTAAATTTAAGATATATGATACCACAGTTGGTACAATTTCGCAACGGCGAAACGATGGATTATTGCACAGATTCAGCAGAGAACTTTAAAACAAATGCTTTTTCAGACGAAACACCTGTTTTGGCAGCTTTCGCATAAAAACAAAGGTATGCTGTTAGAGAAAGGAAGTGGACAAGCCATGACAACAAAAATAAACGATAAAACGAAAAAACAAACCTTATCACTTCAGATTAAAAATCCCTTTGCAGCTTCGGCAATTTGGGTGGTGATTGGAGCATTAGCAGCCTTTGGGCAATTGTTGAATGGAATGCATCCTTTTGGGTTGGCATTAGCAATGGGAATGAATGCCCCCTATGCGTTGTTGTCAGCGGCAGGAGCAGCGGTGGGATATGCCCTTAGCTTGCCCACAACCGAAAGTGCCAGATATTTGGGGGCGATTGCTGCAGTGGTCGCAATCCGTTTGTTTGCTCAAGGGAGATTGGAACATAAAACCAGTGTTCTGCCATCTGTTATTGCAGGGGGAGGAACTTTGACTTTGATTCAAATTCTGCTCACAGTTGCAAAGGTGAGCCAGCCAGCGCAAATGCTGTTTGCTGCCAGTGAAGCTATTTTGTGCTGTGGGCTTTCGGCGGCAGTGTGGGCAGTTTGGTCGTTTCCCATTGGAACTCCGGGAAAAGAACTGGGCAGTTTGGTCGTTTTTGGCGCAATGACAGCCGCATTAAGTGCTTTTCGGCTGGGGGTGATAGAAGCTGCATGGGTGATTCCCCCTGTTTTTTTAATGATAGAAGGCTGGAGAGCAAGAAGAACACGGATGCTGCCAGCGGCAATTGCAGCGGCTGCCGCAATCGCCGCAAGCAACCCACAAAATGCTTTTGCAGGGGCATTTGTTGCGGCAGGAGCTTTAGCAGCGGGTTTTTTGCCGGGGGAACGGGGCGGTATGGCGTTAATTTATTTTACGGCAGGCTGTTTGGGAGGTGCGGCAGCCCCAAACGCAATAGCGGCAGTTGGGATGATTCTCAGCAGTGCACTGGCGTCTGTTCTGTTTTTGGCTGTTCCTCGTCAATGGATGGCAGTTGCACCCACACCGCCCAAAATGGATAACACAGATTTTCAAGCAGCATTGAGACTTTCTGCATTGGCATCGGCATTGGAAGCGGTGGGGGAAACAGTGCAGCAGGTTGTGGAGCGTTTGCCGGCTCCAGGAGAAGGATACAATTGGGTCATCGACCGTACATCAGAGCAAGTCTGTCGCCATTGCGGACGAAAAAATGAATGTTGGGGGGAGTATTTCAGCGAAACAGTGGAGGGATTGTGGAAGCTGAAACCCTATTTGGAGGAATATGGGAATATTCCCATTGAAAAAATGCCCTATGACCTTGCTCGCTGCCAACAGCCAGCGGCATTATGTGACAGCTTGGGGAGAAGCTATGCCTTGCTGCAAGGCAGGCGGGCAGCCGCAGCACAAAGCAAGGCAATGCGTGCAGCGTTGTGTGAACAGTTTGGGGCAGTAGCAGGGGCGTTGGCATCCATTGGCAGTCAGCTTGGAGCAGGAGAAGCAGAAAACGAATCCGCACAAAAAAGAGTAACAGAACTTTTATGGGAATTGGGTCTTTCGCCCGTTCGTGTCACGGTTTTGAGCGACCGAATGGGAAGAGTGAGAGCGATGGTTTTGATTCGGCGCACTGTTTTGGATATAGAAGAACAGGAACAACTGACACAGGAGATGGGGCAATGCTGCAAAACCTTGTTTGAACTGCCAAGAGTTACCACTGACGGAGCATTCACTCAGATGGATTTTGGAGAAAAAGCACTTTATTCCCCTGTTTGTGCAGAGTGTTCTCTGTCAGCAAAAGCCGGGGAATTTTGTGGCGACCATGCAGAGCATTTTTGCGATACACAAGGCAATCTGCATTTGATTTTGTGCGATGGAATGGGTACAGGCAAACCTGCTGCTTTGGATGGCGCATTGGCTGCCAGTTTGACTGCTCGTTTGGTACAGGCAGGCTTTGCGGGAGACCAAGCTGCAAGGTTGGTGAATGTGGCATTGGAATTGAAAAGTGACGAGGATTCGGCAGCGGCACTAGATGTGGCAAGCATTGATTTGTATACTGGTCAACTAAAGCTATTCAAAGCAGGGGGAGCAGCCAGTTTTTTGGTGCGTCAGGGCAAGGTGCGCCGTTTGGAGGGCAGCAGTTTGCCGGTTGGAATTTTGGGCGGTGTGATAGGGGGATGTCACAACATCACATTATATGAGCGGGATGTATTGGTTCTTTGCAGTGATGGAGCGTTGAATGCAGGAGAAGAATGGATGGAGGCACAATTGGCAGCGTTTTGGGAGTTTCCGCCTGATAAGCTGGCACAAAAGTTGGCAAAACAAGCGGCTGCTTGTGTGGCAGGACACCCCGATGATGTGACTGTGCAGGTGATGCGAATGCAAAAAGCACCTGTATAAGCTGATTTTTTCCAAAAAACTACTGTTTTATGGCAAAAAGATATTGACAGATTCTCTTATAATAGTATAGAATTTGAGTATCAATTCATTCAAATAAAAGCAAAGGAGAAGTGTCACAATGAAATATCAGTCGTTAGCAGTAGAAATTTTGAATTTACTGGGCTATGATGACCCTGTTGGAGACGAATGGATTAGCGATTTTGAAGAAGAAAAGCAAACAGAATTGCCAAAAGTACATCGGGAATTTATGCGGTTTGCCCATAATTGCCCTTTGTTTGAAACCTCTGATATTTGGGTGGATAAGCATATTCGTTTTTTGAGCGACGATACAGACGAATGTGATGAAGATATTTTGATGATTGGCAGCGATTTTTCTGCCAGCATTGTAAAAATGGGAATTGCTAAAAAAGAGTTTGAATATGAAACACTGTTCGACTTTGAAGAAGGTGAAGACATCAAAGAAGAACTGGATGAATAAACGCAATTTGTGGCAGAAAATCTGTTGGACTATTTGTGGAAGCATTTGGATTAAATCAAATGAAGAATCAAGACAATATACCGTATGCGGTTTATTATCAGGCGATGGGTGATTGACTTTCGGTAAGGTGTGCTTTATTATAAAAGAATCGCATATCTGTTTTTTGCTTGCGATTAAGCAAAGAATATTCAATAAACCGAAATGAGGAACGGACATGAAAAACAGCGAAAAAACAATGGAACAAATTATTTCCTTGTGTAAAAACAGGGGCTTTATCTATGCCGGAAGTGAAATCTATGGCGGACTTGCAAACAGTTGGGATTACGGCCCTCTGGGTGTTGAGTTCAAAAACAATGTAAAAAAAGCATGGTGGAAAAAATTTGTGCAGGAATCTCCATATAATGTGGGATTGGATTCCGCCATCATCATGAACCCTGAAACATGGGTTGCAACCGGGCATGTTGCCAGCTTCTCTGACCCATTGATGGACTGCAAAGAGTGTAAAGCCCGTTTCCGTGCAGACAAACTGATTGAAGACCACGGCGGACACGCAGAAGGCTTGACCAATGAGCAAATGATGGATTATATCCGTGATAACGGCATTGTTTGCCCTGAATGTGGCAAAGCAAACTTTACTGATATTCGCAAATTTAACCTGATGTTTAAAACCTTTATGGGCGTAACCGAAGATGCAAAAAACGAAGTGTATCTGCGCCCTGAAACTGCACAGGGTATTTTTGTGAACTTTGCAAATGTACAGCGTACCACTCGCCGCAAACTGCCTTTTGGTATCTGCCAGATTGGTAAGTCCTTCCGAAATGAGATTACTCCCGGTAACTTTACTTTCCGTACCCGTGAGTTTGAGCAGATGGAATGTGAATTTTTCTGCAAGCCCGGCACCGATTTAGAGTGGTTTGCATACTGGAAAGATTACTGCAAAAACTGGTTGCTGGATTTGGGCATGAACCCCGAAGATATGCGTCTGCGTGACCATGAGCCGGAAGAACTGAGCTTCTATTCCAAAGCAACCACCGATATTGAATATCTGTTCCCATTTGGTTGGGGCGAGTTGTGGGGCATTGCTGACCGTACCGACTACGATTTGGGTAGACACAATGACCAATCCGGCAAGGTGCAGGATTACTTTGACCCCGAAACCAACACCCATTATGTGCCTTATGTTGTTGAACCTTCTTTGGGTGCTGACCGTGTAGCATTGGCATTCTTGTGCGGTGCATACGATGAGGAAACTTTGATGGATGAAAAAGGCAAAGAGGACAAGCGTGTTGTGATGCATTTGCATCCGGCATTGGCTCCTTACAAGGCTGCAATTTTGCCATTGAGCAAAAAGTTGGGTGACAAAGCCACCGAAATTTGGCAGCAATTGAGCAAAATAATGATGGTTGATTATGATGAAACCGGTTCCATTGGCAAGCGTTATCGCCGTCAGGACGAAATCGGCACTCCTTTGTGTGTAACCGTTGACTTCCAAACTGTTGGGGACGACACCACACCTGCCGACAACTGTGTGACTGTGCGTGACCGTGATACTATGGAGCAGGTGCGTATTCCTATCAGTGAACTGGAAGCATACATTCAGAAGAAAATTGCTTTCTAAAAGACAAAAGAAAACAGATAGACAGTCTGTGAAATTTGCAAGTGACAAAGCCTGACAAATTGTTTGTCAGGCTTTGTGCCAATACAAAACCAAGTGCATATAATCGTTAAATTATATGGATATTTTTATTAAGAAAGGGAGATGAACCCATGAATCCGATTTTAATGCAGAAATATGCAGAATTTGCTGTAAAGGTTGGCGTGAATGTGCAGCCCGGACAAAATTTTATCATTCAATGCCCCGTGGATGGTGCAGAGTTTGCACGGGCTTGTGCAAAAGCAGGCTATGAAGCAGGTGCAAAGCGGGTTGAAGTTCGATACAACGACGAAAAAGTCAGCCGTTTGCAGATGGAGCACACCAAAGAAGAAGTTCTCTGTGATGTGAAACCGTGGCAGTTACGCAGCTATTTGGACTATGCCGAGGATGAAGGCAGTGTCTGCATTTTGAATATCATCGCGCGTGACCCTGAGATTTATAAGGGTCTAGACGGAGAAAAAATCCAAAAGGCAAACCTTGCACAGCGAAAAGCGTTGAAAGAGTGGCAGGAATATACCATGAACAGCTTGATTCAATGGTGTATTGTTGCAATCCCTACTGTGGCATGGGCAACAAAAGTGTTCCCCAATGTTCCGGAGGATGAGGCAGTGGAAAAACTGTGGGCTGCTATTTTCCAAGTTTGCCGTGTGAACGAGAAGACTGATGTTGTGCAGGAATGGAAAACCCACACAGCACGCACCGCAGCCCGTCGTGACCGTATGAACGAGCTGGATTTGGTAAGTATCCATCTGAAAGGTGAAAACGGAACCGACCTGACCGTCGGTTTGGCAGATGATGCTGTTTGGGAAGGTGCAAATGAGATGGCACACAAAACCAAAGTGCCTTTTATTGCAAACATTCCCACAGAAGAAGTGTTCTGCGCTCCCCACAAAGACAAGGTGAACGGTATTGCAAAAAGTACCCGTCCTTATGTCTACAATGGTGAGATTATCGAAAACTTTACTGTTGTATTTGAAAACGGCAAGGTGATTTCTCACACTGCCGAAAAAGGCGAGGATTTGCTAGGCAAACTGCTAGACAGCGATGACGGCAGTCGACGCATTGGTGAAATTGCGTTGGTTCCCGCTTCCAGCCCCATTCGCACAAGCGGTGTGCTGTTCTATAACACTTTGTTTGATGAAAATGCAGCCTGTCACATTGCCTTTGGTCGTGGCTATCCCACCAATATCAAAGGCGGCACTGAAATGAACACAGAGCAGCTTTTGGAAAAAGGCTTGAACAATTCTGCAATCCATGAGGATGTTATGATAGGCAGTCAGGATATGACCATCACCGGAACTACCCGCAATGGTGAAACCGTTTTGCTGTTTGAGCATGGAGAATGGGCATTCTGATTTGAAGCTCAGTCAGCAGTAAAAGCATTTTTAAAACAAAATGCTTTTACTGTTTTGTTTTAGAAATGCTGTATTTGCTGAAAAGGAATGATGATGTATGGATTTTTTGTATGAACTAATCTTTTTAGGTTTGATTGATGCAACCCAAACAAACAAGATTCCAAAGTCTATACGCGTTTTAATAGCAATCGCTGTTTCTCTTGTTTTTGTGGTTGCTTTGGTATCGCTTGTGCTTTTGATTACAGTCATACCAGACCAAAGTATAGGCAAACGGGTGATTTATGCGATTATAGCATCAATCATTGCATTATATTATTTGCATCTTTTCAATGTGATGCGAAAATGAAAACTGTTCTGAGTAGTTTTAGAAGATAGATAATATCAAAAATTATTATACAATGGTTGTTGGAAAGTTTCCTCAATTTGATGTTTTTACAGCAGGTGATTTCATTGTATGATTTTACAACAAAACAATCATCAAAAACAGGTATTCTAATCCCCAATGACATGATAAACAAAACTGAAAACAACATTACAGATGATTTTAGACGCCCTATGGGGGTGGATTTGATTCGTATTTTGGCAGCAATGTTGGTGGCATGGTTCCATATTTGGCAGCAAAGTTGGTTGAGTGCAGGGAAACTTGAGCCACTGCCACGTACAGGGTATGTGTGGGTGGATATGATGATTTTGCTGTCAGGGTTTTGTTTGTTTCTGCCCTATGCCATTGACCATGAAAACGGGATGGAATTTCAAAAACCAAAGGGATTTTATCGCCGCCGTATGGTGCGAATTTTGCCTGCATATTTTGCCTGTGTGGCAGTGCATTTGCTGGTGACACTGTTTCAAAATCAATGGACACAAGGTTTGGGACTGGATTTGGCAGCACACCTCACCTTGACCCACACATGGTTTCTGCAAAGCTACTACTTCACAAAATTGGGTGGTTCTTTGTGGACGGTGGGAGTATTGGCTGGATTTTATCTGTTATTTCCTGTTTTGGCAAAGCTGATGTATTGCTATCCAATGCGAACTTTTGGCGCAATGCTGCTGGGACAGGTAGCGTTCACTGCCTTTGCAATCCGGTTGAACGGGAGTCAATATCAGATGGTATTCAATCGACTTCCCGCGTTTATCGGGGTGTTGGGGCTTGGTATGGTTTTGGCACTGTTGTACATAAAAATCGCAATCCTTTGCAAAAAACGGTTTGGCAGGGTTTTCCTTTTGCTTTCGGTGGCGGTGTTTGGTGGGATTTTTGCCTTGCTCAAATATAGCCTGCTGCAAAGCGAAGATGGACAGCGGTGGCAATTGCTGTATCGAATGCCTCTTGCGGTGCTGTTTGGTTTGCTGCTCCTTTGCTTTTGTTTGGGGTTTGGAACGGCCCAAAAAACAGGTGTGATTGCCTTTTTGTCAGCAATCAGTTACAGCTTCTATTTGTGGCATCAGAGCATTGCAGTCTGGCTGAAACAGGCACACATTCCTTTTTGGCAGGGAGATGTGCCGCCCAACCAGCTTTGGGATAAAGACTGGATGCTGCAATACCATTTTTTGTGCTGGGGGGCTGCATTTGTTGCAGCAACACTTAGTTTTTTGGTTGTGGAAAAACTCTTTGTTAGGCTTTTTGTGCAGAAAACAAAGCCGAATTTGCAGAAAAACCAGCAAAAGTCCAACAAATACTAGGATGGCTTGCATATTTTGCTAAGCTGTGGTATAGTATATAGTGTACGATAGAATGTAAATGGAAAGTGGGCCGAAAGGTCCGCTTTTCTTGTTTCTTTGGGAGGTTTGCAGATGGCAAAAGGAAAAAGCGGTCAGAACACCGTGCAGACGGTGGAAACACTGGTTCGACCTATTGTGGAAGATATGGGACTTTCGCTGTGGGATGTGCGTTTTGAAAAAGAAGGCCCGGACTGGTTTTTGAGAATTTACATCGACAAACAGGGTGGACTGGATATGATTTCCTGCGAGGAAGCAACCCGTGCCATCAATCCTGTGATTGATGAGGCAGACCCCATTGACCAAAGCTATTTTATGGAAGTTGGCAGCCCCGGACTGGGCAGAAAGCTCACCCGTGAGGAACATTTTGAGGTGTTGGCAGGGCAAAAGATTGCCGCCAGACTCATTCGCCCCAACGAACAGGGCAACCGAGAACTGGAGGGCATTTTAAAAGGTTTGCAGGATGGTAATGTTGTTTTGGAAACTGCCGATGGTGAGGTAAGTTTTGCACGCAGTGCAGCGAGCTTTGTCAAGCTGTGCGATGACGAAGATTTGTTTTAAAATTTTTTAAGAATATAACCAGAAAGTGTGGATGAACGGAAAAATGAATGCAGAATTTTTTGAGGCGTTGAATTTACTGGAAAAAGAACGAGGCATTTCAGGCGAATATTTGTTGGAAAAAATTAAAAATGCACTGATGATTGCAGTGAAAAAGGACTATGATGTAGAGGACGAAAATGTTCAGATTGACATTGACCCTGTTACTGCAAAGTTTAGTGTGAGCCTTGTGCAGGATGTTGTGGAAGAAGTGGTGAACCCTCACACCCAATTGAGTTTGGCAGAAGCACAAGAACGCCGCAAAACATACAACATTGGTGACCGTGTAATCACCCCATTGAAAACAAAAGAAATTGGACGCATTGCAGCACAAACTGCAAGACATGTGATTCGTCAGGGCATCCGTGAAGCAGAACGCAGCCAGCTGTATGCAGATATGCAGAGCAAAGCCCATGAACTTGTGACTGCAACTGTTACCCGTGTGGATGACAAAAAAGGCATTGTCTCACTGGATATGGGCAAGGGTGAAGCAATTCTGCCCAAAAATGAGCAGCTGCCCAATGATGAATTCTTTGAGGGTCAGCATGTGAAAGTATATATCTCTGATGTGACTGTCACCGAGCGTGGGCCTCGTATTTTGATTAGCCGCACCCATTCCGGCATGGTAAAGCGTATGTTTGAAATGGAAGTTCCTGAAATTTTTGAGGGAACTGTGGAAATCAAAGCCATCAGCCGTGAGCCCGGTGTCCGCACCAAAATCGCTGTTGCAAGCAAAGACCCCAATGTTGACCCTGTTGGCGCCTGCATTGGTTCCCACGGTGCCCGTGTTGGCAATATCGTGGAAGAACTGGGCGGTGAGAAAATTGATGTTGTGCCTTGGAATGAAGACCCCACCATCTTTATTGCAGCTGCACTCTCCCCTGCAAAAGTGTTGAAAGTAGAAGTTCTGGATGAGGAAAGTCGTGCTTGCCGTGTGACTGTTCCCGACCAACAGTTGAGTCTCGCAATCGGAAACAAAGGTCAAAATGCCCGTTTGTGTGCAAGACTGACTGGGTATAACATTGATATCCGCCCCGAAAGCGGTTATTATGGCGAAGAAGAGGAATCCGCTGAGGAGAACTGATTTTTTTGCCCAAGAAAGGAAGTGCTGACCATGCAGCCGAAAAAAATCCCGATACGCCGATGCAGCGGCTGTGGAGAAGGAAAACCGAAAAAAAAGCTGGTGCGTGTTGTGCGCAGTGCCGAAGGCGAAATCAGCCTTGACCTCACCGGCAAAAAATCCGGTAGGGGTGCGTATATCTGCCCCAATCCAGAGTGTCTGGCAAAGGCAAGAAAAGCAAAACGGTTTGAACGCAGCTTTCAGTGCCAAGTGCCGGACGAGGTATATCGGCAGCTGGAGCAGCAGTTGAGTGATGGGGAGGATGGCAATGCAGAATAACGGATTGCTTTCAGCACTTTCATTGTGCCGCAAAGCAGGGGCGCTGACCACTGGGTTTGACCCTGTGAAAGATAGCGTTTTTACAGGGAAAGCGGTTGTTGTGTTTATAGCACAAGACCTTTCCCCAAAAACTGCCCAAAGAGTAAGGCAATATTGCGAAGATTTTGTAGACTGTCTGGAAATTCCGCTGACAATGGACGAACTTTCTTCCATCACCCGAAAACCAGCGGGCGTATTTGCAGTTACAGACAGCAACCTTGCAAAACTGTGCAAGGGAAAGCTTTTGGTAAAAAAGGAGGAGTACAATGGAAATTAAATATAAATTGGGCGATGTAGCCAAACAATTGAATGTATCCAACAAAAAAGTTGCTGACATTTTGGCAGAACTGGGTGAGGATAGTGCAAAGCATACCACTGTTTTGGGTGAAAAAGAGATGAACTATCTCATGGACCGTCTGACTGCACAGAACAGCGAGAAAAATCTCGATGGATATTTGAACCCAGAGGCACAAAAGTCAAAACCTAAAGCAAAAACAAACAATGAGTCTAAGCCAAAGGCAAACAACGAGCCAAAGGCAAAAGCAAACAACCCAAAGGCAAAAGCAAACGATGACTCCAAAGCAAAGGCAAACAACGAAATTTTGAAGCGTGCAGATGGTAGCGTGGTGGAGATTCCCCAAAAGAAAAACCGCAAAAAGCCAGAAAACAACACTTCTGCACCTCAGCCCGCAGTGTTGAAACGCGAAACTGTGACTGTTACCGTTGACACCCGCAGCGTTGATGTAAATATGGACAAATTCAACGAGAAATACAACGATTTGGCTGCAACCCGTCAGGTGGAAAACCGCAAAAAGCCAATGCCTGCTGGCAACAAACAAAAGTTTGGCAACAAGCAGAACAAAAACCGTCAGCAGTTCCAAAAGCGTCGTGAAACCGAGGCAGAGCGTTTGCAGCGTATCCAGCTGGAAAAAGCTCGTAAAGCACAACTGAAGGTTACCATTCCTGATGAAATCACTGTTGGCGATTTGGCTGTTTTGCTGAAACAAACTGCTGCAAATGTTATCAAGAAATTGATGTCTTTGGGTGTTATGGCAAACATCGGTCAGGTAATCGACTTTGACACTGCTGCGATTGTTGCAGAAGAAATGGGTGCAAAGGTAGAGCGTGAAGTTAAGGTAACCATTGAGGAGCGTCTGTTTGAAGTGGACGAGGACAAGGACGAGGATTTGCAGGAGCGTCCTCCCGTTGTTGTGGTTATGGGTCATGTTGACCACGGTAAGACAAGTATTTTGGACGCAATTCGCAAAAGTAATGTTACCGCAGGCGAAGCAGGCGGAATTACCCAGCATATTGGTGCGTACCAGATTATAGCTGATGGAAAGCCCATTACCTTCCTGGACACCCCCGGTCACGAAGCATTTACAAGTATGCGTGCCCGTGGTGCAAACCTGACCGATATTGCGGTTCTGGTTGTTGCCGCAGATGACGGTATTATGCCCCAGACCATCGAGTCTATCAACCACGCAAAGGCTGCCGGCGTTTCCATCATTGTTGCAATCAACAAAATGGATAAACCAACTGCAAACCCAAGCCGTGTTATGGAGCAGCTCACTCAACATGAACTAGTTCCTGAGGAGTGGGGCGGCGATGTTATCTGCGTGCCTGTTTCTGCATTGACCGGCGATGGCATCAGCGACTTGCTGGAAAACATCAATCTGGTTGCAGAAGTAAAAGAATTGAAAGCAAACCCCAACCGTCGTGCAAAGGGTGCTGTTATTGAGGCTCGTTTGGACAAAGGTCAGGGTACCATCGCAACCTTGCTGATTCAAAAGGGTACACTGCGTAAAGGTGATGTTATCATTGCCGGTACTGCTGTTGGCCGTGTTCGTACCATGAAAAATGATAAGGGTGTATTCATCGAAGAAGCAGGCCCATCTACTCCTGTTGAAATTACAGGTCTGACCGAAGTTCCCGTAGCAGGCGATTTGTTTGATGCAGTAGAAGATGAGCGTTTGGCTCGTGAGTTGGCAGACCGCCGTGCAACCGAGGCAAAAGAACAGCAGTTCCGCAACTATCAAAAGGTTACTTTGGATAACCTGTTTAGCCAGATTGCAGAGGGTGAACGCAAACAGCTGGATATTATCGTAAAAGCTGATGTACAGGGCAGCGCTGAGGCTGTGAAACAGAGCCTTGAAAAATTGTCCAACGAAGAAGTGCGTGTAAAGGTTATTCATGCAGGTGTTGGCGCAGTGAACAAGTCGGATGTTATGCTGGCAAATGCCGGTGGTGCAATCATCATCGGATTCAATGTTCGCCCTGATGCGGTTGCAAAAGAAGAAGCTGCTCAGTGTGAAGTTGAGATGCGAATGTATCGTGTTATCTATGACGCAATCAACGATGTTACCGATGCAATGAAGGGTATGCTGGCTCCCAAAATCCGTGAGGTTGAACTGGGTCATGCTGAAGTTCGTCAGGTTTACAAAATCAGCAGCGTAGGTGTTGTTGCTGGAAGCTATGTGCAGGGCGGCAAAATTACCCGCAATTCCAAAGTGCGTGTTGTGCGTGACGGTATTGTGGTTGCTGATGATGAGATTGCCGGTCTGCGCCGTTTCAAAGACGATGTAAAAGAAGTGGCACAGGGCTACGAATGTGGTATCAGCTTGGAGAAGTTCAGCGATTTGAAGGAAGGCGACATTCTCGAAGCATATATCATGGAAGAATATCGTGACTAATCTATAATTTGAAAAATGAAGGGTGTGCTGCACAAATGACAGTGCAGCATTGCCCAAGAATTTTACAGTTAGATTTTCTCTCATTACCAAGGACAGTGGATGAAATGTTTGATGCTGTCCAAGATAAAAAGGAGTTAATATGGCAAACAAAAATCAGGGGCGTTTGGCCGAGGACATGAAACGAGAGGTTATTTCTATTATCTCCAACATGAAAGATCCCCGTTTGCAGGGATTCTTGACTGTGATGCGAGTGGAAGTGACCCCCGATTTGGATGTGGCAAAGGTTTATGTGAGCATGATGGGGCAAGAGGGCGGAACTGCTGAGGCAGTGAAGGCTTTAAACAAAGGTGCTGGATATGTTCGTACTGAAATCAGCCGCAGAATGCATATCCGAAAAGCACCCAGATTTGTATTTGTAGCAGACGATGGTGCAGTGTATGCGGCACATATCAACCAAATTTTGGCAGATTTGCACCAAAAGGAAGCTCATAAGGAGGAGCAGGCGGATGAGTGAAACGCTGGACTTAACCGAAGTTTTAAGCCGTTTGCTGAAAGCAGAGCAGATTTTGCTGCTTTGCCATAAAAATCCGGACGGGGACACTTTGGGCAGTGCAGGTGCGTTGTATCATGCACTGAAAAAGCTGGGCAAAACAGATGTGGCTGTGCTGTGTGCGGATTTGATTCCGCAACGGTACAGCTATATGAATATGGAACTGTTCCGTGGACAGTTTGAACCAAACTATATTGTTGCAGTGGATGTGGCAAGTATTCAGTTGTTTGGAGATTCTGTGCGGGAATATGCAGAACGCGTGGATTTGTGCATCGACCACCATCCCTCAAACTCAGGTTATGCCGATGCGCTGTATCTTGATGGTTCCGCATCTGCAACTGCGGAGATTATTTATGATCTGGTTTGCAAAATGGGGGTTGAGATTGACACCTGTTTGGCAGATTGTTTATACACCGGCATTTCCACCGATACAGGTTGTTTCCAATTTGGAAACACCAGCATCCGCTGCCATGAAGTTGCAGCAAAATTGATGGAAGCCGGAGCAAGAGTGCGCGAACTGAATATTATTTTGTTTGAAACAAAAAGTCGTGCAAGACTTGCCATTGAAAGTATTGCACTTTCTAATTTGGAGTATCATTTTGATGACCGCTGTGCAATGATTTATATGACACGGGAGCAAATTGAAAGCACTGGCGTGGAAGCAAGTGATTTGGAAGGTTTGACCAGCCTGCCCCGTCAAATTGAAGGGGTTGAGGTGGGGATTACCCTGCGTCAATTGCCGTCGGGCAGCTATAAAATCAGCGTTCGCACTTTGCCTGGTGTCGATGCTTGTGCAATCTGCACCCGTTTGGGCGGCGGCGGACATGAAATGGCAGCAGGTTGTGAACTGATGGGCGGTTTGGACAACGCAAAACAGGCAATCCTTGCAGAGGTGGAGCGTGAACTATGCAAGGAATCCTGATTATTGACAAACCAAAGGAATGGACAAGTTTTGATGTGATTGCAAAACTGCGCGGAATTTTGCAGACAAGAAAATTGGGACATTCGGGCACCCTTGACCCTATGGCAACTGGTGTATTGCCTGTGTTTGTGGGGCAAAGTGCCAAAGCGGTAGACTTGCAGCTTAACCACACAAAAGCCTACCGTGCAAAAATTAAGTTTGGGATTTCAACGGATACAGGGGATATTACAGGTGAAGTGCTGTGCAGCAGCAAGGCTGTGATTCAAGAAGAACAGGTGAAAGAAATTTTGCCCGCTTTTGAGGGCGAACAAATGCAGATTCCACCAATGTATTCCGCTGTCAAAATCAATGGTGTTCCTCTTTATAAAGCAGCCAGACAGGGGAAAACCGTAGAACGCAAGCCACGCCCCATTGAGATTCATTCCATTTCCTATTTGGGCAAAACAGGTGACAACGAATACGAAATCGAGGTTGCCTGCTCCAAAGGAACCTATATCCGTGTATTGGCGGAAGACATTGGTAAAGCATTGGGCTGTCCTGCGACTTTGTCAGGGCTGCGTCGGATTCGTGCAGGATTGTGGAGTGAAAAAGATGCTGTGACCATTGAACAGGTACAGAAAATGCGTGAAGAACAAGGGGTTGAGGCAATCCAGACCATGATGCTGGATACTGAAACTGTCTTTACGCCGCTGCCAATGGTTGAAGTGAATGAACAAACTTTCCACCGTTTGCTCAGTGGTGCACCAACCTATCGGTTTCCGGCAGAAGATGGACGGTATCGCGTTCGTTTTCAGGGGAAATTTGTGGGGTTAGCACAGGTGGAACAAAAAATTTTAAAAGTAGAGAAACTGTTTTGCGAAAGAGGGTGATGCCCAATGCAGATATGCAAATCTGTCAATCAAAAACATCCCTTAGTAAAATCCAGTATCGCTTTGGGGTATTTTGATGGTATTCATAAGGGGCATCGTGCTGTGATTCAAAGCGCAGTCAATTTTGCAGAACAAAATCAGATGCAACCGGCAGTATTTACCTTTGAATTGCCTGCACAAAATTCCATCAAAGGTAAACAATTGCTTTCATGGAATGAAAAACAAAAGCGGTTGGAACATTTGGGAGTGAAGTATTGCTATAAACCTCCGTTTGCTCAAATTCAGCAGATGACACCCAGACAATTTGTGGAAGAATATCTGAAACAAACCTGTGGTGCACAAGCGGTCTTTTGTGGGGAAAATTTTACCTTTGGAAAAGAAAAATCAGGCAATATTGTTTTGCTGAAACAACTTTGCCTGCAAAATAATATCCATTTGCAGATTGTGTCAATGGCACACGTGCAAGGACAGCCAGTGTCCTCAACTCGTATTCGGAATCTTCTTTTGAATGGAGATGTGGAAACAGCCAATCTCTTGCTGGAAGAACCATACTGCATTGATTATCCTGTGCAGCATGGGGCAGGCAACGGCAATGTGTGGGGATTTCCCACCATTAACCAAGTGTTTCCCAAAGAAGCACTGATTCCAAAACAAGGGGTGTATATCACATCTGCCCAATTGCAGGATGGAACCCGTCTGGCAGGGGCAACTGGTTTGGGAACACGCCCAACAGTGGGGGGAGAAGGTGTCACTTGTGAAACTTTTTTCCCAAACTACCATGGAAATTTATATGGGCAAAGGGTGCGTGTAGAATTTTGCAAATACTTAAAGCCGGTTGTAAAATTTGAGTCAATTGACCAGCTGAAAGAATATGTTTTTGATGCAGTTCAGGCAGCATTGGATTATTTTAAATAAAACAAGCGAAATATATTTGGGAATACCCCATAAAAAGTTTTTATTAAAATACAGCATAGTTCTATTT
>JAHHUF010000100.1 GCA_020024115.1 Anaerofilum sp.
GGTCAGTGATGGCAACGGCTCGATGTCCCATTCTGGCTGCCAGTTTCACCGCCTCGCCGGGGTCACAAAATCCATCCATACTTGATAATTTTGTATGCAAATGCAACTCTACACGCTTTTTGGGGGCGTTATCTTCTCGTTTTTTACGCTCAACAATCATTACATCATAAGGGGTAAGAAGATAGTCCTTTTCGTATGGGTCATAGTTATAATCACCCCGAACCACCAAAGTCATACCATTTCCAATTTCATCCCATTTTGCACAGGAGCCTTCTTGAAATTCCCGAATTTTCAAGGTGACTGAACTGGTATAGTCCGTAATGGAAATCATATAGTTTTTGCGTTTGTTTCCCTTAATTTCGGTTGCAAACACATCGCCCCACAAAGTCACTTTTCCACTGTCTGGGTTCAGGTCTTTCATGTGTACAAGGTCTTGCGGTTTAAACCGCTTTCCATGAAAATAACGCACTGGTTTGTTTGTCAAATCCAATCCTGTAATTTTCACTACTTCTTCAGCAGGTTTGGGAGCCGCTTTCTGCATAAACTTTTGCACTGTTGGAATTTTTCGCTGTCTTTCCATCAACTGTGCATCGGTGCGTTCATCTTTTCTCAGTTCAATGCTCCAACTGCCCCCAGAATAATGATTCAAATGTTCCTCTAACCGTTTGCCAAATTGAATGGTTTGTAAAATTTCCAATCCGTTTTTTACATCCAAAAAAATTTTACTGCCCTGTAATTCAATTCCACACCCATCCAAGAAGCCATTAACAGGCAATCCTGTCTCTCGCATATCGTCAATTGCATCTCGAATTGCCTGCTCTGAAATTTCCTCAAAGGAAAAATAATTTTCACTTTCCAGTTTTTGTCGGTCTGGAAAATACCCTTTTAGCTGGCTGCACAGGGTTCGTCTGTCTTGTCGGCTGATGGGTGCTCGGCTGCGAAATGTTATGGTAATACAGCTTTGTATTCGATTGTCTACAACCTTTTCCACAAGAGCATTTCCAAATTTTTCTATAAAAGCTGTATCCTCACAAAATTGAGGAAACAACTCAGTTACCAATCTTGCCACAGTATAATCCTTTCTTTTTGTTGGCAAAACCCGCAGAAAACTCCTGCGGGTTTGTATTTATATGCTTTATTTTTACAGTTTGTATACTTCCTCAATCAATTGTCCAACAATATCTCCCCGCAGCATTCGGATTTTCTCACCACGGATAAAGAGTAATGCCTCATCTTTACCACCGGCAATCCCAATATCAGCTTCTCTCGCTTCTCCGAGGCCATTGACAACACAGCCCATAACTGCCACTTTAACAGGCTTTTTATAGCCTTTCAAGCGACGCTCCACTTCGTTTGCAATTTCTGCCACCTGAATATTGGTTCTGCCACAAGTGGGGCAACTGATAATCTCCGGGCCATTGACTGCATGCCCTGCTGCACGCAAAATATCAAATCCTGCCTGCACCTCTTTTTCAGGTTCATCGGTCAAAGAAACCCGCAATGTATCACCAATTCCCTCAAGCAGCAAACCACCAATTCCCATACCTGACTTAATCAAGCCCATACGATAGGTTCCTGCTTCAGTAACACCAACATGCAAGGGGTAGTCACATTGTTCATTCAGCAAACGATATGCCTCCATCATGTTTCGGACATTGCTGGATTTGATGGAAATAATAATATCATTAAAATCGTATTTTTCCAGCAATTTGACATTATACATTGCACTTTCCACCAAAGCCTGCGGAACAGGTGCACCATACTTTGCCAAAACTTCCTCTTCCAAACTGCCGGCATTCACACCAATGCGAATGGGAATGTTCTTGCTTTGGCAAGCCTGCACAACCTGCTTTACACGGTCATCGCTGCCGATGTTGCCTGGATTGATTCTGACTTTATCAATGCCTGCTGCAACACATTCCAGCGCAATGCGATAATCAAAATGAATATCTGCTACCAATGGAATATCTACTTCTTTTTTGATTGCTTCAACCAATTGAACATCTTCCATTGATGGAACACTAAACCGCAAAATCTGGCAGCCTGCCTCTGCTACACGCACAGCCTGCTCCACATTTGCCTGCACATTTTTTGCATGTGCATTTAACATTGTCTGCACAGCAACAGGATTGTTGCCGCCCAAAATCACATTTCCTACTTTTACTTCTCGTTTTACTTGTCGCATTTTTTCACCTTCTTTTATTTTCATTCAATGCCACAATTTTTTACACTATCCACCAATTAAGCGACCAATATCGTTAAAGGTCACAAACAACATCAACAGCATTAACAAGGCAAATCCCACCATATTAATCATACCTTCATACTTTGCCGGCAATGGTTTACGGCGAATTTTTTCTACAACCAACAGCACCAATTTTCCACCATCCAGCGCAGGCAAAGGCAGGAGATTGAAAATTCCCAAATTGATGGTAATCAATGCCATCATATTCAGCACCGGCTCAATGCCCACCGAAACCGCCTGATTGATTGCCTGCACAATTCCCACAGGACCGGAAAGCTGGTTTACTTCCACCCTGCCGCTGACCAAATCCACCAAAGAAAGCACAATCAGCCTTGCATAGGATACCGTCCAGTTTGCTGCTTCGCTCAAAACACTTGCAACACTTTTTTGAACAGGCTGCACTGTAAAATCAATCATATACTGCCCTTCTTGCTCTCCTGTCAAAGGAGTTGCAAAAACGACATCTTTCAGTTGTATTTTTTGACCATTTCGCAGAATGGTAAAATCAGCTGTTGCCTTTTCGCTGCGAGCTGCTTCATACACTACATCATTGGCAACAAAGCATCTTCTGCCATTGATTGCCAAAATTTTATCTCCAACCCGCAACCCACTTTCATAGGACATCTCATCCCCACGAAATCCGCTGATGGTGCGGCTAGTAATCACATTCTGCATATTTACCAAAACCAGCAAAACTCCAAAACCCAAAATCAGGTTCATAATTGCACCTGCCGCAACAACCATCATGCGTTTACCAACCGAAACCTGCTGAAAAGATTTTCCTCTGGGGGCATCGGCTGGAATATCGGGGTAAATTTCTTCATTTACCTCATCACCGTCTTCCCCTTCCATGCTCACAAATCCACCAATGGGGAGCAAACGCAACGCATAGCGGGTGCTGCCTTTTACAAAACTACACAGTTTTGGCCCCATACCCATAGCAAATTCATTGACTTGAATCCCACATAATTTTGCAACGGTAAAATGCCCCAGTTCATGAAGAAAAATCACCACACCAAATACAAGAACCGATGCAGCGATGGTATAAAGTATGCTCATCTGCAAACCTGCCTTTTATCAAATTTATAATTGAGAGCGAACATATTCCCTTGCCATTCTGTCACAATCATATACATCTGCAAGGGTATAGCTTTTGCCAAAGCTGTCACTGTCCACAACGCCTTCCACCAGTCTGCCAATGTCCAAAAATCCGATTTTGTCTTCCAAAAACAGTTTAACAGCTTCTTCATTTGCACCGTTTGCTGCACAAGGAGCAAGCCCACCTTTTGCAATTGCCTTTTTGCAGGCTGCCAAACAACGGAATGTTTCTTCGTCAGCTGTATCAAAAGTAATCTGTTTCAAGGTTGAAAAGTCCAGTTCCGGTGCAGGACTTGGAAAACGGTCTGGCCATGTGAGTGCATACTGAATGGGAATTCGCATATCGGGTACACCCAACTGAGCCAAAATGGATTTATCGCTGAACTGCACCATAGAGTGAATGATGCTTTGACGCTGCACCACAACTTCTACCTTCTCAGGGGGCAAATCAAACAACCACACTGCCTCAATCAGTTCAAGCCCTTTATTCATCAAAGTGGAAGAATCAATGGTGATTTTTGCACCCATTGCCCAGTTTGGATGTTTCAAGGCATCCGCTTTGGTCATACCTTCTAATTCTTCCCGTTTTTTGCCAAAAAAAGGCCCGCCGGATGCGGTCAGCAAAACTTTTTCCAATGTTTTTGCGGAATGTGCATCTTGAAGGCACTGAAAAATTGCCGAATGTTCGCTATCCACCGGCAAAAGATGCACTCCGTGTTTTTTGACAGCCTCAACCACCAAACTACCGCCTGTCACAAGGCTTTCTTTGTTTGCCAAAGCAACATCATGCCCACTTTCAATGGCAGCCAATGTTGCACCCAAACCGGCAATTCCAACCACAGCATTGAGTACAATGCCTGCATCCGGATGGCTTGCCAGTTGAATCAAACCTTCTTTGCCTTTCCACAGTTTAGGAGGATTGCTCAATCCATCCAGCAAGGTCTGCATTTTTTCGGCAGCGGTCGAGTCTGTTACAACAATCACCTGCGGATGAAATTGCTGTATCTGCTCCATTAAAAGCTCAACTCGTGTATGGGCTGCCAAACCAAATACACGATAGCCTTGCATTTTGATAACATCCAGACTTTGAGTTCCAATTGAACCTGTACAGCCCAAAAGTGTTACTGTTTTCTGTATCATTGTTTTCTCCTTATACAGGGAATAAAAGTGTCATTCCCAAAGCAACAATCGGTGCGATAAACAACACGCTGTCAAATCGGTCTAAAATTCCGCCATGGCCTGGAAAAATGTATCCATAGTCTTTGATTCCGCACTGTCTTTTTACACTTGAGGCAAACAAATCGCCCAAAATACCCAGCAAAGAACCTACTACTGCCAACACACTTACAATCACATAATGGTTCAAAGTGAAGTTGCCAATAATATTGACATCGGAAATCATTCCATAGACAGCTGTGATGATAATTCCCAGCAAAACACTGCCCATCACTCCACCAATTGCACCCTCTACCGTTTTGTTGGGGCTGACAACAGGCGCCAGCTTGTGTTTTCCGAACATTCGCCCTGTGAAATATGCTGCGGAATCTCCGCCCCATGCAAAGCCCAAAATCAGAAAGATAATATAAAGCGCATGATGCCCATACAAATCTTCGGGCAGAATGGATTTGAGCCATACAACCGAATAAAAACAACTGACTACAATTGCACCAAAAACCAGCAGAGCAGACAGCTTTTTGAAATCCAATGTTTGGCTGTGACGCACCATACAACATGCAATATAAATCAAAAATACAAAGGTCAAAATTAACAAATAAGGTTCGATTTTCAACAAATTTGAGAACAGCAACAGTAGAATATATGGAATTGCACCTGCAAAAATCATTTTGCCACCGCTTTCCAACTTGAAGGCTTTGTAAATTTCATCAATTGCAATAATGGTCAGAATTGAAACAACCAATTCAAACACGGGGGTATGAAACAGCGTCATTACAATTCCAAGAATAACCAAACCGACTCCAGCAGTAATCAACCTTGTTTTCAAGTTCATCCCTCCATTGCTTACACTCCGCCAAACCGACGGCTGCGGCGATGAAATTCTTCGATTGCTGCATCCAAATCCGAACGGGTAAAATCAGGCCAAAGTTTATCCATCTCCACCAATTCAGAATAGGCTGCCTGCCACAGCAAAAAGTTTGAAAGGCGTTTTTCTCCACTAGGGCGAAGGATAAAGTCAGGGTCTTTTTGTCCAGCAGAATACATCTGATTGCTCATTGCTTCAATGGTAATATCTTCTGGTTTCATCTCACCGCTTTGCACCTTTTCTGCAAGACATTTTGCAGCATGAACAATTTCATCCCGTCCGCCGTAATTCATGCAGATATTCAATGTCATTCCTGTTTTGACTGCACTGCGTGTTTCCAAATCATTCATTCTATCCTGATATTCTTTTGGTAAACGGCTGCGGTCGCCCAAAAATTTCAAGCGAATGTTGTCTTTTTCATAATCCAGTGCTTTTATAAGATATTCACCAAACAGCTTCATAATGCCACTAACTTCTTCTTCTGGGCGAATCCAGTTTTCGGTAGAAAAGGCATAAAAATACACACTGGATACACCAATCTCATTGCAATACAAGCTGATGTCATGGAATACTTTTGCTCCTTTGGTGTGTCCGGCGGTACGGGGCAGTCCTCGTTGTTTTGCCCAGCGTCCGTTTCCGTCCATAATGATTCCAATGCTCAGTCCTTGTGCATCTGGTTTTTGTGCCACTTTTTGCACCTCGCTTTTCGTTTTAGTATAAAATTATGCCGCACACCCCGAAAACAGGTGCACGGCATAAAATGCGGTGTTCGGGAACACCCTTAATTCAATTAGATTTCCATAATCTCTTGATTTTTGGCTTCACACAGTTTGTCAATTTCCTTGCCAAATTTGTCGGTCAGCTTTTGAATTTCGTTCTCCAGTTCTTTCTGGTCGTCCTCAGTAATTTCGCTGGTTTTTTTCATTGAT
>JAHHUF010000101.1 GCA_020024115.1 Anaerofilum sp.
GAGGCTGTCAAGCTCGCACCCGAAAAGGTGCGGGCTTTTCTTGACGCCATTTTGACCCAGACCCGGAAAACAAGGCAGCACGATCAACCTGTCCACCGCAAGTCGCAGGATATGGAACTTTAATTGATGGAGGAAACTGCATAAGAAAACACGATGCTTTTATGGATGAAACCGACTACGGTTATATTGACATTGAATCCTGCTTTGACCCGATTTTTGAGCCGCCGATTGATTTTTTGGAAGAATGCTGGAAACGCTGGGAAAACCAGATGAATCCGTTTACCGGGACGGTGGAACGAAAAATCGGCAATACTTGGTATCTGCTGGAGACTGTATGTGATGGAAATGAGCCGCTTACCCATAAAGTAAAACGGCTCATTTTTTCGGATAAGGAGGTGCTTTGTTCATGACACAGACTCAAATTCATGCTACAATATCATCATGCACACCGATTCTGTTAGCTGGCCCAACCATAAAGGAGGACGCTATGTTGGATCAGCAGAAAATTACCATCCTGTACTGTCGCCTCAGCAACGAGGATGCACTGGATGGAGAATCAAATTCGATACAGAATCAAAAAGAGTTTTTAACCCGATACGCAGCCGAGCATGGATACACTAACCTGAAAATTCTGGTGGACGACGGTTATACGGGGACCAATTTTGACCGCCCCGGCGTGCAGGAGGGCTTTGCACTGGTCAAGCAGGGCCTTGTCGGATGCTGGCTGGTCAAGGATCTCAGCAGGTTTGGGCGAGATTATCTGACTGTCGGACAGTATACTGACATCATTTTTCCCAGCTACGATGTGCGCTTCATCGCTGTTAATGATGGTCTGGACAGTGAACAGGGCGACAGCGACGGCTTTGCCGCTATCCGAAATCTGTTCAACGAGTGGTATCCCCGTGATACCAGCAAGAAGGTTCGAACCAGCCTAAAACAGCGAGGCACCAGTGGCAAGCACATGGGGAAACCGCCCTATGGCTACCGCTGTGACCCAGATGACAAAGACCACTGGATACTGGATGAGGATGCCGCTCCAGTAGTTAAACGCATTTTCGACCTGTGCATTGATGGTAAAGGGCCGGAACAGATTGCCAGAATTCTGGAGCAGGACAAGGTTTTGACTACCAAGGCACTATATGCTCAGCGCAAAGGAAAGCCGTTGCCAGAACGCCCCTATCACTGGGGCAATCAGTCGATTGTCGGTATTCTGGAGCACCAGGAATATACTGGTTGTACCTGTAATTTCAAAACCTATTCCAAATCCTATAAGCTGAAAAAGCGGATTCCTAATGCACCAGAAGATATATTCTATCTGCCAGACACACAGGAGGCAATCGTTTCTCAGGCCCAGTGGGATAGGGTGCAGGAGCTGCGAAAAAGTAAACACTGTCCCACAAAAGCGGAACGGCAGGTATTGTTTTCTGGGCTTCTGTTTTGCCCCGATTGCGGAAATAAGCTGCACTTTGCTACCTGCAAGAGCTTTGAAGGTAAGCAAGACCACTATGTATGCTCCAGCTACAAAAGCGGTCGTGGCACCTGTTCTGCCCACTATATCTGGGAAGATGTTCTGCGGGAACTGGTATTAGAACGCATTCGGGCGGTCAATGCCTATATCCGGCAGGATGTGGAGGGCTTTCAGGAGGAATGGCTTCAATGCCGTCGCTCTGATCAGGAACGCAATATCCGTGAAGATCGGAAGCGAGTGGAGCAGGACAAGAAGCGGCTGGCTGACCTGGATGTTCTTCTGTCCCGGCTTTATGAGGATTTTGTCCTGAGCGATCTGAGCAAGGAGCGATACAAGAAAATGACCGCCGATTACGAGGCAGAGCAGGAACGGTTAAAACTCGAAATTGAAGTGACGGAAGAATGGCTGGAAACGCAGGAAACCATGAATGCAGATGTGGATGCCTTTGTCGCTATGACCCAGAAGTATGTGGATGTGCCGGAATTGACACCTACGATAGTCAATGAGTATATCAAGAAGATCGAAGTGTTCGCACTGGATAAATCCAGCGGCAAACGGGTACAAAAAGTAAAAATCTATTTCAACTTCGTGGATGACGTAGAGATTCCTGTGATTTCTGAGCCTGTTGTTGCAAAATCTACCCCTGGACGCAGAAAAACGACGTGACCATTACGGTCACACCGTTCTCTGCCCCTTGCAAAGCTAAATAGTACCTTATCACTATTAAGCCTTAGTTTTTGAGGCTTTTATTTTTGTTCTGAAAAATAAAATATGACCAACATATCAATAACTGTAAAAATTTAATAGTAAAAAGAACGAAACGGATGCTTTGAGATTGCAAGACAAAATTATAATGTATGCAAAAATGTTATTTGGTGAATAACTTCAATTTTTTGGACACTGAATCAGCATTGATTGATAACTTAAATCTCTGATTGGTTGAAAAATTTTGACCAATAGGAGTACCTTCATCACTTATTCTCGATTTTTTGAGTTTCTCAATCAATTTTCGGAACTTGGAAGCATATTCGTTTTTGGAATTAGTCTGTTTTTGGTATAGCAGTGGTTTCAGTTTATTTTGGTACAGAATCATCAAATATGTGGTTGCAGCCCGCTTTGTAATTCTTGCATCACAGGTTTTGGTATTCACAATCAAAGCAAAATGTTCGATTCTTGCCATGCACTCCGACAAAAGACAAGATTCTGAAATGGTTTCATTCGCTTTTGTAATTTCTTCTTGAGTAAGTTTATCCTATTAGTGTTTTGGAGAAATATGATGCCAATTTTCACAAATTTATTTCATTGCTTAAATAACAGTAAATTTCTTATAGCCCATAAAAGTTTTATTTAATGAGCTAAAGAAAGGCAGCCTTGTATTCATTCAAACAAGGCTGCTTTTGTTTTCTGTAAAACAATCAATTTTCACATGGAAAATGGATTCCCCATTGCTGGCGCAACCTGTCCATCCAATTTAAAATACATAGTGTATCTTTGTGCGGCATTTCCAGACATTCGCTCCAGCCGTTTTGGATGGCATTGCAGATGCTTTCTACTTCGTACTCATAACCGCTGATTTGATGAGGAAAATTGTATTCGATAGGTTCAGCACCGTTTGGCTGTACAATGAATTGCTCTGCATGCCAAAAAGAGGGGATAGTAATGGTTCCTTTTTCGCCATAAATAACAGCGTTGTTCTTCAACTCTTTGAGCATATTGGAATCCAATTCGGCAGTTTCACCGCTCAAAAAGGTAAGATGAATTTTATTAAAGGCATCTACACCGGCTTGTGTTTTGGTGCAGGAACCAGACAATTCTTTCAGTTCGTTTCCAAACAAGATAGATGCCATTGTCAGAGGATAGATGCCTAAGTCCAATAATGCTCCACCTGCAAGTTCAGGAGATGCCATACGCGCTTTGTCTGAAACAGGGAAACCAAAGGAGCAAACAACAGAAAGAGGCTTGCCAATGGCATCCTGCTGCAAAAGGCGTTTGAGTGCTGGCACAAAGGGCATATAGCGTGTCCAAGTTGCTTCTGCCAAAACAACATCGTTTTCTTTTGCAAGAGAAAACAGTTCTTCTGCCTGTGCTGTATTCACTGTCATAGGCTTTTCACACAAAACATGCTTTTTGGCAAGGATTGCCTGTTTGGCTTGCTGGTAGTGATGGCTGTGTGGACTGCCGATATAAACAATGTCAACATTAGGGTCAGCAAACAAGGCATCATAGCTGCCATACCAATGCTCAAAGCCATAAGTTTCGGCAAAAGTTTTGGCATTCTGGGCATTTCGAGCAGCAATTGCATAACAGTTTATGGAGGGCATTTTCTGCACAGTCGATGCCATTTTGGAAGCAATGTTGCCAGCAGTAAGAATTGCAAAATTAAGCATAAATCAATCCTCTTGTTGTGGATAGGTTCGGGTACAAACCTCTTTGATTTTTTCACGCAATGTTACAAAATCTTCAAAAGCAATGGGCTTTTGGCTTGGGTTTCGCAGCAAAGCAGCAGGGTGCAGGGTAGCAGTGTATAAAATGCCATTTTTCTCAGTCCACTGTCCATGTTCTTTTGTGACTGAAAAATCAGGGCGAATCATGCGCTGTGCTGCAATTCTGCCCAGACAAACCACAATTTTCGGTTGAATAATTCGGAATTGTTCCTCCAGCCAAGGCAAGCAGGCAGCCCATTCCTCGGCAAGTGGGTCACGGTTGTTTGGGGGACGGCATTTGACGATATTGGCAATGAAAATATTTTTATCCCGTGACAAATCTACGGATTGCAGATAGCGGTCTAAAAGCTGTCCGCTTCTGCCCACAAAAGGCAGCCCTTGCTCATCTTCGCGCTGACCAGGCCCTTCTCCGATAAACATTACCTCTGCATTTGGAACACCTGTTCCAAATACAACATTGGTACGAGTTTGGCATAAGCCGCATTTTTCGCAAGCAATACAAGAGGCACGCAGTTCTTCAAGATTCATTCTCATTCCTCATTTCTTGGTGGAATTTGCTTTGCTTATTCCTTATTGTAACACAATTAGATAAAAATTGCATTACCAACCTGTACTTTTCCTCTTGAAGTTAATTGAAGATATGCTACAATATAGTATAAGAGCGAATATCTTAATGGAGGAAAATGAATTATGAAAATTTTGGTAGAGACTTCTGCACGCCATGTGCATGTAACAAAAGAAGCATTGGAGATTTTGTTCGGTGAGGGCTATGAGTTGACCGTTAAGAAAATGCTGAGCCAACCTGGTCAATTTGCATCCAACGAGCGTGTAACTGTTGTTGGCCCTAAGAAAGAGATGCCGAATGTTTCCATTTTGGGACCCTGCCGCAGCAAAAATCAGGTGGAGTTGAGCGCTACTGATGCTCGTTCCATCGGTTTGGACGCACCTGTTCGTGAGAGTGGCGATGTTGCTGGTTCTGCTGGTTGCAAGCTGGTTGGCCCCAAAGGTGAAGTTGAGATTGATGAGGGTGTTATCGTTGCAAAGCGTCACATTCACATGACTCCCGCTGATGCACAGGCAGCAGGTGTTGCTGACAAGGACATTGTTAAGGTTGCTTGTGGTGGTGAAGGCCGTAAACTGGTATTTGATGATGTTGTAATCCGTGTAAGCGAAAACTTCACAACTGCAATGCACATTGATACTGATGAAAGCAATGCTGCAAATGGCCCCAAAGAAGGCGAAATCATCCGCTAAGAATTGAATGGTTTAAAAGCAGGAAGACGATTGGGTTTTCCTGCTTTTTGATTTTTCAGAAGGGAGAAATCCATGTACGAAACACAAATTTTACAACTGGATTTAGTGGGCATTGCCCAAAGCGGACAATGTTTCCGTATGACAGAAATTGAAAATGGAGTGCAGCTGATTGCAAAAGGAAAATTTTTACAGGTGCAGGACTTGGGAAATCATTGGTTTCGTTTTCAGTGTACCCAGCAGGAATATGAAGATGTTTGGAAAGAATACTTCGATTTAAACACAGACTATACCCAATATACCACAAGTATTTTGAAGCGTGACCGCTTTTTGCAGCAAGCCGCTGTATATGGGGCAGGGCTTCGGATTTTGAATCAGGAACCTTTTGAAATGCTGATTAGCTTTATTATTTCTCAACGGAAAAGTATTCCGGCAATTCGCACAGCGGTGGAATTATTGTCCAAAACATTTGGCAGCCCAATTGAAACAGAGCAGGGAACCGTTTGGACATTTCCGACAGCACAGCAATTGGCAAAGGCGGATTTGGAAGAACTGAAAAGCTGTGGTTTGGGATACCGTGCAGGATATGTATTGGATGCAGCCCAAAAAGTAGCCAATGGACAGCTTGATTTGGAACATTTTAGAAATCAGACCGATGAATATTTGCTTGCCCAATTGCAGACAGTGTCTGGGGTTGGAATTAAGGTTGCAAGCTGTGTGGCTTTGTTTGGGTATCATCGTTTGAAGGCATTGCCTATTGATGTTTGGATGGAGCGTGTTATTGAAAAGGTGTATAAAGGAAAATGGCCCAAAAGCTACCAAAAATATGCAGGCGTATTGCAGCAATATATGTTTTATTATGCACGCTGCCCCGAATGTGATTTTTTGAAAGAAAAACAAAGCACTTCTGCCAAAACAAAATAAAAGAAACTACTTGTATCTATAAAAAAGATATGCTATAATATCCCTTGCCGGACAAAGGGGCAAAGGTGCGTTGTTCGGCATACGGAGGGCGGGCCCTGTGCGATGGGGCCCCATGAACCATGTCAGGCGGGGAACCGAGCAGCATTAA
>JAHHUF010000102.1 GCA_020024115.1 Anaerofilum sp.
ATAAAAAAGTTGAATTTTATAAATAAATACAACAACAAAAGTTAGGCACTGTTTTAAACATAAAAATTTTCGTATTCTTCGTAATCAATATCTGTGTACTGCGAAAAACTCGTGAATTTTTGGTTCAGCATATCCTGAATTTGTTGTTGTATTTTTTGTTTATGAACGGCTAAAATAATGGAAAAAAGCCAGATGCAACAGATGGTTGACAGTTTGAACGGTATACTTGGTGGTACGCAACCAAAGATTTGGATATAATTAAGCCAATCGAAAGGAGGATGTTTATGAACATCGAGCAAAGAATCCAGCAATTGCGAAAGGAAAAAGGACTTTCTCAAGAACAGCTTGCTGACCAATTGCATATCTCAAGGCAAGCAGTATCGAAATGGGAGAGTGGACAAAGTTTGCCGGATATAGAGAAAATTGTTGCATTGAGTGAATATTTTGGAGTTACAACGGACTACCTTTTAAAAGGCAAAGATGAACCAAATCATACAGTACAAATTCAAAACAATGAAAAAATTTCCAAAGAAGTTAATATTTTGGGAACATTTTTGTTGGCTGTCGGATTGTTGTGTATTTTTGCGAATTGGTATGAAAACCAGTCTATGAAAGATGTTCTGGCAGGATTTATCATACAGGCAGTAGGAGTTGCAGCATATTTTGTGGGTAAAATAGTTTCAAATGTGAAGCTGAGTAACATTTGGCTTTGGTGCAATGGAATGATGTTGGCGTTTGTTCCGCTGTCACTTTTGGTTGGAATATTTGTGGATTATCCCACTCCATATCCGATTAGCCTTTTTGGGTTGATTAGTTTTTCTGTACTTTATCCATTGGTTGGTTTTGGGTTGTATATTGCTTTGAAAAAATATGAAAAATAATTTTCTTTAAGAAAAAAGTGCAAAACAGTTGCATTTTAAATTAAAAAGTATATAATATAAAAAAAGACTGTTTCAGGGCGGGGTGCAATTCCCCACCGGTGGTAAAAGCCCACGACCACAGCAAGCTGCTGTGCTGATTTGGTGAAATTCCAAAGCCGACGGTATAGTCCGGATGAAAGAAACGGCAAAACCTTGGATTGCTGTGCCCTTTTTGCGTTTTGCGAAAAGGGCATTTTTGTATCTGAAAAAAGCATTGCCGCACCATGCAAACAGCTGAATACCAAGGAGGATTTTTTTATGAAAAGCAAAACACTACCAATCCGTAAAATTGCCATAATGGGCATGCTTACAGCAGTTTCAACAACGCTTATGTTTTTTGAAATGCCCTTGCCGTTAATGCCGCCATTTTTAAAGCTGGATATTTCAGCCGTTCCGATTTTGCTGGCAGGTTTTTTGTTTGGCCCCATTGAAGGGTGTGTGATTGCTTTGCTGAAAGCTCTCATTCATGTATTCAGTACACAGACCGCAGGAGTAGGCGAACTGGCAGATTTGTTGATTACTTCCAGTTTTGCATTAACAGGAGGTTTGATTTATCGAATTTGGCACAGCAAAAAGGGTGTAGTAGTTGCCAGTGTAGCATCAATTGGAGTAATTACGGTTGTTGGTGCGTTGGCAAACTGGTTTATTCTCTTGCCGTTCTATGCCAAAGCCTATATGCCATACGATGCCATTATCAGTGCATGTCAAGCGCTGAATCCAATGATAACCGATTTGAGAGGGTATATTTTGTTTGGTGTAGTTCCTTTTAATCTAATCAAAGGGACAGTGGTTGCAGTTTTGACTATTTTCCTTTATGGGCGTTTGGCAGGGGTTTTATCTGCCGAAAAACAGCTCGCTGTACAAAAATCATAAGAATATAAGAACAAAAACGATAAACCTGTTGAAACCATTCAGCAGGTTTATTATAATGGAATCAATAAAACAAAAGGGGGTATTGCGATGGATTGGTTGATAATGGCAGCAGCAAAAGCGGAACCCACAGTGGGGGTAGTTGTGCTGACAGGTGTTGTGTTGGTGTTTTTTATTTTGGTATTGATTATGTTTTTGATACAAGCACAAGGAAAACTGTTTCAGGCGATTGAGCAAAAAAAGTCAAAAAAACAAACAAATGCCAAAGCCGACCCAGCACCAATCAAACAATCAGCTCCGATTGTACAAGAGGGAATTTCTCCTGAAGTGGTGGCGGTGATTGGTGCAGCAGTGGCAGCAATGGCACCCAATTATAAAATACAGAAAATTGAACCGGCAAAATCAACCAGCAAAGCCCAAAAAAGCCAATGGGCACAAGCAGGTGTAATGGAAAATACCACTCCATTCAGTAGATAAGGAGGAATCAGTCATGGAGGCATTGTGGGGAACCCTTGTAGGGATTGCGGAAAAATCCGGATTTGCCAAAATTGCAGACAACTGGGGCTATTTGGCAATGATATTGTTGTCTTGTGTGCTGCTTTATCTGGCGATTGTCAAAAAATTTGAACCATTGTTGCTGCTTCCAATTGCCTTTGGTATGCTGTTGGCGAATCTGCCGGGAAGTAATATTATCCACATGGAATATTTTATTGATACCCCAACAGGGCATCCACTATGGGAAGAAATTTTGAACCATGGTGGTTTGGGCGATTTGCTGTATATGGGAGTTAAACTGGGAATCTATCCACCATTGATTTTTTTGGGAATTGGCACAATGACCGATTTTGGCCCGTTGATTTCAAACCCAAAAAGTTTGCTTTTGGGTGCAGCGGCTCAGCTTGGAATTTTCCTGACCTATGCAGGAGCGATTTTGTTTGGCTTTAAAGGTTTGGAAGCAGCTGCAATCAGTATCATTGGTGGCGCAGATGGGCCAACTGCAATTTATGTGACAGGGCGGCTTGCTCCGCATTTGTTGGGGTCAATTGCAGTGGCAGCATATAGCTATATGGCGTTGATTCCCGCCATTCAGCCCCCGATTATGCGCTTGTTAACCACAAAAAAAGAGCGTCAAATCGTCATGAAACAGCTTCGTACAGTGTCGAAAACAGAGAAGATTGTTTTTCCGATTTTGTGTACAATTGTCATCAGTTTGATTCTGCCCGATTCGGCGGTTTTGGTTGGTATGCTGATGCTTGGCAACCTGATGAAAGAATCAGGCGTGGTAGAGCGTATTACCAAAACAGCAGGAAACGAATTGATGAATATTATCACCATCTTTTTAGGCTTTTCGGTTGGATGCACCACAAGTGCAGATACATTTTTGCGCTGGGAAACAGGATTTATCATTGCGTTGGGCTTGGTAGCTTTTTTGGTTGGAACAGCAGGCGGAGTGCTGCTGGGAAAATTGATGTGCTGGCTGACACATGGGCAGGTGAATCCGTTGATTGGTTCAGCAGGTGTTTCTGCGGTTCCAATGGCTGCACGAATTTCTCAAAAGGTGGGACAGGAAGAAAACCCCGAAAACTTCCTTTTGATGCACGCAATGGGGCCAAATGTTGCCGGAGTAATTGGCTCAGCAGTGGCAGCAGGAATTTTAATCAATTTGTTCCAAAGATGAGAAAAACTCCCACACATTTTCTTGAGTGTGGGAGTTTTGTTATGAAAATAATTATTTGCAAGTCTTTTTTAAAAATATTATTTATGGTATACTAAAAACAATTATTGCACTTTTGAAAAGGGAGAATCCAACTTTATGGAATCTTTAAATGAACAATTCATACAATTGCGTAAAAAATATATCGAAAAACAGTTTGGAAGACTCAATTCTATGCAAAAACAAGCAGTTTTTCACACTGAAGGGCCTTTGCTGATTTTGGCAGGAGCAGGTAGCGGAAAGACCACTGTGTTGGTAAACCGCATTGCGAATATGATTCGCTTTGGCAGAGCATACCAAAGCGATTGGCTGCCCCGCAATGCCACAGAACAGGATTGCATAGAGTTGCAGGCTGCCATTGGTGATGCACCATTGGAGCCGCATTTGTATGAAATGCTGTCAGATTTTGCAGTGCGTCCATGGAATGTACTGGCAATTACCTTTACCAATAAAGCTGCTGGTGAGTTGAAAGAGCGCTTGGCAAAAATGTTGGGCGAAACAATGGGAAATGATGTGAACGCATCCACATTCCATTCCGCTTGTGTGCGCATTTTGCGAAAAGACGGTGGGCTGTTGGGCTATCCGCAAAGTTTTACTATTTATGATACAGACGACCAACAGCGTGCTATGAAAGAAGTGTACAAAGAGCTTTCGGTTGATGATAAATTTTTAGCATTGCGTAGTTGTATTGGTTCCATAAGCCACCTGAAAGACCAGATGATTTCTCCAGAACAGGCATTGGCAGACAGCAATGAGTCAAAATCCTTGTTGATTGCACAAATTTATAAAGCATATCAAACAAAACTGAAAAAAGCTGGCGCAATGGATTTTGATGACCTGATTTATAACACCGTGTGTCTGTTGCAGCAGTTTGAAGAATGTCGTGAGTATTATCGCAAGCGATTCCAGTATATTTTGGTGGATGAGTACCAAGATACCAGTATCGCACAGTTTCAATTGGTGTATTTGCTGGGCTGTGTGCATCAAAATGTCTGTGTGGTAGGCGATGATGACCAAAGTATCTATCGTTTTCGTGGTGCTACCATTGAAAATATTCTAAATTTTGAAGACCATTTCAAAGGGGCACAGGTCATCCGTTTGGAGCAGAATTATCGTTCCACCTCCAATATTTTGGATGCAGCAAACAGTGTTATCTGCAACAATAAAGGCAGAAAAGGCAAAAAACTGTGGACAGAAAACAGCGAGGGACAAAAGATACACCATTATGAGGCAGAAAGTGAAACAGACGAAGCCCAATATGTAGCAATTGTTATCGGAAAAAATCTGAAAAAAGGTGCAGCATTAAAAGACCATGCAATTTTGTATCGAATGAATGCACAGTCAGGGCCAATGGAAACCTATTTTGCCCGTTCGGGAATTCCGTATAAAATTATCGGTGGTTTGCGATTCTATGACCGAAAAGAAGTGAAAGATATTATTTCTTACTTTTCTGTCATTGCAAATGGGCAGGATGACTTGCGCTTGAAGCGAATCATCAACGAACCAGCAAGAAAAATCGGAAATGCAACCATCGAAAAAATGACAACCATTGCAGCAGCACAGGAAATGAGCCTGTTGGATGTTGCACAAAACGCAGCACAGTTTGCAGAGTTGGGGCGTGCAGCAACAGCATTGCAAAAGTTTTATGGGGTGATTGACAAGCTGCGAGAGGTTTTGAAAACAAAGCCTTTGGATGAATTTGCATCGGAAGTGATTCAGCAAACAGGCTATCAAACCATGCTTGAGGCACAAGGGGATGAAGGTGTTGCACGCATGGAAAACTTGGGACAGTTAGTGTCCGGTATGCGGCTCTATGCAGACCAAAAAGGAGAAGAAGCAACACTTTCGGGCTTTTTGGAAGAAGTCGCTTTGATTTCTGACTTGGACAACTACGATGAAAATGCCGACCGTGTTGTGATGATGACTATGCACGCGGCAAAAGGGTTGGAATTTCCCTATGTCTTTATTTTAGGTTTGGAAGAAGGGGTATTTCCAGGTCAAATGAGCCGTTATTTTGATGAGGAACTGGAAGAAGAACGGCGTTTGTGCTATGTTGGCATTACACGAGCCAAACAGGAGTTATGGCTGACTTCCAGCCGCAGTCGTATGATTTTCGGAAAAACCAATCGCAATCCACCTTCTCGCTTTTTGGAAGAAATTGAGCCGGAATTGTTGGATTCTGAAATCAGTCGAACTTCTGGATGGGGAGCAAACTCGTACAGACAGACAACCTCCCAAAGTTCCGGTTGGGGAAGTTCAACAACATGGGGAACAGCTCCATCCAAAGAGCGAAACGGTGCTTCCAGCTGGGGAAGCGCAGCAGGCAGTGCAGGTAAATCCTTGCCGCGTGCTAATGCTTGGAAACCGGCATCGGCAGGAATCCAAAAGCCTTTTACCAACAGTACAACAAAAGCACAATTTGCAGTGGGGGACAAGATTGAACATCGTGTTTGGGGCAAAGGTGTTGTGAAAAAAGCCACCCCAATGGCAAATGATACACTGTTAGAAGTTCAATTTGATGGTGCAGGTTTGCGAAAAATTATGGCAAACTATACCCCTATTACAAAAATTTAAAATAAAAGGACAATACCATGAAAGTTACACTGATTGCACATACACCAAACCCGGAGCAAGTTGTTGCAGCAGCAGCAA
>JAHHUF010000103.1 GCA_020024115.1 Anaerofilum sp.
CCGAAAACGCCTGCATTACATTTTTCACTTCCTGCAAATATTTTCTTCTTACAGCAAGCGGAGCGGCTGGCTTTTTGATGGCACGAATCAAAATATTTTTTGGGGTATGGGCAAAATCCACAAACTCCAACAATTGTGTTTTATATCCGCAATATTCCAACAAATTGCCTCGAATAGCATCGGTCATCAGTGCAGCGGTTCGCTCTTTTACAATACCGTATCGAGTCAACAAGGAAAGCTCACTGCTTTTCATTTGTTTGTTTAGTTCATGCTGACAGCAAGGCACCGAAAAAATCATCTTTGCCCTCCATTGTATCGCATTAAACAAGGCAAAATCAGTGGCAACATCGCAGGCGTGCAGTGTAACAACCATATCCACTGCAAAAGGCGCATTGTATCCATCAATATTGCCCAACTCAAACCGCAGACCATGGTAGCCATAAGTTTGTGCTGCTTTGTTGCATTTTTCAATCACATCCGCTTTCAAGTCCAAACCAACCATCTGCACTTGAATGTCTCGAATTTCGGTCAGATAATAATACAACACAAAGGTGAGGTAAGATTTTCCACATCCAAAGTCAATAATGTTGAGTTGTTTGGGGTTGATTTGTCGAATGTGGTCATCAATCATTTCCAAAAAGCGGTTAATCTGACGGAATTTATCGTACATGGATTTTACAACTTTTCCCTCTTTGGTAAAAATCCCCATATCAACCAAAGGAGGCACCTGTGTTCCCTCGGCAATCAAGTAACTTTTTTGGCGGTTGTGTTGGTCAGACACTTTCACTGTGGCGGTTTGTGCCTGTTGTCTGACGGTTAACTTGCCCTTTTTGGATATTAAAAAATCCCACTGTTTGTCTGCACTCCATGCGTTTAGCTGGCGATATTGCTGCATCAACTGACAAAGCTGGTCTGTGATTTCTGCAAAAGAAAAATTTTTATGAAACACCTGTGTTTCGGTGTAGCTTGCCAGTTGCCATGCTGACTGCTTTTTGTGTAATTCTACTTTTTTGTATTTATTTTCTTTGGTTGGCTTGCTTAGTACCAATTTGATGGGGGTTTGCTGCATAAGCTGTTCCAACTCTATTTTTAATTCTTGCATTGTTTCATCCTTTTGCTTTTGCATAATAAATTCTGGAGCTGTTATCCTCCATCAAACGCAGTTGTTCGCTGTATGAATTTCCGGCAAACTGGTCAGGCAGCAAAATGCCCCAGCCACACAGCAAATCGCCCCCGGCGGAAATTTGTTCCTCGGGCAATTTAATGGAATACTGTCCTGCAAGCACTGCCTGTACAACGCCGCCTTGACGCAGTTTAAAAGGTAGCACACGGTTGACCAATTCACCCAATGCGGCAATATTGATATATTGTTCTCTGCCCTGCACCAAATATTCCTTTTCGCTGCAAAGTCCCTGAAAAATAATCCTCTCATGGGGTCTGCCCGGCTGCATAGTGTGTTGATAGAGCATTAACAAAGCCTGCTCGCCATCTTGTGACACAACCTGCCACACCGGCTTTTTCTCTGCCGACTCCAAACGAAAGAAGCGTCCAAACTGGAGAAACTGACGGTTTTTCTTGTACCAAACCACCTGTTCTTCAATAGTTTGCTTTTCTACCTTGCTCAAACGGGAAACATCCAGCTCATAGCCTGTCACCCCAAAAGCTGCCACATTAAAGCGTGTTTCCAGCGAGATATTTCGCAGAGAAATAAAGTTCGGGCTGGCGGACACATGGGCAGAAATTGTACTGAGGGGATAGCCATAGCTGGTTCCCTGCTGAATGGCAAGCCGCTGTCTTGCATCGGTGTCATCGCTTGTCCAGATTTGAGGAGTATAACACAGCATACCTAAGTCAAACCGATTTCCCCCTGATGCACATCCTTCAAACAATATTTTCGGAAACTGGGCTGTCAATGTATCCAGCACCTTATACAGCCCCAAAATATAGCGATGAAAAAACTCTCCTTGCTGCTGTGGGGGTAGGCTTGCTGCATACATATCACTCATGTTTCGGTTCATATCCCATTTGACATAAGAAATGTCTGCTGAAACAAACAGTTCTGAAAAAACCGCAATCAAATACTGCTGAACATCTTCACGGGACAAATCCAACAGATATTGATTTCTGCTTTCACTGGGAATACGGTTAGGGCAGGCAACCGCCCATTCCGGATGGGTACGATATAACTCTGAATCTGCATTGACCATCTCCGGCTCAACCCAAAGTCCAAAGTCCATGCCCAGCTTTTTCAGCTTTTCGGCAAATCCCTGCAACCCTGATGGCAGTTTTTGCAGGTTCACCTGCCAATCGCCCAACGAGCAGTGGTCGTTATTGCGTTTCCCAAACCAACCATCATCCAAAACAAACAGCTCTATTCCCAAATCTGCTGCTGTTTTTGCCATTTTCAAAAGGCTTGCTTCGGTAAAATCAAACTCCGTTGCTTCCCAGTTGTTGATTACAATGGGGCGAGGCTTGTTTTTCCACTCACCACGCACAATGCAGTTGTTGACAAAATCGTGATAGTTTTGGGAAAGCCCATTTAGCCCCTTGTCCGAAAAGGTCAGCACTGCCTCTGGCGCATAAAAACACTCCTCTGGCTGCAATTGCCAGCAAAACCCCGATGGATTGATACCGGCAAGCAATCGCACCTTATTGGTATAGGTGGTTTCACAGTATTCTGCATGATTTCCGCTATAAAGCAGATTGCAGCCATAGCAGTCCCCTTTCATTTCGGTTGTTTGCTTTTGTTTGAGTATCACCAGCGGATTATGCCTTGCGCCAGAAAACCCTGTTTTGGAGTCATTCAGAATGGTTCCTGCTGTCAAAGGATGGCTGTGCATCAGCCGTTCATTGCCCCACATTCCATCAAAGGTCAGCAGTTGGTCGCAACTGCTTTGCAAATCCAGCTGCATACTCATCAAGCGGCGGATTGTCAAAGGCTTTGTTCCGTTGTTTTTTATCCATGCAGAACGGGCAATCACATCATATTCTTTGAATGAGGAATAACTCAAAATCAACTCTACATCCAAAACGGCGTCATATAATTTAATTTGAGTGGTTGTACATTCCCCATAACTGGAAGGCAAATCGGGAATGGGCTTTTTGCCCTCAAACTGCGCCCAACTGCGAATTTTAAAATCCGTCACCATCTGTCCGTCTGGGGCAGTCAACTCCACCATTGGTTCTCGAAAATCGCCCTTTCCCAGTCCGCTGGTTTCCAAACAAACGTCATCCAAGCCATAACCGGGATAGTTGCGGTCATAGGTGACCATTGTATTATAGCCTGCTTCAAAGTGCGGCAGAAGTCCGTCCCAATTCTGCCTGTGAGCAAGGCGTTTTCCATAATAAAGATGAACAGGCTGCCCTGTGGACATAAGCGCAATCAAATAACTTGTGTTGGGGGTTGTCAAATGTAAAATCTGTTCAGCCTTCATCCATGTTTCCTCCTTGTGTGAAAAAATGTAGTTTTCACCTATTGTAACACATTCTTTTTTATGACAACAAGATTATTTTTATATTTTTGAACTATTTCGATTCAACGCATATTTTTAAAAAAGAATGTGTTTGCTTTTATTTTTAATTTTTTTTGTAGCGAAAAGCCCTTTTTTCTGCATTAAGAATGTGATAAGATAGTGAGTAAACAGGAAATTCCGTATTCCTTTAATGATTGATGTTTCGTCATAAAATTCACAATTATATTTTGTTTTCAGCAATACGGAACCGTCCGACAACTGTTTTAAATTTTTAATTACATAAAAAGAAAAGAGGAGCATTCATGCCAACTAGCAACGAAAAACTGGCTTTGGTACGCCGCACAATGAAAGCGGTGAACGCCGATGCCTGTCTGATTCCATCTTCGGACCCTCATCTCAGCGAATATCTGCCTGCTCATTGGCAGTCCCGCAGCTATTTTTCCGGTTTTACTGGTTCTGCCGGCACTTTGGCATTAACTGCTCAATCCAGTGCATTGTGGACAGATGGCCGCTATTTCATCCAAGCTGAGCGACAGCTGCTGGACAGCGAAATTCAGTTGATGCGTATGGGGCAAAAAGATGTTCCCACTGTTGGTGCATGGATTGCTGCCCAATTGGAAAACGGACAAACTTTGGCTTTGGACGGAATGATTACATCCGAATCCTTTGTGCGTCAACTGAAAAAAGCATTTGGTGAAAAAGAAATCAAAATTCAAGACCGTGATTTGGTTTCCGGTAACTGGGAGAACCGCCCTGCTGTTCCCTCCACACAATGCTATGTACATGAAATTACCTACACCGGGCTGTCTGCTGCTGAAAAATTGCAGCAAGTGCGTGAAAAACTCAAACAAGCAGGTGCAACTGCATTGCTGATTACCCGTTTGGACAGTGCTGCATGGCTGACCAATCTGCGTGCATCTGACATTGATTACAATCCTTTTGCAATGTGCTTTGTGTTTGTAACACAAACCTCTGCATTGCTGTTTATTGATGCTTCCCGTATGCCCACCGAGGCACTGTCCATGCTGCGTGAAAACAACATCGAGGTGCGTGGCTATGGCGAAATTCGCAGCTGGCTGCAACAAAACACTGAAAAGCAAACCGTTTTGGCTGACCCTGCATCGGTAAGCTATGCTTTGTGGCAGGAGTTGGAGAACAATTCCGCTTTCACCATCAAAGAGGGCGCTGAGCCTGTTCAGGAACTGAAAGGTGTTAAAAATCCCACCGAAATTGCAAACTTGAAAAACTCTCACAAAAAAGATGGCGCTGCAATGGTGCGTTTTCAAATGGAATTGGAACGCCGCATGGCAGAGGGCGAGCGCACAACCGAGTGTGACATTGCTGCCATTCTGCGCAACTATCGCTTTGTACAGCCTGCCTGTGTAGGTGAAAGCTTTGACACCATCGCAGCCTATGGCGCAAATGCAGCCATGATGCATTATAGTGCACAACCCGCCACCTGTGCAGTATTGGCTCCAAAGGGCTTTTTGCTGGTGGACAGCGGCGCACAATATCTGGATGGCACAACCGACATCACCCGCACTTTTGCTTTGGGCGAACTGACAGCCGACGAAAAACGCTGGTATACCTTGGTGCTGAAAAGCCACATTGACATCGCACAAGCAGTCTTTATGGAGGGCTGCACCGGCGGCAATCTGGATATTTTGGCACGCAGTGCTGTTTGGAAACACGGCATTGACTACCGCTGCGGCACTGGGCATGGTGTTGGATTCTTGGGTGGTGTTCATGAAGGTCCACAAGGTCTGCGCATAACCAACAATGTTGTCTTTGTTCCTGGCATGACTGTAACCGACGAGCCCGGAATTTATGAGGAAGGCAAAGTGGGAATCCGCATTGAAAACGAACTTCTTTGTGTCAAACACAACGAAACCGAGTATGGCACTTTCCTTGCTTTTGAGCCATTCACCTATTGCCCTATTGATACCACTCCTGTTTTGGTTGAAATGCTCACCGAGGACGAACTCAACTGGTTGAACGACTATCATGCGATGGTATTGGAGCAGCTTTCTCCCTTGCTGAACAAAGAAGAATTTGCATGGCTCACCAAAAAATGTGCAGCATTACACAGATAAGAAAATTTTACAGCACTGTCAAATCGACAGTGCTGTTTTTTCTGTCGATTTTCAAAATATTACTTTGAACTTGATTATTCTATAAAAAACTTAATAAAAGGTGTAATTTTTTAAAGATGCTAAATTTCGACTTCATTTTTGATTTCCATAGTGTATACTCAGAATTACCCCTTAACACTGCCTTTTCAATGCAATTTCATTTTTTTATGAAATAGATTGCATGAAAAGGCTTTTATTTTTTCTTAAAAAATATTTTTATACAAAAAATCACCCTCAAACGAAATTGTGAAGTGACCCCAAAAAGTTAGACAATATTTTGAAAAAATTGTTTAAGCAGCCGAAAGGGCTTGCTGCCTATGCAAAGCGGGCGGCAG
>JAHHUF010000104.1 GCA_020024115.1 Anaerofilum sp.
TCTCAGAATAGTATAGCACATTTTTGTGCACTTTTGAGTTTTCAGATACGCCCTAAAAAATTTACTCAATTGGTCACCGTCAAACCGTAAAGATACCTACATCAGTAGTTAAAACCAACATCATAATGACACATTCCTCCCCATCTTTCAATTATCCAAGAAATACTATTTCTATTTTGCTGGAGCAATGTTGAAAGATGCCAGCACAAATACCACATGTTTCATAGAGAACGACAAAAAATGCACAGAAATCCCAAAGCTAATCGTAGATATTTTGTACACCTTTATCCATAGAGTAAGTGTGGGAGAATGAGCGAAAAAGTATTCTCACAGAAGATTCCCATCTCCTATTGAGATATGGGGCTTATTGAGCAACTTTCAGAAGGACTTCAAAAAAGATTGTTGGCAAACTTCAAAAAACACGAGGTTGGATAACAAAAAATGGTGGCTGGGCCACAGCACAACCACCATTCCATAGGGACAAGCCTTAAATTGTATAGGTGTTCAGAATGTGTTTCTATGGAATATTGTGGAAGGGGTAACTGCTATTTCACACGATTCACTATCTGAATTTATGTTGATTCCCCTATGGGTTTGACAACATTATTTTACTTTTTTCTTTTTAAAAAATGCTGCTACTGCTGCACCAGCTGCTGTCATTGCAAGCACCCATCCTGATGCTGTGGTATCGCCTGTTTGTACAGAACCGTTTGCCTTTGCAGGAGGTTGTGGAGTATTTCCTCCATTGGCAGGAGGTTGGGGAGTATTTTGTCCACTTGCAGGGTCTTTGGAAGTATTATTGGAATTATTATCTGCAATTGGAGGGTCTTTTTTATCATTATCTCCGCTTTCTGATGGTTTCTTTCCTTCTACAATCACTTTAACGGTTGCTTTCAAATTATTTGGATTTGCCATACCTTCTGCAAGTGTTAGCTTGCCTTCCAGTGTATAGGTTTTACATTCCTGTGCATTGTAGTCTGCTTTGTTCCATACTACATCTACTTCTGCTGTTTCATTTTCTCCATATACAACAGATACTTTTTTAGGCAAATTCAACTTTTCAAATGCAGTTCCCTGTACAACCTTAATATCAGGCAATGGTTTTACAGAGACGATATTTTTGTCTTCTGTTTCACCGGTTTTCGTGAACTTAGCTAGCAAAGCAGTGTTTCCGTCAACCACAAAGGTATATTTTTCATCCGACGATACTTTCTCACCTGTTGGACGATACCATCCTTCAAACACATAGCCTTTCTTTGGTGTTGCGGTAACAGTTACAGAACTTCCCCATGCAGCTTCTTGTCCCCCAACTACTTTTCCGCCAGCTTCTGCATCTACATAAATGGTGCAATCGCCTGACTGGTAATTTGCCACATCAAATTCCGATACAGTAACCCATCCATCGTTGGACTTAGTTGCAACAAATTTGAACCCATATACCATCTGTGCATCAAATGCAAAGGTCTTTTTGCTCTTATCGGCGGCAAATGTTTGGTCTTTTGCAACCTCTACCCATGCACCATCTTTTTCTTTTTGAATGTAGAGAGATGCCTTTGTCACCAAGCCGCTGTCTTTATCCTGACGCGATGAAAAAGACACACGATTGATTTCATATCCTTTGTCAAATTTGACCTCAGCAATTGCTCCATCTGGAAGTGTTCCTTTTTCACCCTTATCAGAATCTACTTTTCCTATATTCTGACCTTGCCAGTTGGAGTGCCAGTGTGTGCTTGCATTATTGTCAAATGCTTTGACAACTTCACCTTCTGTTGCACCTGCATTTGGTGTTTCTGTGTTGGCTGTTCCTTTCCATGATGCCTTATTATAGATGTCTTGCTCAGGCTCTTTTTCAGTCACAACAACATTATCAATGATTCCTGCAACAGTGTTCGTTTTGGAACCGATTCTTTCTAATGGAAGTGCAAAGGTAGCGTTGGAAATATTCTCATTTTTCACCATGTCATTGTGAATAAACTTGCCTGTTGCATTTGCAAAAAACTCACCATTCACATATAGGCTTGTCTTTTGCTGGTCTGTTGTGATTGTAATGTTAACACTCTTACCCACAGGAAGCTCATAGTCAAAATAATAGCTATACAATTCTCTTGTAAAGCCTAATTTTCCATCTTCCATAATGCGGATGTCATGGGTACCATAGGCTGCATCAGATTCAAACAAAATATCTCCTGGAACGGCTGGCTTTTCCAATTTAATATCAAAGGATAGCTGGTTTCCATTGCCAAGTCGGTTGATTGGTGATGTTACATAACTTTCACCATCTTTCAACTGCAATGCTTTATCTTTCACTTCAGCATTTTTTCCTTCTTTCAAATCACGGCTATTTCCGGAGGTATCCTTCAAGCCATTCTCAAAATCGTAGCTTTCATAGTTATCCCCTGTTTTATCTTGCTGATAATATGGGTTGGTGTTGGGCCCAGTTCCTTTTTGCTGTGCAAGATTACTCAGTGCATCTGCATTTGGTTTTTCTTTTCCGGTTGCAGCCCATGTTTTTTCTGCATAAAATGGCATAGCATCAAAGAAACGCCAATACAAGTCAGATTCGCTCAAACCAGAGGCTTTTTTATCAATATTATCATTCCAAATAGCAAACGCTGCACCTAGCATTTGGTCATCACCAGACGGTACATACTGATAGCCTGAACCTGTACCAACTCTATTCGGCTCAAATTCATTGAAAATTCGATTTACATTCAGCAAATCCCCATACGCATAACGACCTTTGTTTCCATTGGGAACCATATAACCATAGTCATCAATGGTATTGATGAGGTTATATCCCATATTGTACATTTCAATTCCATCTGCCCAACCACTGGACCAAAGGTTCATTTCTACATCTTTTATTGCTTCTGGTTTAATTTCAGTGGGTGGATTATCTTTGATTAGTGTCAATCCACCCCACATGCGAACAGGATTTGTATTCTTGATATATGGAACAATATCATTTAAAAACTCTCGGTATGATTTTGGACTATACAAAAATTCATCTGCACCAATATGCACTGTTGTATCAGCATCAAAAGTTTTATCCTTTGTGTAATCGTCAAAAATTTCTTTTATTTTCACCAAAGCTGCTGGCTTTGTCAAATCAAAATGGTCTATCAAAGAGTGTTTGTTGCTTACCTGATTTTCCACTTTCAGCTCCGGCCAAACCTTTGTGAATGCAGTTGCATGAGCAGGCACATCAATCTCAGGGACGACATTCATACCCAATATGCGTTCATCTTGAATAAACTTTTGAAATTCTTTTTTGCTGATGGAATAATCTTTTGCAGTTGGGGACTCACCATTTGCATTTGTCAAGCTGGACTCCAAACGGAATGCCTCGTATGCTTTGAATCCTTCATTTTCTGTTTCTTTTGTACCATAGTCTTCCAGCCAAATATAGTTATCGCTCAAATGCGCCTGAAAATCGTTCATTTTATAATAGCGCATTGTTCTTGTAACTTCTTTCATCATCTCCAGTGAAACAGGTTTGCGAGCAACATCAAACAAAAATCCACGTGTTTTAAAGCGAGGATAGTCACGCATTTGACCTACATTGTATTCTGTATTGTTTTCCTTGTACATCTGAAGAATCGTCTGCATACCATACATATTACCTGTTGTGCTTATTGATGCTACATTGATGCGGTCTTTTTGAATATCCATGGTATATCCTTCTGCATCAAGAAGGGCATCTGGTGCTTTGAGTTCAAAGTTAATTGCATTTGCTTTGGGTGCTCCTTGTTCTGCTGTCAGTTTGATTCCTGTAAAATCTTGGTAATCACGGACAAATTCATCAACTACTACTTTTAATTGAGCATCGGTATAAGTAACCGTTTTTAAAGAAGACACCAAAAGTTTATCTGCTGATGGGGAATACCACTCTTGAATTTCCGGAATGACAGTCGGCTTTGGATTGCTGCCTTGCTGCTGTGTGTTTATTCCCTTGACAACAACCTCTAAATCGCCTGTATTTTTTGTGTTACCTGTTGCGGTTTCGGTCACATTGAAAGAAACTTTCACTGTCTTATCTGTCAAAGGATGAACAACAGGCATTTTCCCTTCTTGGTCAACACTGCCGATAATTTGCTCAAAATCTGCACCATTAAATTCAATGGTAAATCCATCTGTGGGGGCTGGCATATTCCATTTTGTCACATCTGTCGCAATGGTTTGCCCTTGCACAGATTGTGCCATCGCAGAAACAACTGTATCCAATGCAGGCTGTTGAGGTTGGTTTGCCTGTTCATTTGAATAAACAGCAATTTCAGAAATACTGATGTTGTTATATCCGTTTGTATCTGGATTTACAATTGAAACATCAAAGTTTTTGAGGGTAAATTCAGACATATAAACAGGTTCATCAAAGATGTATTTTAAATCTGTTTGATATGCCTGTGTGTTGCCGTCCACAGGCTGATTATCAATATGAACTGTCTTTATTTCTTCATTTTGATTTTTATATTCCAAATCAAAGGATTTTATATTAGAAGGAATTGGTGCTACATCACGAGTAAATAGTGTGAAATCAATCTCTTTTACTTTTGTTGGTTTTGGGAATGTTGTTTTGAGCCATTGGTCTTTGTAAACATATTCTTGACACGCCCAGCGGTCATCCCGCCCGGTTTTTCCGTCCTTTACTTTATCTGCCGAAAATTTATCCCCTTCAATGGAAGATGCAGTTACTGCAACCCCTTGGTTTTGCATATGGTTGTTATTTTCTGTTGTCTCAACATCCTGCTCCTGCCCATATACTTCAACCTCATTAATGCCAACATTTGGCCAGTAGGAGTCATTAGCTTCAAGAACAGTGATTTTTATTTTTGTTCCCAGCACTGGGTTTTCCAGATTGATAATGGATTCAATTGGCTCTATATCTTCATTGTCATCTTTTTTTACCACTTCCCAAGTGCCATCTTCTTTGAAAACTTCTACCTGCCATTTTTTAATGTTCTGTCTTTCAATCGGCCTTTCCCAAAATACTTTTATTTGATGAATGTGTGTTGGTTTTTTCAATGAAAGCTCAATCCATGAACCATTCATTTTGCCGGGACTTGTTCCCCAATGTGTATTTTTGTTTCCGTCCACTGCTTTTGCGGCCGAAGTTCCTTCGATTTCAAAATCGCTTGCCACAGCTTCACAGTCTTTTGCAAGATTCGATTCCTCTGCCGCATAGAGCACTGGCCCAACATTAACCAAAGCAAGATTTGCGACCATAAATGATGCCAGTAACTTGTTTACTACTTGTTTCTTTCTCATTTTCATTTTGCACCTTTCCTTGATTTTTCTCACCAAACTGACAAAAAGGTGGAGGATGATTTTGGGAAAAATTCAAACTTTAGCTTTGATTTATTCAACCGCCGCCTTTTGCCTATTTCAACTAATTTATTATAACAATATAAACATATTTTGTCTATTATTTTTAGATTTAGTATAAATTTTAGTGATATTTCACAGATATATCACAATTTAAATAGACAAATTGAATAATTGATGTTTAAATTAGTATCAATTGTGTGACCGAAAACTATACATATCATCTAATACATTATACATAGACTCAAGCAAATAAAATGTTGTAAAACCAAAAACAGCATTTGTTCAACCAGTATTACTCAGAAAACTTTTTATGATATTGGTCAATGAAAATAGAAAAGCCTGTTCAGTCAGCATATTATATACCTTCATATAAGTATGAATCACTCTTTTACTTGATTATGATTTTAGAGCAAAAGAATTCAGCACTTTTAACCATTTAGGCAAGAACATCAGCCAAGCGGCTAAAAGTTTACTAGCGTTGAACTTATGTAAACACTATCTAAATAGTGTATACCCGAGTAATGTGATATAATAGGAACATCAGGACAGAAAGAG
>JAHHUF010000105.1 GCA_020024115.1 Anaerofilum sp.
GGAAAAGCCAAACGCATCACTCGACCATCATTTGCAGGGTTTAAACCCAAATCACTTTCCAGAATAGCCTTTTCAATGCTTTTCATAACAGTTGCATCCCAAGGGGTGATGGTCAAAATGCGAGCTTCTGCAACCGCAACCGCTGCCAACTGATTGATGGGGGTTGGGCTGCCGTAGTAGTCTACCATAATTTTGTCCAACACAGCAGGGTTTGCACGGCCTGCACGGATGGCGCTCAGTTCTTTATTTAGATGGTTGATTACCCCATTCATTTTTTCTTCATAAGGTTTTGTATAACTGCTCATAATTTTCTCCTTAATATTTATCAAAATCGTTTAGGCGTTTTCTCAGCCTTCAATTACCAAAGTCCCTACATTCTCTCCTGTGGCTGCTTTTGCAATATTGGATGGGTCTGAAATATCAAACACTAAAATAGGCAAATGATTGTCACGGCACAGGGTTGCTGCGGTGGAATCCATCACTTCCAGCTGGTCGTTAAGAACTTTTGTAAAGGTGAGTGTATCATATTTGACTGCATCGCTGTGCTTTTTGGGGTCTTTGTCATAGACACCATCCACCATAGTTGCTTTGAAAACAATATCGGCATCAATTTCAGCAGCACGCAATGCCGAAGCTGAGTCGGTAGAGAAGAAAGGGTTTCCGGTTCCGCAAGCCATAATTACAATGCGACCTTTTTCCATGTGGCGAATTGCACGATTGCGGATATAAGGCTCTGCAACCTGCTGCATTGCCAAAGCGGTTTGTACACGCACTTCCAAACCAAGCTGCTCCAACGCATCTGCAACAGCCAATGAGTTCATAACGGTTGCCAGCATGCCAATCTGGTCTGCCCGTGTGCGTTCCATCTCGCCACTTGAGCGTCCACGCCAGAAGTTTCCGCCGCCAACAACAATTCCAATCTGCACACCCATATCATGAGCATTTTTAATGCCTTTGCAGATTTCTTGAATGGTTTCAATGTCCAATCCAAAACCTTTGTCTCCAGCCAACGCCTCTCCACTGAGTTTGAGCAAAATTCTGTTATATTTTATCTGCAAGATTAACACCGCCTGATTTAATATTTCAATTTTTATTATTTTACAATACTTCCGCTATAAAGTAAAGAAAAAACCGTAAAAAAGAACTTTTACAATTGTTTTACATTGAAAAAACAACCCTTTTTCATATCCTCACATACAGCATACAATTTCAAAAAATCACTGTCAAAGCAACTGTTCCGTTCAGTAAGCATAATAGAAAAATTCATCTGTATATGCTATACTTTTTTATATCAATGCAATAGAAATAAAGATGAGTCAATGTGCAGTTTTCCCTCAATTCAGCCCATCACTCGTGGTGTTGCCCGAAAAGAGATTCGGAAAACTGAATCCTTTTATCATATCAGATTTCCGCAGAAAATGATTGCATTTTATTGTGACTATAATGGCGCACTTATTTGGGAAAACCAACATCAATATGAGGAAAATCCCCCATCGCGTTTACTTTTTATCCGATGCTCTATTCCAAAGGGGAAGACTCAACAATTGATGAGTTATTGCTGGAATACCAAGATAATGATGAATTTCCAGAGGGTATGATTTGCTTTGGTCAAGGTGAGGACGGTTTCTATTTTTGTGACAGTAACACTGAGGAAATTTACAGTATTCTGGGGGATGATACTTATCATTTCATAAAGCGCTGTGATAGCTTTGCCACATTTTTGCATAAGCTGAAACAAAAGGTAGTTGTTGGAAAAAACACGGATGAAAAATACACTTTGGATACAAATTTTTCCGTTTTAAACCTGCGGAAAAAACAACTATATATTGAAAAATTTTCCACAATTGGCTGGTACACTTTTGCAGACCGCAACGATTCTGCACGCCTGTTGGCATTTTTGCTCATGATGGAAGCCCATATACATACAATCACTCAGAACTTGGAGGCTCACAGTAACACTATGGAGCATTGCGAAAAGAGTACAGCCAAACATTGATAACCTCAGAAAAATATGCTGCAAATATTATTTGATTTTAATTTTTGCTTTCCATACTTAATCAACCAACAGAAGCAATAAATCCTAAAATTAACTGCATCTCTTTTGTGTTTATTTTAATTTATCACAAAAACAAAACCTTACAGCCTATACAAGGCACAATCGAAATGACTCATTTTTTTATTGTCATCTGTACTGGAACACAAAAATACTGCACAATCCTTTTATCAGGATTGCGCAGTATCACCCTCAAACAAAGCAAACTCTGCCCGAATACGCCGTTTGCGTGCTTGTTTTTCATAATCAACATTTCTGGCTTTAAAAACCTGCTCATTGTTTGACTCTTTAATAGGAACCCTCAACACAAATCTTGCCCCACCTTTGGGCATATTTTCTGCGGTAAGCTCTCCATCCAGTTGTTTTGCCAGCAAGCTGCAAATATACAGCCCTAATTTTGTATCGGAATTTTCAGTGCGATAAATTGGTGCAAAAGGACTTTGCAACCGCTCTTGAGATAATCCCGGGCCACTGTCGCTGACAATCAAAATCAATTCCTGCTTATTCTTTTTCAAATCCACAGAAATTTTTCCTTCTGGGCAAGCTGTCATAGCATTGCTGAGAAGGTTGAGTAAAATTCGTTCAAAAAAGTAAGAATCCATCAGCATTACAATCGCCTGACGAGGTACAGAACAAATGATTCGTCTGCTTTGTCCGAATTTTTGTGCTTCTTCGCAAATTTCGGTGCATAGTTCCGAAACGCAAAGAGGCTCACAGCAGGCTTTCAAATCACCGAAAGAATGGTGTGAAATATCCAGCAAATTCATGCTGATTCTTTCCAGTTTATCCACACTTTGTTCAATGCACCGCATGGGGATACTCAGCTTTTTCTGTTTTTCCTGTGGTAAGTGGTCAATTGCTATTTTCTCTATGGCATCTTTTGCAACCAAAATCACAGCTGTGGGGTCACGCATTTCATAGGCAACTGAAGTTACCATCATCATTTGATGTTGTAGTTCTTTTTCATTTGTCATGGGCCACTTCCTTTAGAAAATTTATATTTTCTTGCTTTGCCGCATCACCCAAGGCAGTCAAAAACCTGCGCACAGGCATTCTGGTTCCTATGGATATTCCGCAAAAATCACACAGCCATTGATATACAGGTGAGTTATTTTTCCATATTTGATATACCAAACGGTACAGGGCTGCTTCAACAGGGTTATTTCCACTTGTTTGCCCAAGGGGATGCCCGGTTTTTTCGCTCAGGGCTTTCATGCTAATTCCTTCTCGCCCCATATCAAAATAATTTTCCAGCGCCAACAGTGCATATTGAAATCCCTGACTTTCCATGTGAGCTGTCATTTGATGCAAATAGATTTTTGCACGCAAGAGATATTCTCTTTTTTCCACACTCATGCCTTCAATCTGCATTTGTTCTTCCGGTGTGCGCAGCAACATTCTGATATTGCCAAGCAAATCTTTCAAACCGTATGGTTTAATCATAAAGTATTTTGCACCTAAATTCAATGCTTCTTTCTGCACCATTTCATCAGTGCAACCTGTTGTGACAATTACAGGGGGAATTTCTTTTGTCTGCCTTCTCATCCATCGCAAAAGTGCCAACCCATCGGGTGCGGGAATAGTTAAATCCAAAAGAATAATATCAGGCATTTTCTTTTGCAGTGCGGCTTTTGCCTGTTCCCCTGTATGTACTGTTTGAATTTCATATTTTTCCGGCTGCATTTTCAGCATTTCTGCTTGTAATTGCGCCAAATCCAAATTATCTTCCACCAGCAGCACATGACTGCATTTTTTCATCCAGTTTTTCGCTCCTTTAGCTCTTGTTTGAAAACAATGCTTTTTGTGGTTTAGACAAGCGTTTATCTTCAAACAAGAAACACCAATTCACGCAAAACATCTTTCCAGCTTTCAAAAGGAATTGAATTTTCGTGCATAAAGCTCAGAATTTGCTTGCCCTCCTGTTTGGAAAGATTGCACACAACATGGCATTCTGTTTCTTGTTTTCCGTTTTGTATTTTAGAAACACAAAATTCGATTCCTTTGCTCTTAACCACCATTTGATACTGCAAATCCATTGATTGTTGCAACTTGCCTAAATCCGAAAAAGTTCGTTTCAATATAATTATACTGTCCACTTCCATGAAATTCCTCCGCCTAATCATCGTCCGCTTTCATATGCAGGCAATCTCACTCACACTTCTTTAAGCGTAAAATTCAAGTTGTAAATAGCACAAAACATAGATGTTATCTGTAACTTTGGTGCATTCTGTAAAAGTTTATAAAATCCACCAAAGTTTCCACTTTTCAAACTACACTTAAAGAAGCAACCAAAGGTATTCTTTACTATCTTAAACACAAAAAATGAATATGATAATATGGCAATACTGTATAACTATAATCTGCAATCTAGGGGCTATCTGAAAAGTTGGAATTCTCACCTTTTTCTGCAGCAACCAGTCTTTGCTGCATGAAACACGCTCAAAATCCAGCAAGAATTTCTGTGTTTTTTGTCTTTGCGTTTACTTGTTTGCTGTAAAAAATTTGTCAATTTTTTCGTTTTCAGATATGCCCTAAAAAATTATACAGTATTGCCTTATACTACTTTTTGCTAAAAACATTATATCCCATATTCTTTTTTGCCGCAATACACAAAATTCAACGCACTTGAAAAAAATGGATGATTGTTGTGTTATTTTTATTTTATTCCGTAGTATAAGTTAAAAAATTTTATATGTTTTGCACAAATAGTTTTGCAATTCATTTCATTGTGATTCTGCAACATTCTTCAAACTTTGCAATTTTACTTGTTCAAATTGGTTTAAAATTCGTTGTTTGGCTCTTTTGTCAGCACAATTACTATAAAAATTGCTACAAGTGCCACCAAAAACGCCGACACTAGTTCATAAATACCCCATATTCCTCCAAAAAGTATAGATTCTATTCTATACCAGATTCAATAAAATTTATTTTTTATTGATATGTCATTATTATTTGTGGTAACAATTTTCTTTTTGGTAATATTGGTGGGTTCCATATAATCCTCTTTTTCTATTCAAATTCAAAATCGTTTTGTTTCTTTTGTTCAGTATAGAAAGGATTGTGCAAAGTATCAATCTTTTGGTGGCGAATTTTCTTTTTTTCCACACAAAGAAATGATATACTTGTTTTATTGCATTTCTGTACGCAATACCCAACGATTTATTTTGGAGGACGATTATGAAAAAATTGATTGCATTGGCAGCTTCTGCTTTTTTGGCTGCATCTTTTTTGATTGGATGTGGCAAAACATCAAAATCATCTGCTGAACCACCCGAAAACCTGCTTTCCGGCACTCACCAAGCCGAAATCAAAGTGAAAGATTATGGAACTATCAAGGTGGATTTAGATGCTGATACTGCCCCCATCTCAGTAACAAACTTTGTGAATTTAGCAAAAGATGGTTTTTATGATGAACTGACATTTCATCGCATTATCAGCGGATTTATGATTCAAGGTGGCGACCCAAAAGGCAACGGAACCGGCGGTTCTGACACCACCATCAAAGGTGAATTTTCCGCCAATGGTATAGAAAATAATATTTCTCACACACGAGGAACTATCTCAATGGCACGCTCTCAGGATATGGACAGTGCCAGTTCGCAGTTTTTTATTGTACATGAAGATTCCCCCTATTTAGATGGCAACTATGCCGGGTTTGGATATGTTACCGAAGGGATGGAAGTTGTGGATGCTATCTGTAAAGCCGCTGTTCCCACTGACTCCAACGGAACAATTTCCGCAGAAAATCAACCAGTGATTGAATCC
>JAHHUF010000106.1 GCA_020024115.1 Anaerofilum sp.
GTGTACCAGCCTGATATTGTCATTTATGATGTTTTGGGCGATGTGGTTTGCGGTGGTTTTGCAATGCCGATTCGTGGCGGTTATGCAAAGGATGTTTATGTGGTGTCTTCTGGTGAAATGATGAGTCTGTATGCCGCAAATAACATTGCCAGTGCAATTCGAGGCTTTGGCAAACGAGGATATGCCAAGCTGCGGGGATTGATTTTGAACGCCAAAAATATCGAAAACGAACAGGAAATCGTAAATAAGGCGTTGGAAGAAATCGGAACACAGATGACACAATACATTCCACGCTGCAAAGACATTCAAACTGCCGAAGCAGGGGGTGGAACTGTTTTTGAAGTTGTAAAAGATTCACCTATGTGTGAAACATACAATCAATTGGCAGATAAAATTTTGGCACAAGATTACGCATAATTCAATCGTTTTGTAAAGATAGGAGAAAATAATTATGAAAATAAAACAATATACCGCTTTAGCAGCAGCTTTGATTGTAACCATATCCGCTTTTACTGCTTGTTCATCCACTTCTTCATCTGTTTCAGACAGCACTTCTTCTTCCAGCACCCAATCTGTTTCCGATTCACAGGAGCAGTCTGACGGATTTGTTTTGAAGTACCCGGAAGATATGCAAAAAGCAGGCTTTACACAGGAAATTAAAATGGACAATATGCCCAAACGAATTGTTTGTATGAGTACCTACCCAGTAATGGCCTTGTATGAAATGGGCGTGGAGATGGTTGCAGTTCCGACCACAAAAGTTGTGGATTATCCGAATGACCTCAAAGCAGAACTTCTGCCCAGCTTGATGAGCGATGAATTTGATATTGAAAGTGTTGTTGCATTGGAGCCGGATTTGGTCATGATGCCTCCAAGCAATAAAGATACTCATGGTGCAACTTTGGAAAGTTTAGGTATTCCAGTTTATTATGTTGCTATTTCTTCTCAAGCAGGAGTGCCTTTGTATCAGGTAATTAAAAATCAGACCACCGCTTTGATTGACGCATTTGCAAAAGACGAAGCAAGCCGTGCAGCCAGCAAGGAAATTATAAAGCGTTTTGATGAGGCAGAAACTCGTCTGGAAGGCATGAAAAGCAGCAATCAAGGCAAAAAAGTTATGATATTGACAACATCAGACCCAGTAAGTCACTTTTTACAAAACAAAAACGGAACAATTGGCTCTATGTTTGAAATGATGGGATTTGAAAATGTATACAGCGGAGAAGCTGGCTCTGTTCCTTTGGATATGGAAACTGCTTTGGAATACCAGCCTGATTTGGTTGTTTTTACAGGAGGACTTGACCAAAAAGGAATGGAAGAATTGATTGAAAAAACCATCAGCCAAAACCCCGACTACTGGAACGCAATTGATGCAATCAAAAACAAAGAATATATCTGCTTGCCATCCAACTATGTTTCAACTGCCGGCATCAACATTATCAATAATATGAATAATTTGGCAGATACAATTGAAGCACATTATGCTCAATAAACAAAAACCAGCATATAAGGCAGAGCAAAATTGTTTTTATAACCAGCCACAATAAAACATTGAAACATAAAGGGACGATTGATTGAATGAAAGAAAAAAGTAACAAAACCAATATGGGCACACTGAAATTGCTGAAAGTGGGGACAGTCTGGTGTATTCTGCTGATAATTATTGGAGTGCTGTCCATCACTGCCATTACCATCGGAAGTGCAGGATATAGTTTTGCCGAAGTGTGGCAAGCCTTGTTTACAAAAGATAAAACCACAGCACAGGTGGTGGTGCTGAACCTTAGACTTCCCCGTGTAATTTTGGCACTGTTGATAGGTGCATCACTTTCAGCCGCAGGTGCATTGCTTCAGGCAGTAATGCGAAATCCTCTGGCAGACCCCGGCACCATTGGTGTATCTGCTGGTGCAGGAACAGCAGCCATTACCATTTTACTTATTTTTCCAAACCTTACCTTGTCTTTGCCTTTGTTTGCTTTTGTGGGCGCTGCACTGGCTTGTGTTTTGATTTATGTTTTGGCATGGAAAGGTGGGGTAGACCCGGTTCGCATTATTTTGTCCGGTGTTGCCATCAACTCAGTGCTGGGCGGTTATAATGCGCTGCTGCAATTGATGAACAGTGACAACCTTTCCGGTGTGTTATCTTTTATGAATGGCAGTTTGTCGGGAATGTCTTGGATGCATGTCCGCACAATGATTGTGTATGCTGTTATTGGGCTTTTCCTTTCAGTTTTGTGTGTCAAAAATGCCAATGCGTTGCAGCTTGGAGATGAGATGGCACGCAATTTGGGAGTGAAAGTGAATGCAAGCCGCATTTGCCTTTCTGCGGTTTCCGCATTTTTGGCAGCAGCAACCGTATCGGTTGTGGGTATGATTGGATTTGTTGGTTTGGTTGTGCCGCATATTTCTCGGATGTTGGTGGGGTCAGATTATAAGGTAATGCTGCCTACCAGTATTTTACTGGGTGGTGCAATTCTTTTGTTTGCAGATACTGTTGGTCGAACCATTGTTCCGGGAATGGAAATTCCGGTAGGTATTGTAATGGCAGTATCCGGTGGGCCATTTTTCTTGTATATGCTGCGAAAGAGAGGGAAGTTTAATGGATATTAATGCAAAAGGTCTCCAGATTGGATATGGAGATTGTGTTGTGGTAAAAGAAATGGATGTACATATTTGTAAAAATAAAATTACAACCATTATTGGGCCAAATGGTTCAGGAAAATCCACTGTATTAAAAGCCATTACTCGCTTGCTGAACTATCAAAAAGGAATGGTACAGATTGATGGCAGAGATTTGCAAAGTTTTGGTGCAAAAGAGTTTGCTCGCAGAGTTGGCGTTTTGCCCCAGATGCACTCTGCCCCCGCAGATTTTCGTGTAAAAGAATTGGTGAGTTATGGCAGAATGCCCTATCAACATTTGTTCAGTACCCGTTCGGCAGAAGATGAACGCATTATCAATGAGGCAATGCAGGCAACAGGTACTTATCATTTAAGGGATAAATCCATTCATGAACTTTCTGGTGGAGAAAGCCAGCGTGTTTGGATTGCAACGGTGCTGACACAGCAGCCGGAAATTTTGTTTTTGGATGAGCCGACCACCTATTTGGATATTTCTCACCAAATTGAAACAATGCGTATGGTCAAACGCCTCAATCGAGAAACAGGGATGGGTGTTGTAATGGTTCTGCACGATTTGAGCCATGCCTTAGAAGTGAGCGACCACATTATTGTCATCAAAAACGGCAAAAAATACAGCGAAGGCACACCAACTGAAGTAATTACCCACGAGATGCTGCGGGATGTATATCAAGTGGACGCTGACATTGTGCATTTGTCTGGGCGAGAGAAGCCACTGATTGCATTTCGGGAGTTGGCATAAAAAGTTGTATTACAATGATTTTTTGATATAGTATAAGGAGATTAGAGAACTTGAACGGAGAAAAATTAGTAAGCCGCATGAAGCGTCTGAGCGAAATTACAAAATCCAAAGATATTCCGCAAATCAGCTATGCGGTGTTTCCTGGGCACCACTGCCCATTGATGGGTGCAATGATGGCTGTGAAGGGTATTGAAGATGCTGTTTTGCTGGTGATTGGTACAGATGAATGTACCTATTATACCAAACAGACAACAGTTCACAACACAAAGTTTGGCGGACTGGATGGAAGATGTGTGTCATTGGTGTTGGATCAGCATGATGTGACCTTTGGATGCAAAGAACAACTCTATGAAGCCTTTGAAGAATTGATGGAAGATTACAATCCAAAAGCTGTTTTTTTGGTGACGACCTGTGTAGTTGAAGTGATTGGCGATGATGTTGATTCGATGGGTGAGCAACTCAGTGAGCAATATGGTATTCCTGTTTTGACAGTTCATACAGAGCATTTCAAAACCGAAAACCATCTGCCTGGAGTAAAAGATACCATTACCGCTTGCTTTGATATGATGCAGCCAATGGAAAAAGCAGATACAGTCAATGTGATTGGACAGCGTTTGGGCGATTTTTCCAAAACAGAATTGTATCGTTTGCTGATAGAGTCTGGCATTAAGATGGGCATGATGCTCCCAAGTGGAACCAATGTAGAGCAAATCAAACAGGCAGCTTCTGCAAAAGTAAACATTGTAGTCAACCCCATTGGATTGCCTCTCGCACAAAAAATGCAAAAAGCCTTCGGCACTCCCTATGTGTTGTTTGATAAATATGTCAGCCCACAAAAAATTTATCACCTCTATCAGCAATTGTTTGAATATTTGCAGCTGCCAATGCCGCAAGAGGTTGAATCATTGTATCAGCAAGCAAAGGAATGTGTTGAAAATGCAAAAGAAACATTGCAGGGCATGAGTTATATCTATGGCAACACCCCCATTGATTGCTTTGAATATAATGCTTTTATGGTTGAACTGGGAATGGAACCAAAGCTGGTTCAAACAGTGGATTGCCCAGACCAGCAAGATGCTGATATGCAGCGGATTTTGCAGAAATACAATCCTTATGTTGTCAAAACTGCCAATATATCACCCTTACAATCGGTTTATGATGTATTGAAGCCCAATTTGTATCTGGGACATGAATACGCAGAAAGACTGCGTCAAAAAAAGATTGCCCTTGTTCATTCGGATGGAATTTCCTCTATGTTGGGCATGGAAGTTTGCCTTGCAGCGGTTCGTTCGCTTACCGATGCTGCTGAACTGGCAAAAATGCTGCAAACACAAGGAGGAAACAAATAATGGCACTGTGCAGATATTTACCAACACCATCCGAAAGAATGGGTGCAATTTGGACATTGCTCACCATCAAAGATGCAATTGTTTTGGAGTATGGCCCCGCAGGAACAACACACTATTCTGTCAGCTTGTTTGGTTCGATGGGCATTTCTCCCAATCAAAATTTATTCAGTACTCATATGAGCGAAGATGATGTCATTATGGGCGATGTTTCCCGCTTGGAAGATGCCTTGCAGGAGATTGACCAAAACTATTCCCCAAAAGTCATTTTTGTGGTGGCAAGTTCGGTCAGTTCTGTCATCGGAACAGACATTCGAGGTGTTTGCCGCTATATGCAGGAAGAACTGAATGCCAAACTGATTCCGGTTGAAACAGGCGGCTTTAAAGGCGATTATACTGTGGGAATCCGCGAGGTATACCAGTTGCTACAAAAGCATTTGGTTGGCAAGACAGCTGACACTATCCCAAACAGCTACAATATTTTAGGTGCATCAGCAGGGGCGTATCGCATTCAATCTGACCTGTGGGAAATCAGAAGTTTAATGCAGCAAGCCTTTGGTTTTCATCAAAACGGTGTTTTTGGTATGGAAAGTTCTGTTTCCGATTTGGGACAGTTGGGCAATGCAGCACTCAATCTGGTGCTGCGTGCAGAGGCGTTGCCAGTGGCACAGCAGATGGAAAAAGAATATGGAATTCCCTATGTTTATGGAGCACCTTATGGCTATCAAGGCACAGAAACATGGATGAAAGAAATTGCAGAAAAAACCAATACTTCCATTTCGGATGAAGTAAAGCAAATGCTGATGGAACGAAAATCAACAGCAATGAATTTTAAAATGTACGCTAGAATGTATCAAATGAATCCAAACCCACCCAAAGCCGCAATCATGGCAGATTATGATACACTGAAAGGTTTGATGCAGATATGTCAGGAAATCCAGATTGAAACAGACCTTTGTGCTTGTCCACACAATCTGCAATCAATTGAACAAGCAGAATCTTGCATCATTCATTTTAAAACTGAACGGGAACAAATCAATGCTTTTAAAGAATTAAAGCATCATATTGTGTTGGCAGATGA
>JAHHUF010000107.1 GCA_020024115.1 Anaerofilum sp.
CTCATTCCCTTATACAAAGCATTTGATGCTTCTTTTACCATACCGAATACTCTTTCAGCTTCTGTTTGGTCAGCATATTTTCCAGCTTTTTCATTTGTTTGTTCTGCATTTTTCAATGCTTGTTCAAAAGCTACCCAACTTTCCGAGGTATAATCTGTTTGTTTAAGCTGTTTTGCATCTTCAATCATTGTATTCAAACCTGTTGCTGTAACTTCATACACAACAGTATCTTTATACAATTTGATTTTTGCCGTTTCCTGTTTGGTTGCTCCAAACCGACCATTAAAGTACAGATAATATTTTTCGTTGTTGATTGTTGTGCTGACAGTGTACATTCCATTTCCTGTATCTTTCAATTCAAAATACATTGGTGTGGCACTTACTGGCAGTTGGTTTGCTGTTTCTCCTGTAATATTCAAATATTTTCCTTTTTCATCGCAGCTTTCAATGGTATAGCCTTTATCTGTTTTCAGCAAATTCCATGTTTGCTTGGTTGCAGTATAGCCTTTATCCAATTTCAGCTCTTTTCCTGTGATAGTTGGGGTTACTTGATTGGTCGCATTTGTACCACTTGCAAAATACATCAAGCGATTTCCTTCGGTTGCATATACAGCATAAGTACCATCTACAACATCTTTGGAATGTTCAAGGTACAAGTTTCCTCGATTTTCCATAGTATTTTTGTCATATTGGTCAGGTAGCACAACGGTATCACCATCCGAAACATAAATTCGCTCGCTTGCTGTCAGTGTTACATCTGCACCATCAATTGTTACAACTGCTTTGGCTGTTACAGTCGCTTTTCCTGCACCCTGAGCAGTCAATGTTACAGATTCTTTGCCTGTTGTGGTGTTTTTATCCAATTTCACACAGTTTTCATCCCCCGAAACAGTCCATGTTATCTGTGTATTTTTGTCTGTCCCACTCAAAACAGCATTTAAAACAGCAGTATCACCTTTGTTCAACTCGGTTTTATCTGCCTTCATAGTCAAAAAGGGTGCAGTCTCAGGAGAATTTTTGAGATAATTCCATCCTTCACCCAACAAATCGGTCAAATTGAAGTTTTCATAAATCAAATGACCTGTACCAAAGGCTGTGTCTTCTTTTTCAAACAGCAATCCCATTTGATTTCCTTTTACCTGAGTCAGGCAGGAATACAAATAGCTGCCTTCATAATGAATGTCTGCAGAGTTCAGCCATTCTACCTGATTGGTTTCTTTGTTGATTGCTCCGATTCTGACAACACCATTGTTTCGTCCACTTCCCTTGGGGTAGGATGCCACAACAAGATTTTCGTAAACAGTTCCGTCAGGGCTGAGCAAAACACCTTCTGCATTAACAAACGAAACCATACAGTTGCCCACATAAGCAAGATTTTCATCTTTGTGGGATTCTCCCCATGTTTTGCCGCCATCCTTACTGTCTGCATAGCTGATATAGCCAATGTAATTTCGGGAATACATCCGCAAATCTCCGTTTGGCAGCACAATAGTTTGTGATTCGCTGGATTTTTTGGTATCATTCAACTGTTTTGTATGCTCACCACGGTTCCATGTTTTGCCGCCATCATCCGTGTAAATGCTGCTTGCCAACTCATTTCCTGTGGCATTATCATACACTTGGAATCCAACACGCTTCTTGCCATTGACAGTCGTTGTAATTCCACGACCTGGGCAAACACCCACAAAGCCTTCGTTTTTCGCTTTGATGTTGAGAATTTGCGGTGCGCTCCATTCCAGTTTATCCCCTTTTACAGTAGCACTGCGCATCCAAATATGGAATGTAGGATAGATTTTCCATTCGGATTGACTGTAAAAGATATTGTTATGTATTGTTTTTCCGCTGTCCATCTGTTGGCACAGAATGGGGCTGTATGTTCCGTTTTGCTGCTGATACAGATTGTACTCCTCATCTACAAACACACCTACCGCTTTTTTGCTGCTATCTTTGATGGGATGCAAAGCAACTTGTTTTTGCTCAACAGTTGCGTTGACAGACTCTTTGCTATCAATGTAGTATGTATAATCTGCCGCTTTGGTAGAAGCTGCTTGTCCTGCTTGTCCTTTTGAAATCACCAAATTTCCGTTTTGGTCAAATCCAGTGCTTTCGGTTCCGCAAATTCCGCCTTGCAGACCTACATTTGCAGGGCAGGCATCCACAATCATATATACTTTGCCATCATCTCCCTGAATCAAAGCGGGGTCAATGAACGATGCACTCATATTCACACGCCCACTGGTTTCATCCGGGAAATCCTCAAAATGGTTAATCAACTCCCATTCCCATGTTTCTCCGCCATCTTTGGAAATGCTGACCAATCCATCCAAATTCGATGCAGCATCGGCAGTATTTCCCCAGCGAGCATCCGCAGCAGACAAAATCCATCCGTTTTTCAAGGTAATCAATGCAGGAATACGGAATTTTTGGCTGGCTCCCGTCTGCCCCGAAATATAAGGCTGCTTTTTGGTGATGCCGGTTTTGCCTTGGTTGACAGGTTTGTCTGTTGTTTGGGTATATGTCCAGCCCTTACCTAAAAGGTCTGTCATAGAAAAACTATCATATACAACCCAACCCCAACCTGGGCGGTCTGCCTGTTCCTCTGTTTCGTACAGCAAGCCAATATCATTTCCATTTTCCTGAGTCAGGCAAGAATACATATATTTTCCCTGATAACGCACATCTTGGTCGTTGAGCCATGTGATAACATTGTTTTCATTTATTGAACCAATCCGAACCACACCACGCTCACGGTTGAATCCGTTTCCATCAGGCCCATAGGGATAGGATGCCATCACAAGATTGCCATATACATTACCTGCATCATCCTGCAAATATCCGTCCACATTCACAAAAGAAACCATACAGTTTCCAGAATAGCGCAGGTGTGGGTCTTGGCGATATTTTCCCCATGTAACGCCGCCATCATAGCTGTCAGTATAGCCAATATTGTGGGTATTACCCCGTGAATACATCCGCAATCCACCATCCGGCAAACGGATAATTTGCGATTCGCTGGATTTTCCGGTTCCGTTCAAATTGTCTGCGCGGTTTCCACGATGCCATGTTGCTCCATTGTCATCGCTATAAATTATACTTGCCAATTCTCTGTTTGTGGAATTGTCATATACTTGGAATATAATACGCTCTTTCCCCTCAACAGTAGTTGTAATTCCTCTGCCAGGGCAAACGCCGACAAAGCCCTCGGTATCTGCTTTGATGTTGAGAATTTGCGGCTCACTCCACACCATTCCTTGCTCGGTCAGTTGTCCGCTTCGCATCCAGATATGGAATGTGGGATAAATTTTCCACTCAGATTGACTGTAAAACACATTGTTCTGCACCATTTCTTCGGTGTCTGCCTGTTTACACATCAGCTTTTTCCATTCAGCATCATGCTTTTGGTACAAATTAAATTCTGCATCCACCCATTTTCCTGTTTCAGTGCCATTTTGTTCTTTGATGGGGCGTAATGTATATTCTTTTCCCTCGATATTTACCTTCTGCTCTGCTTTTTGGTCAATATAGTAAGTGTATGCCTCACGATTTTGTGGTGCTGCCTGTCCAACGACGCCTTTTGCAATCAAGAGATTTCCGTTTTGGTCAAATCCACTGCCTTTTGCTGCAAAACCACCATTTTGCAGTCCTACAAATGCAGGGCAGGCATCCGCAACCATATACACTTTCCCATCTTTTCCTTGAATCAAGGCAGGGTCAATGAAAGATGCACTTTCTTTTGGCGCACCTTGGGTATTGTCAGAATAATCCACAAAATGATTGACTAACTCCCAATTCCATGTCGCACCATTATCCTTTGAATAGCTTACAAGTCCATCCAGATTGGATGCAGCATCCATTGTACTGTTCCAGCGGGCATCCGCAGCCGCCAACATTCCACCTTCGTTCAGTGTAATCATTGCAGGAATACGGAACATCTGGCTGTTTGCAGTTGCTTGGTCTGGTGCGTTGCGGGTAGACTGGAACGGCTGTTTTGTTGTTGTGCCTTTCATAGTTGTTTTTGCAGGTACAACTGTAATCTCGACTGTTCCGTCAATGGATTGTTTATGGCTGTCTGTATAAACAATTTCTGCAGTTACTGTTGTACTGCCTTGTTCTGCAATTGCTTTCAGTTTATTTCCAGACAGTTCAACAACTCCCTGCCCCTCTTGCAAATTCCACTGCAGCTTTGGAGCATGGACACCAGTGCTGTCTGTATAGCACCAACTTGGTTCTGTTGTGGTTTGAAGATATGCTACAAATCCTTTTTCCAGTTTCATTTTATTTTGAAGCAATTGAATTTGTGCATCTTTTTTATACAAAGAAACCGCAGTTGCTTCAGAACCTACTTGAAACTGTTGTTGTCCCAAAGTCAATTTTTGTCCCTGTGGATTGGCAATGGTATAGCTTCCGTTTTCTTGCTTTTCCATTTTCAACGGCTGGGGCTGACTAGACGAAAACAAAACACCATCTTTTATTGTCAGATAATAGTTTGTATCACCCTGTATAGTGGAAAGATAAACAGTTCCATCTGTATTTTTGGTGAGAGAAAGCACTGCACCTGTCAAAGCCTCCTGCTGATTTTGCAAATGTCCTGTTTCATCTCTCAGCCCAATGTTTGTACTATCTTTGTTTGTTGCAGATAACACGCAGAATTTTCCTGTCTCTTTTGAGGTTGTGAAAACATATTCTCCGTTTGTCAATTCGGAATCTTGGGTTAATTTTGAATAGCCATCAATCTCCAAATGCTCATTTGAAAGTTCCACATTTTTGCTGTACAGATAGATATTATAATTCCCACCAACAGCAGGGCCCCAAAAATCGGTAGCATTCTTAACAAAAGAACCCTTTCCATTGCCCACACCATGGACATTAAAATCCAGTGTACGATTTCCATTGCCTATCATCCATGCACCATTGTTGTTTTGGACTGTCAGCGGCGATTTTTGGTCAGAAACAACTGTATTTGACAAATTGAGATAGGTTTTGTTTTTGCTGTTATAGAAATTATAACGCTCTCCTTCTTGTGTGACATCAACCAATAAATCAGCTAGTTCCAATGGTGTATTATTATGCAAATACACTCCTGCAACAGAATCATTGTCAAGGGTCAGTTTTGCTGTGACTGTGCCATTGATTGCCGCATTAAGTGAACCAGGTGACACTGTTTTTCCTTTTGCACTCAAATATAAAGCATACACTTCCGTGCCATCCTTTTTTTGTGCAACAATCATGTACTGCTTGTTGGTGTTAATTGCACTTTGATTATACAAAGTAAATCCCGAAATGGTTGGGGGTGTTGCCTCTTGTGCTACTTGAGATGGTTCATTCTGCATAACAACATCTTCCAAGGTTTCGGTATTTGAAAATTCAGGGCTTAAAACTTGTTGTTCAACTGATTCGTTGTTGTTTTGTGAAGGTTGTGATTCATCCAACACTGTGTCCTTATTCAATTCTGTATCTGTCGATGATTCAATTGACTGGCTTTGAGAGTCCACTTGTTCAGAAGAATTGTATAAAATTTCTGCTGCTGCCAGAGTGGGTGCGGATGTGCTTGCCATAATACACAGCGCTGTAACCAATGCCAAAGCGTTTTTCATTTTCATTCTTTTACAACCTTTCTTTTATGCATTTTAGGAAATATTTTTCAATACTTTAAAAATATTTCCTATATTTTTAAATAATATTTGTATTTTTTATATATTTTAAACAATTTTGTATTGCAATTCAATTGTTTATGAAAAATTTTTTCTTTTTCTATCTTTTAACCATTTTCATTATCTTGTTTTTGTG
>JAHHUF010000108.1 GCA_020024115.1 Anaerofilum sp.
TCTGTCCTGATGTTCCTATTATATCACATTACTCGTGTATACACTATTTAGATAGATGTGAAGCTGTTGCCAAAAGTGTTTTATCTCTTTTTGATGGACGGCTTCATGGATGACAATTTGCAGTTTTTTCTCTTTCATTTGTTTTCCTCCAAATTTTATTCAGAGGGTTAGAAAGCGTGAACCCTCCATACACAGTTCATCTTCATAACAAATCATCCTTTCTATATGAAATTTGTATACACACATCAATCTTGATGCTGTTACCCTTATTGTAGGCGACACTGCCCATTACTGCAAGCAACGCATTTGAACCTTTTTAAAAAACAGCAATTTTTATAAAGGGGAATTAAAAATGCCACTGTTCATGCCGATGACACCATCGAGCATTGTTGTTTACTGATTATAGGCATCGCCAAGTAGTTGAAAATCATCTCGCAACCAATACCAGTACCCTCCACGATTTGTTATCATGTTGTATAATAGCTCAGAGAATGTATAAGCAATCATCGGACAATCTCCAACCACTCCATGTCTATCCCAAAAACTATCATAACATCGTCCGAATCGTTCAGAAGATAAATCAATCGTTATATATTGACCATTTTTGTTGTCAGCTATAATGTACCATTCGGAACTTATATCGTCTGGGCATAATTCTCCTACAATTACTGGATTTGCCAGAACAAATTCTTGTGGGGATACAATATAAATTGGATAATCAGATTCTAAAAATAATCCGAGTCCACCGCATAAAGTATAAAATTCATTCAAATCATCAGGCAAGTGGTGATTGTCACTAAAAAATGCAGGGTATCCACTGGGTGAATAGACCTCACAATCACTCATTTTCTTCACAAGTTCAATTAGATTCTTAATGTTCACTTTTTCGCCTCACAATAGCAGATAAAAGAAGTAATTATATTCTTTTTGCATCCATTATTTCTTCTAATCTAAAATATCAATATGTTGCCTTTAAGGAACACAGCACAGCCCAAAACAGGACTGTGCTGTCGATTTTTAGAGATTGTTTTTCATCCAGTCCATCAAAATGCCTGTTTCGCCACATTCGGGACAGGTGTAAGTGCCATAATAATAGGGTAGCTTCCATGCGTCCTCAATGCCAAAGGCATCAAACAAACTGCACAGCCATTGATAGGTGCTTTTGTTTGGCTCCTGCAAGTCCTTTGCGGGGCTGACCCGCTCTTTGACAATATCGGGGGTATAGAATCCTTCGCTCTCCATATCCTCATCATAATATTCGCAGTTCGGACATTCGACGCTGACCTGCTCCCAGCTTCCCATCACAAGCTGATAGGCTGCCTGTGGGTCTTTCAAGACAGCAAGCAGAGCAGTACAGAAAAACTGCAAATCGCCTTCTTCTTTCTCTTTCAGCCTGTCCATGTTCTGCTCCAGAAACTCCTGTGCCATCTGCTCAAAAAACTTTTTGCTTTGCTGATAGCTGTTTTGGATTTCTTGGGGCAAAGACTCCGGCTCTTTGCTGTTGCGATAGGGAATATCGGTTGCAAAAATCATTCCCACCTGACACAAAATCTGATACTGCCATTCAAAATCCTGCTGTTGTCTTTTCAGCTCAAACAACAGTGCCAGATACGGCATTGCCAGATAGGTGGCATCATAAAAGGACATTTGATGTGTCAGATTTTCACAAAGGTTGTCAAAATTGATGGTATCGTCAGCTTTGTTTTCAAAATCCAAACGCATGATTTTTTGCATTTCGGGTAAAATCTCTTTTGGGCAAAACAAAAAGGCAACATCTTCACGGATATCGCCATATGCCCCGTGATATTCCTCCCACAGAGGGGAGGAAAAAGGCACAGGGTTCAATTGTTGTTGCAATGGCTGCAATTGGGTCAAAGTCTTTTCGATTTCGGTTTTCCAACGGGTTGACATTTCTTGTTCCATTTTTGTTCCTCCTAGGGGCTATCTGAAAAGTCGAAATTTTCGTCAATTTGTTCGTTTTCAGATACGCCCTAAAAAAATAAAGGCAATCCCACATAATTCCAAATGTTGAATGATGCAGTGTTGCCTTGTAGTCTGTTTTTATTATACCAGTCGAATCTCAACGCCGTCAATGCTCCGCCCCTTTTTGGTGAGGGTATAGCTTTTGAGATAGTTTTGGTCAATCATGTGGGTGAGAATGATTTCGGTGTAGTCCCGAATCCGTTTTTTCCGCACCTTGTTTGCGTTTTCCTCCCCCAGTTCCGCATAGATTGCCTCAAACAAAATTTTGTTGCTTTTGATGCGGTTGTTGGCATTGCGCATACTTTCGCAGCGGGCAATGATGTAGTTTTTCAGTGGAATGGTGGTGGCATTATTGTTGAGCGGTGCATTCAGCAATGACAGCGGTACGGTAGCCAGCTGATGCTTCATTTTCGCATAGGCAAGCATGGGGGGGACATCCAGCAGATGATACACCTGTACCGGTCTGCCGTTGATGCGTGCGCTGATGAGGTTCAGCGGCAGCAGATAGCCCTGCACTTGGGTCTGGGTGATGGAATCATCGAGATATTTTGCCTGCAATTCTTCGGTTAAATCAATGGTTATCAAGGTGCGCCGCATTTGCTCGATTCGCCGCTGCAACTCCTGTAAAAGCCCCTCGTCAACGGTGGGGTTTTCCTTGCCTGTCATGGCGTGGTACAACATGGGAATGGTAAAATTCACCGTACCGTTGCCCAGCAGACTGTTCACCCCGTTGAGGACGGCTTTGTCATAGCCGTCCATTTGCTGAATCCCCTCCAGTTCAAACTGCTCAGGCAGCGACAGGCTGACCAAGGTGTTGATTTCCTTCCGCCCTTTTCGCCCTGCATAGACGGTGTTTTGTGCTTGCAGGTTGGGCAGATTGCGGAAAACATTGTCTACCTGCATCACATAGTTGACAGGGCGCACCGACTGAATGTTCATCAGGCTTCTTTGTGGGGCGGGTTTTTTCTCGAATTTTTCCGCCCAATGGACAGGAAGGGAGTCTTTTTGATGGCGGGAAAGATGGAAAATCAGCTTGAGAAAGGTGAGCAAATCGGTGGGGATAGAGCAAATCACCTCATAAAAGGCAGTGGTTGCCTGTGCCATATCCACTTCGCTTATTTGTTTTCCCCGTTCCATCACCTGCATCATTTTTTGCTCGGCAGCCGACAGCCGTTGAAAGGCAGTCAGCACTTGCTCTTGGGTGTAGCTTTGAGCAATAATTTTTTCGATTTTATCAATCTTTTCTTTTGCAAGGACATCAATGTTTTCCTGCTTGCTGCCCGGCTCGCTGAGCAAAGCAACAATCTGCTTTTTGGTCATACAAAACCTTCTCTTTCCTCCAGCCAACTCTGTGCCATTTGCAAAAATTCCGTTTTTAGCTGTGCCGGAACATCAATATGCAATGTGACTCGTTCCTGTTTTGGTTGCTGTTCAGGACAAAACAATGCTTTTAGTTCGGCGTCGGTCATGCCCTGCTTCAGTGCGGAGGTTTGGGCAGGGCGAATACCGCCTTGTTCAATGTATTGGGCTGCCAGCTTTTGCTGGTGCGGTGGGAAATCCGCCAGCTTGACACCGGCTGCAACGCTGACTTTGCCATCGTCCAGCAAAATCAGCAGTTCATCCTCCAAGCTGCCCAGCTTGACATACCGTGCAATCTGTCTACCGCTCAAACCGTATTGCTGGGCAATCATATCATAGGTGGAAGTGTGAGCGCTGCCGTTGGCAGAGCGTGCCTTTCTGCCCGACAGTGCATATTTTTGACTGATAGAGCGTGCTTTTTCCGATGGGGTAAGACTTCGCTGCACCCAGTTGCTGTCCACGATAATTTCCCGTGCCTGCTCCTCGGTAAGGTCGTCCCGCACAGTACAGGGAATTTTTGCATACTGTTCCTCCCCTGTGGTTTTGTACAATCGGCGAAATGCCTCAAGACGGTTGTGTCCGCTCAAAACCATGGTGGGCTGCCCTTTGCGCTGCCACACCACAATGGGGTGCAGCAATCCGTTTTCCTGTATACTGGCAATCAGTTCCACCATTTTGTCGTCAGGCAAAGGGGCATAAAAGTTCCACTGCGGCGAGGCTGCCACCAGAGAATCCAAGGGCAGTTCAGCTGTGCCTTGTGTGGGCAGAATTGCCTCGGTCATCAGTTGGGGAAGAAGTTCTGCTCCACCCATCGGGGTGAGCTGTTTCATTTTCAGTGCCATTCACCTTTCCCCCTTAGACACAGCGTTTGACAATTTCACGGCTTAAAGCACGATACTCTTTTGTGATGCGGCTGTTGGTGTAGGAAAGAATCGGCACATTTTCCCACTGGCTTGCCTGCAATTTGGTGTCCACCTGAATTTTGGTCTCAAATAGCAGGTCGCTGTAAACCTCTTGCAGCTGACGCACCGCTGTTTCGCTGATGATGCGGCTGCGTGCGTCAAAACGGTTGATGACAATGCCTGCAATCTTCAGTTTTGGGTTGTACCGTGCAACACCTTGAATAAATTCCACCACTGTTCCCAAGCCGTCCACATCAAAACCGGCAGGCTGCACAGGAATTATGCAATAGTCGCAGGCATTCACTACATTAAAGTTTAAAAGGGATAGGTTGGGGTTGGTGTCAATCAGCACATAATCGTACCAGCCTTTGTCCACCACCGGCTGCAAAATGCTGCGGACAATGTTTTCACGGTGAACCTTTGTGAAAATGTTCATGTCTAGCATCCCCATGCTTACATCTGCCACAATCATATCAATTCCAGGGTATTGGGTGGGTTGGATGTAGTCCAGCAGGCTTTCCTCTTGCAAAACGGCTTGTCCGAAATGCTTTTCACTGCGAGGCATATCAAAGCTGCTGGACAGATTGCGCTGAGCATCCGAGTCCACCAACAGCACACGATAACCTTGTTCCGCCAAAGCACTGCCCACACCGCAGCACAGGCTGGTTTTTCCGCAGCCACCTTTATTATTTAATACGGTAATTACACGGGTATCATGGAAATCGCTGTGATACACCTCATCCAAAGCCAATTCCAAAACCTCACAAATGGCACGCAGATTGTCTTCGTCGGTGTTGCTGCGTCCGGTTTCTACCTGTTTGATGATGTTTACATTGACGCCGCTGCGCTGGGCAAGGTCACGCTGGGTGATGTCCATTTCGATGCGTTTGGCACGGATTGCCTCATAATCGACTCGTGTCATAAGTTCCTCCTGCATTTTATGTTAAAAAGTTATAACTTTTTGTTTTTTTCAGTATAAATGAAAAAAAGTTATAACGCAAGGCTTTTTTCATAATTAGACAAAATATCTTTATTTTTGTGCACAACTGTATCAAAAATGAGAATTTTACCTGTTAAAATCCACCCGATTCGCTGTAAAAATTTGTTTAAAAAAGAGCAGAATCTCCCCCAAAAAGCTACTATTTGTGCTGATTACCGGTCTATTAAGGGGCAAAACACAGAAAAAACAAACAACACATCGTGTTTTTATTGATACGAGCAATTTTGATTCACTAACCGAAATTGTATATTATCCTGCAAAAAAACCTTTAAAATAGGGGGATTTTGGGGGTGTTTTTAGGCTTTAGTATACACTTTCGGTTAGCGAAAAATTTTGCTTTTGAGCCTTGTTCAAAAATCAACGACCGCCCAAAAAGATTGTTTCTCAGCCTTTGATTTAATCTGCACTTATTATGACACGGTGTCATAATA
>JAHHUF010000109.1 GCA_020024115.1 Anaerofilum sp.
GCATGGGACTATGATAAAATCCGCAATTTTATCTTTAGGCATCTTTCAGCAAAACAAAAACAGCTTTTGCTGGATATGCGTCATCGGATTTTTGTATCCTTTGGAAAAACCCTTAAAGCAACGATTATTTTATGCGCAATTACCTTTATTGAGTTGTTGATTGGGCTGAGCCTTTTGCGTGTAAAACATCCCATTCAAGCCGCTTTTTTCATTGCATTGGTGGATATTCTTCCTGTTTTTGGCTGTGGAACCATTATGATTCCGTGGGGATTGATTCAATTGATTTCTCACAACTACCCATTTGGCTCAGGAATTTTGATTTTGTATGCAATCATCACCTTTATCCGACAAACCATTGAGCCAAAAATTCTGGGCAAACAACTTGGTGTGCATCCATTGGCAATTTTATTTTTCATGTATGTAGGCAGCCAATTGTTTGGACTAACTGGTTTATTATTTGCGCCATTAATTGCTACCATTGCACTGCAGCTTTGGGAAGTATATCGTTCTCAAACATAATGGGGAATTTATCAATTTTATATCTGTTCAAATACGAAAAAGACTCTATTGATGAAACATCAGCAGAGTCTTTTTTGTCTAATAAATCTTATTTTCAGCTATTTTTCAGTTCTGCACTGTAACCAGCCTCTTTGATTGCATCAATCAGCTTTGCAACAGTTTCGTTGTCCTTTTGTGCAACAACACTGGCTGTTTTTTCTTCCAGATTGACGGACACATCTGCATTGCCGCAAACGCTCTGGATGGCTTCTGTCACATGTTCTACACAATGCTGACACATCATACCCTCAACAGTCAAAACGATTTCTTCTTTGTTTGTTGTTACCTGCATAGTTTTTTCCTCCATACTTTTTTCCTCTTTTTGATTTGGAACAAATGTGCTGAACTGCACTGCAACTTCTGTTTCATCTTGCTGCTGCTCTGTTTTTTTCTCAGTGCCTTTGAACCAATTGAGTCTAAGTGCATTGGATACAACGCAAACAGAAGACAGGCTCATGGCTGCTGCACCAAACATGGGATTGAGTGCCAAATGGAACCCATACCAAAATACACCTGCTGCCAAAGGAATCCCTACTGTATTGTAGAAAAATGCCCAGAACAGATTTTCTTTGATATTGCGAATAACTGATTTAGAAAGCTGTATTGTAGTGACAACATCCCACAAATCGCTTTTCATCAATACAACATCTGCTGACTCAATGGCAACATCTGTTCCAGCACCAATGGCGATGCCAACATCTGCACGCACCAAAGCGGGTGCATCGTTAATACCATCGCCTACCATTGCAACTTTTTTGCTTTGTTCTTGCAGTTGACGGACCATTTCCTCTTTATCCTGCGGCAAAACTTCGGCTTTGACATGAGGAATATCCAATTGCTTTTGAATTGCCTGTGCAGTGCGAGCATTGTCACCCGTCAGCATCCAAACATCAATACCCATTTCTTTTAGTTTGCTGATTGCTTCTTTGCTTGTTGGCTTTACAACATCAGCCACCGCAATAATACCTGCTAACTTGCCTGCTTTTGCAAAATAGAGGGGTGTCTTTCCTTGCAAAGAGAGTTCTTCAGCAACTTTTTCAACAGCAGTAATATCTACATTCTGTTCATTCATTAAACGCTGATTGCCTGCCATCCACGGCTGATTTTCCCAATTTGCCAAAATACCTTTTCCGCTGACTGCTTCAAAATTTTTTGCAGGAGTAATTTGAATGTTTTTCAATTTGGCATATTCAATAATCGCTTCTGCCAAAGGATGCTCACTGGGCTGTTCCAACCCGGCAGCGGCACGCAAAAAAGTTTCTTTGTCTTGCCCTTCTTCCAAAATTATATCTGTTACAAAGGGTTTGCCTTGGGTGATTGTACCTGTTTTATCCAAAACGATTGTATTGATATGATGTGCATTTTCCAGCGCTTGTGCATCATGGAACAAAATTCCGAACTTTGCACCTCTGCCAGTGCCTACCATAATTGCTACTGGGGTTGCCAACCCCAAAGCACAAGGGCAAGAAATAACTAAAACAGCAATTGCACGGGAAAGAGCAAACTCAAAAGGCTGCCCTAATGCAAGCCAGATTACAAATGTCACCGATGCAATGCCAATAACAGCAGGAACAAAAATTCCGCTCACCTTATCTGCCAGCTTTGCAATGGGTGCTTTGCCTGCACCGGCTTGTTTTACCAGGTCAATAATTTGCGAAAGCGTTGTGTTTTCTCCCACACGCTGTGCTTTAAATAAAAAGGAACCGTTTTTATTGATTGTAGCAGCAATGACTTTATCCCCTTCATTTTTTTGAACGGGAATACTTTCACCTGTAATTGCAGACTCATCCACAGAAGAAGTGCCTTCAATCACCACACCATCCACCGGAATCCGCATACCTGGCTTAATCACCACAATATCGTCAACCGCAACTTGCTCAACAGGAATCTCTGTTTCAACACCATCTTTTTGAACCAACGCAGTTTTTGGTGCCAAATCCAGCAATGCTTGAATTGCTGCACCTGTTTTGCCTTTTGCACGGGCCTCCAAAAACTTACCGAATGTAATCAAGGTGAGAATTGTGCCTGCCGATTCAAAATACAAATCCATGTGATATTTATGCACAGTATCCCAATCACCAATACCCATTGCCCAGCCCATACGATACAGAGCAAAAATGCCATAAGCAACGGCTGCCAAAGAACCAATTGCAATTAAGCTGTCCATATTGGGGTTTTTGTGCAGCAAAGTTTTGAAACCGGTTTGATAATAATGACGATTGATATACATAATAGGAAGTGTGAGCAAAAACTGAGACAGCGCAAAGGGAATTGCTCCTTCTGTCCCTGACAGAAACGCCGGCAATGGCAGCCCCATCATGTGCCCCATACTAATCCACATGAGCGGAACCAAAAATACGATTGACAATATCAACCTTTTTTTCATCGCATCAACAGGATTTTCCGATGCAGATTCATCTCCACTTTGCTGTGTTGCCTTTGCATTAGGCAAAGCTGCATGATAGCCCGCTTTTTCCACCGCATTGATGATTGCCTTACTGTCTGTTTGCGTTGAATCATAGTCAATTTTCATGCTATTGTCCAACAGATTTACCTCGACTGTTGACACTCCGGACACTTTAGAAACCGCTCGCTCTACGGCTGAACTACAAGCTGCACAAGTCATACCTGTTACTTTGTATTGTTCTTTCATTCCTGCGTCTCCTCATACCAAATAGTTATAATTTAATTATACCATTCAAGTATAGTTTGTCAAGTTCAAATCATTTTAAACAAAAATGAAAGAATATAAAAAACTCACCTCAGTTTTGTTATACTCTTTGTATATTGCATTTAGTTTTATACTTTAAAAAATCCGCTTTGTAGGTCTAATAATTATAATTGTATACTTTTTTAACATCTTCCTTTCCCTGATACATAACCCACCAACAAAAAAGGATGTTTATACCTGCACATACAATTAAGCAAACCTGTGATGAAAAAAATTCTCCCATTCCTCCAATCACCAAGCGAAAACCTGCCATGCTCACTGTTGTCAACACACTGAATAATCCATTCAATTTTGCCCGCATATTGTCTGGCACATAATTCTGGACACTGCTTTGACGCAAAGTCGCACTGTTAATGCCCAAAAAGCCACATATTGCCCTGTTTACTAACATCAACGGGTAGGGCAACAGCAATAGAATCCCATCCATGACAGAATATATCTGGTAGACAAAATAGGCTACACCAAACCGCTTAGATGCAGGAATTTCTATTTTATAATGCACAACTCCGCCAATACTTCTGCCGATAAATTCTGCAACCGTAAACAACGAATATAGTTCAATTCCTAAACTGGGAGTTGAACGAAACCATGCCATAATCAAAATTGATGTGCCCATACTAATGCCTTGTGTTACCGGCATATAGGCATAGATACGCTGCAAGCCTTTTTCTTGTTTTAGGTAGCAATAAGCAGTGTTCAAATCCGCAAAATATTCTTTGACCGAAAATTTTTCAGTTTGGTTTGTTTCCACTGTTTCGCAAACATCAATTTGTGTTTCAACCGCACTCGCCACCAGAAGCAAAATTCCTTCTGCAACGCAAATAAATGCCAAGCCAAACTTACCATATAAAAAAGCAGATGCTGGAGTCATTACAACCATAACAGTGGGATAAATCATTCCTGAAACAGTGTACCCTTTTTGGGAAAAGCCTTTCGGAATCAAATTGGGATAAAGACTTTGGTATGCCAACTCATATACACTGCTATTGCAGCTAATAACCAGAGAAAATATCAAATAAACCATAAAATTAAATGGTGCTTGAAAAAGATATAGTCCAAATAGTAAATATAAAATTCCGCCAAAACAATCCAACCCTACGATGATTGGTTTTCTTCGGAATCGGTCAACCCAAGGGGCTGCAAACAGTGGCAAAATAATCTGTGGCAGCATGGATAGCGCAGAGAATAACCCCGACAAAAATGTACTTTGGCTTTGGTCATAGATAACAAAAGAAAATGCAAAATTCATTGCCACACCGCCAATTGCGCTGATAATTGTCCCCACTGTGATAACGGTGAAATTTTTGGTCCATAGTGTTGATTTCACAATTGTTCCCTTCTTTCTCACACAATCCAAATATCGTCAGAAAAAATTTTTGAATTGTATTTCAAATCAATCCGGCCGTTAATATCATTATAGCACATAGGGATAAATCAACAAAAGATACTTATTTTGAGAAAATTTTCAGTATATTTTCACACTTAAACTCATTTTAATTAAAAAGATAAGAAAATTCTTTCAAAAGTGAACTGACTTCTTTGTATTTTCGTTTACTTTCCAAAAATTCAATCAGCCATGCAATTTCAAACCGCAGATACCCTACGGGAGCCTCTGTTTGCAGTGTATGAATACAATGATTCAACAAGGATTCATATTCTGCAAACTCCAAATAATTGGTGTGCTGCAAGCGAAATTCAACCAGTTTCAGCCGTTGGAGGGAAATGTTTTTTTTCGGTGTTTGGTCCAGCATTTCAAACCCTTTTTGTACCCACTCCATTGCTTTTTCTTTTTGCTGCATTTTTTCCATACAAACCGCCATTTTATGGCAAAGATTTCCGTTTTGCATTTGACATTTTTGCAAAATTTCAGATGCTTGCTCAAACTGCCCTCGTTGGAGCAAGGTTGCCCCAATGTTGTATTGAATTGTATCAAGATATTCTTTAACCCAAGGCAAGTTCAAATACAACATCATCTTCTCTGCTGCATGGTAGCAGTCCAGTTCGTCTTGCCATTGCTGCAATTCTGAATAAGACATTCCCAAAAAAATTTTAATTTTGACCATCAATATAATATTACATTCTTGGCTGCTATATTGAAATCCCTGTTCCAACAAGCGGATTGCTGCAACATACTCCCCTTGCCAATTTTTTTGCATCCCTGCTGCTAAAAATGTATACCCACAGGGTATTTGCTGGACTGCTTTTTCTGCTTGATTGTTGAGAATCAAAAAAAGCCCCTGCTGCTGTTGGTTCATCACACCAAAAAATTCCTCCAAAACTTTTGACAGTTCTGTTTGAAAATAAAAGCATTGAAATAACAACGCATCTATAAAATACAGACTTTCTTCTAACTGTTTCAGTTCATCCATTGACAATAC
>JAHHUF010000011.1 GCA_020024115.1 Anaerofilum sp.
AAGGTGCTTTCCATCGTTCCTCATCCTGATTCTGACCATATGGTTATCACTCAAATCGACATCGGCGCACAGGAGCCTGTACAGATTGTCACAGGTGCAAGCAACCTCAAAGTTGGCGACTTGGTTCCAGCCGCTTTGCACAAAAGTCTGTTGCCTGGCGGAAAAGAAATCCGCAAAGGCAAGCTGCGTGGTGTTGAATCCAATGGTATGCTTTGCAGCCTGTCCGAATTGGGTCTGACCCTCAACGACTTCCCCAACGCTGTTGAAGACGGCATTTTGGTTTTGGAGGAAGAATGTGCTCCGGGAACCCCTGCTGTACAGGCTTTAGGCATGGATGATGTAACAGTAGAATTTGAAATCACTCCAAACCGCCCCGACTGTTTGAGCGTTCGTGGGCTTGCACGAGAAACCTCAGCAACCTTCGGTGTTCCCTTTGTTGACCATATTCCGGAAGTAAAAGCCAGCAATGGCGATGTCAATTCTTTGCTGAAAGTTCGCATTGAAAACCCTGATTTGTGCTATCGCTATATTGGTGCAGTTGTTGAAAATGTACGAGTAAAGCCCAGCCCTCGCTGGATGCGTGAGCGTCTGCGGATGTGTGGTGTTCGCCCCATCAACAACTTGGTAGACATCACCAACTATGTCATGTTGGAATATGGTCAGCCAATGCACTGTTTTGACTACAAATATGTAAATGGCGGCGAAATTGTTGTCCGCAATGCAAAAGCTGGGGAACAAATCCAAACTTTGGACGGCATCGACCGCACTTTGTCTGAAGAAATGCTGGTAATTGCTGACCCAAAAGGCCCCATTGCAGTTGCAGGCGTTATGGGCGGTGAGTTTTCTGGTGTGTATGAAGACACCACCACCATTGTATTTGAAACAGCAATGTTCAACGGCCCTTCGGTTCGTACCACTGCGAAAAAGCTGGGTATGCGTACTGAGGCATCGGGACGCTTTGAAAAAGGTCTAGACCCCAACGGCTGTCTGCGTTGTTTACAGCGTGCATTGGAACTGGTACAGCTTTTGGATGCCGGTGATGTTGTCAACGGTGTTGTGGATGTATGGACACAAAAGCGTGAAGAACGCCGCATTTTGCTGCGTCCGCAGGTTATCAACAAACTGCTTGGCACTTCTTTGACTCGTGAGCAAATGGTCGATATTCTGTTGCCTTTGGACTTCAAAATGGACGGTGAGGAGGTTATCATTCCTTCTAACCGTTGGGATATGGAGCGTGACTGTGACATCGCAGAAGAAATCGCTCGTTTTGTTGGCTACAACAAAATGCCTTCCACTGTTATGCGTGGTGTTGCTGAGGCTCGCCCCACTCCTCGCCAGCTTTTCACCGAAAAAATGATGAACTCTCTGGTAGGCTACGGCCTCTATGAGTGTGAAAACTTCAGTTTCTATTCTCGCAAAGCATTTGATATGATTTGCCTGCCTGAAAACAGCCCTCTGCGGAATGCAGTTGTCATTTCCAACCCTCTCGGAGAGGACACATCCATCATGCGTACTACTGCAATCCCCAGCGTTTTGGATGTGGTTGCACGCAACTATAATGCCCGTGCGGTTGAATGTCCTGTATTTGAGCACGCTACTGAGTACACTCCCAATGCAGACCCCGAAAAACTGCCTTTGGAATCCGAAAAGGTAATTGTTGCTGCTTACGGTGCAAACTGGGACTACTTGACAGTAAAAGGCGTTGTAGAGCAGCTGCTTTCGGTTGCTGGTATCACTGGCTGGCAAATTCGCCGCAACACAAGCGGAAACACATGGCATCCCGGACGCACTGCTGATATTTACCTACCTTTGTACGACCAAAAGCACAATCCCGTTGGAGAAGTGCTGCTGGCAACTGTGGGCGAAATTCACCCCGAAGTTTTGGCAAACTATGGTATCAAGCCTCGTGTAGTAGCAGCCGATATTTCTTTGGATGCACTGTTTGCACATTGTGGAGCAACTGCACAATTCCAGCCATTGCCTAAACATCCTGCATCCACCCGTGACCTTGCTTTGGTTGCTGATTTGGAGATTGCTGCATCCGAAATTGCAGCACGCATCGAAAAAGGTGCAGGCAAAATTTTGGAAAGTCTGACTTTGTTTGATGTATACACCGGTGAAAAGATTGATTCCGGCAAAAAGAGCCTTGCTTATAATCTGGTTTTGCGTGCACCCGACCGCACACTAACCGACGAAGAATGTGACAATGCTGTCAAAAAAATTCTTCGCAATCTGGAAGAAATCGGCGTAACCCTTCGCAGCTAATTTCTGATATAACAAAACAGCCCATTCCTTTTTCATCCAAAGGAGTGGGCTGTTTTTTGTATTTTGTTATCATTCACTGCGTTGAATTGGAATATGAGTGATTTTCAAAAAGCATTTTTTATTCAATCATGCCTTTTTGCCGTGCATATTCTTCAATCAATTCCCGTTCCAAAAAGGGTGTTTTTTCTCCCATTCTATCACGATAGCTTTCATGACCTTTTCCAATTAAAGCAATTAAATCGCCTTTTTCTGCATGGTCGATAGCATAGTGGATAGCGTCCAGACGGTCGTGAATTTCCACATACTTTGCATCAGGGTTTCCTTTTGCCATCCCCACTTTAATATCGGCAATAATATCTTCCACCTTTTCAAAGCGGTTGTTATCCTCGGTCAGAATACTGAAATCTGCCATTTTCGCTGCACATTCTCCCATTGCATAACGGCGCAGTTTGCTGCGATTTCCACCGCATCCAAAAATGCAGACCATCCGCTTTGGTTGATAGGCTTTTAATGTATTCAACAAACTTTCCATCGAAAGTTCATTGTGTGCATAGTCAATCAAAATAGTAAAATCATCACTAATGGGAACCATCTCTGCTCTGCCTTTTACTGTCACACACTCCAATGCACCTTGAATGGCTTGATGGGACACTTTCAGCACCCGTGCAGTTGCCACTGCACACAAAGCATTGTATACACTGAATTTACCGGGCATATTGACTCGAACATCCAAATTTTCGGCACCGGAAATATGGAACTTTGCTCCCAAAAAGTCTTTAGACCGCATCAATTCGTATTCGTCTGTGTGATAATCCGCTTTGGAGTCAAATCCAAATGTAGTGATATGGCAAGTATGCCCCTCCAAAAGCTGAGACATATGTTCATCATCCATATTCACAACGCCCTCTTTACAGCGCTGGAACAGCAAACCTTTGCATCGAAGATAATCTGCAAAGTCAGGATGCTCTCCGGGGCCAATGTGGTCAGGGCTGATATTGGTAAAAACACCCACATCAAACAAAATTCCACCCACACGCTCCATCATCAACCCTTGACTGGAAACCTCCATCAAAACAGTATCACAGCCAGCTTTTACCATATTTGCAAAAGCCTTTTGCAGCTCATAGCTTTCAGGAGTTGTGTTGGCTGTTTCGATATGCTGTTCGCCAATGGTGATACCATTTGTACCAATTAAACCGACCATTCTGCCATCTGCTTCCAAGATGGTTTTAATCATGTGAGTTGTAGTGGTTTTTCCTTTGGTTCCAGTCACACCCACCACAGTGAGCTTTTGTGCAGGATAGCCAAAATATGCAGCCGACATTTTTGCCATTGCCAAACGAGTAAACTCCACCTGAACAACAACAGCATCTTTTGGCATTGGAATTGCATGGTCAATCACCAGTGCGGCTGCTCCCAGTTCCACTGCCTGTGCTGCCAAATCGTGGCTATCTCGCTGTGTTCCCACAATGCAAACAAAGACACATCCTGGAACAATTTTTCGGGTATCATAGACAATATCTGTAATTTCTGTTTGCTCACTGCCTTGCAGAACAGTATATTTCACATCTTTCAAAAGTTCTTTCAGCTGCATCATTCTTTCACTCCTTTATCAACGCTTTACAAAGTATTCATTATACCAAACCAAAAACATAAATACACACCAAATTTGTCGCCAGTTATCCCGTTTGCCATTGATATGTTCTTGCAGCATTTGATTCAATACCTCTGTGTCAAAAAACTCTTTTGCCTCAGGGCTTTCAAAATACTGCCGAACAGTGTTTGCATATTGTTCTTCACGCAGCCATGCCCGAACAGGCACAGGGAATCCCAGCTTTTTCTTGTCAGCAGTCTTTTGAGGAATACTGCGCAAAGCAGCCCCACGCATGGCAATTTTTGTATTGTTTGCATTGGCACGGTATTCTGTTGGGATTTTTCTGGCTGTTTCAAACACTTCTTTGTCCAAAAACGGAACCCGCAGTTCCAAGCTGTTTGCCATGCTCATTTTGTCTGCTTTCAGCAAAATATCCCCCACCATCCACAAATGCAAGTCAGTATACTGCATTCTAGTCACAGCATCAGCATTTTGGGGATGTGTAAAGTATGGTTTTGCCAAATCCACAGGCTTGACCTTGCCGGAATATTGTTTCAACAGCTTTTTCTTTTGGCGTTCGGTAAACAGATTAGTGTTTCCGATATAGCGGTCTTGCAGCGGACGGCTGCGGCGTACCAAAAAGTTGACTCCATGCACAGGGGGAAGCAGTTCTGCCACTGCACCAATGGCACGACGAATAGGCAAAGGAATTTTATCGTACCAAGACACGGTAAATGGCTCTTTGTAAATATTGTATCCACCAAAGAATTCATCTGCACCCTCACCCGAAAGACAGACTTTCACCTGTTTGGATGCCTCACGATTAACAAAATACAACGCTACACTGGCAGCATCTGCCAGTGGCTCATCCATGTGGTATTGAATTTTGGGCAGATTCTTCCAGTATTCTTCAGGTGTAATGCGGTAAGCAGTATTTTTCACCCCAATATGCTCACTGAATTCTTTTGCATAGGACGTTTCATCGTATTGTTTGTTAGCAAATCCAACAGTAAAGGTTTTGTCCACATTTGCCAAACAAGCCATATAGCTGGAATCCACACCGGAGGACAAAAAGCTGCCCACTTCAACATCACTGATTTTGTGTGCAGTGACTGAATTTTTCATTGCATTTTCAATTTCAACTTCCCAATCTTGCAGTGTTTTTCCCTGTTGGGGTTCAAACTCAGGCTGCCAATAGCGTTTGATGATTATTTTCCCGTTTTGCCATGTCAGGCAGTGGGCAGGAAGCAGCTTTTTTACCCTTTCAAAAAAGGTATTTTCTCCTGGAGAATATTGAAATGTGAGGTAGAGTTCCAATTGACTGCGATTCAGTTTTTTCTCAAATTTAGGGTGCTGCAAAAAGCTTTTGATTTCACTGCCAAACAAAAGCACTCCATTTTTTTCGTAATAATAAAATGGCTTAATTCCAAAAAAATCACGAGCACAAAACAACTTTTGGGTTTGTTTTTCCCAAATGGCAAAGCTGAACATTCCACGCAGGTGGTTCAGCATATCTTCCCCCCATTGTTCATATCCATGCAGCAAAACCTCTGTATCTGAATTGGTTGCAAAAGAATGACCTTCTTGTTCCAATTCCTGTTTCAAGGTTTGATAGTTATAAATTTCGCCATTAAAAATACATACCAAACTGCCATCTTCATTTTCCATTGGCTGGCGACCGCCCTCCAAATCAATGATAGACAGGCGGCGATGTCCCAGTGCAACCACATCATCTACATATTGTCCGCTTCCATCTGGCCCACGGTGAATAATAGCATCCATCATCGCTGTCAAAACTTGCTCACTCGCACCATTTTTATCTGCAAACCCTGCAATTCCACACATATTTTTTATATCCTCCGTTGAAACTTTTCCCAATGCAAAGTTTCGGTTTCTTGATATTTGTTGCATAAACATATTAATATTATACTACATTTTTTATCGCTTTAAAAGAATTTTTAAATAAAAGAACTCTTTGGCTGCACTTTGCAAACCAAAGAGTTCTTTTTTGTAGATTTTAAAAATTACATACTTGCAACAATTGCATCTGCCAATGCTGCCAGTTCTTTCACTTGGTCAGGCTTTACAGCAGATTTCAAGGTTGGCATTTGCTCCAAAATGCTCATACCTTTCAAAGGCTCAATGATATCTTTCATCAGCTTGCCACTGGTTGGTGCCCAAGTTCCGTTTTGGATAAAGGCAACAGTACGATTTTGCAAGTTATGTGCTGCAATATGGTGCAGCAGATTTTCCATATTGGTAAAAATTCCGTTGTTATAGGTAACAGATGCAAATACCAAATGGCTGTAACGGAACGCATCTGCCAAAATATAAGAATCATGGGTTGCAGAAACATCGTACATTTTGATATTACGCAAGCCTTTATCAGCCAGCATACCAGCCAAAATATTTGCAGCATTTTCTGTGTTGCCATAAATAGAAGCATAAGCAATCACGACACCTTTTTCTTCGGGGGTATAGCTGCTCCACTTCAGATATTTGTCCACAATCCAGCCAATGTTTTCACGCCAAATCAAGCCATGCAAGGGGCAAAGCATCTCAATTTCCAAGCTGGATGCTTTTTTCAGCAAAGCCTGCACCTGTACACCATATTTACCAACAATATTGGAATAATAGCGGCGAGATTCATCCAGATAATCTCTTTCATAGTTCACTTCGTCTGTATACAAGTTGCCATTGATTGCACCAAAAGAGCCAAAGGCATCTGCGGAAAACAAAGTTTTGGTTGATTTATCATAAGTTACCATAACTTCCGGCCAGTGAACCATTGGAGCAGTTACAAAGGTCAGCTCATGATTTCCGGTATTCAAAGTATCTCCCTCAGCAACAACCATGATACGCTCTTTGATGTTGTCTACATCAAAGAATTGTCCAATCATTTTCATTGCAGTAGCGGTGCAGACAATTTTCATATCGGGGTAATTACGCATCATTTCACCAATTGCCCAGCAGTGGTCAGGCTCCATGTGATGCACAACCAAATAGTCCAAATGGCGACCTGCCAAAACAGCCTCTACATTCGCCTGATATTGTTCACTTACTGCACGGTCTGCGGTATCAAACAAAACAATTTTTTCATCAATCAGCAAGTAGGAGTTGTATGCAATTCCATTGGGTACAGGATATGCGTTTTCAAACAAAGCAAGACGGCGGTCACTTCCACCAACCCAGTACAAATCTTCTCGAATTTTGCGAACATAATTCATTTATAGCTACACTCACTTTCTTGGGAGTTTCTGCCCTTTCAGAAACAGAAAACTTTCATTTCTGGCAGCTTATGAATATTTTTCCATAAGCCAATATTATAATACCAAAAAGCCGTTTTCCCGTCTACCCCTCAGCGACAATATTTTGCTGAAACACTATATCAAAAACACCCGGTGTCATATTGAGAATTATATAATTTAGGGGCAAGCAAAAGGCTGCCACTTCAAAAAGTGACAGCCTTTGGAAAGCTAAAACTTTAATTACTCTTCGGTGCCACAGCTATCGCAGCAATCGCCTTCACAGTCGCAGTCTTCAAACTCAACTTCAAACTCGGTACCACAATTGGGACATGCCAAATCTTCGCTGGTGATGGTGTCTTCATCAACGCAGACAGTCTCACCGCATTTGGGACAGGTAATCTCATAATAGAGCTCATCCTCGTCTTCTTCGTCATCCTCGTCGAAGTCTTCATCTTCGTCACCAAAGATGTATTCTTCCAGATCGTCCATATCTTCGTCGATGGCGTCCAATTCCTCATAGATTTGGTCTACATCATCGTCCAGAGTGGTCACAGTGGCAGTCACCTCATCCAGCAGTTCAACAATTGCTTTCAGCAATTTGCCCTCTTTGCTGGAAGTGTCGATGTCAAGGCCATCGGCCAGCCCTTTGAGATAAGCAGTCTTTTCTGTCAGGTTCATAATGTTCGCCCTCCTTTTTTATAAAAAGCACATAAAAACAGCTTTTAATTAAGCACGCTCCATGTACTCACCAGTACGAGTGTCAATGCGGATTTTATCACCCTCGTTGATAAACAAAGGCACACGAATCTCTGCGCCGGTTTCCAAAACAGCGGGCTTCAAGGTGTTGGTAGCGGTGTTGCCCTTCACACCTGGCTCGGTCTGGGTAACTTCCAAAATAACAAAGTTGGGAGCCTCAATGCCAAATACATTACCTTTATAGCTCAAAACTTTAACACGCTCGTTCTCTTTCACAAATTTGAAAGAATCGCCCAGGTCTTTCTCGTTGATGGGAACCTGCTCGTAAGTTTCGGTGTCCATGAAGTAGTACAAATCGCCATCGTTATAGCTGTACTCCATCTCACGACGCTCGATAAAAGCAGTGGGGAATTTTGCGCTGGGGTTGTAGCTTGTTTCGGTTACAGCACCAGTGATAACATTTTTGGTCTTGGTGCGAACAAATGCTGCACCTTTACCGGGCTTAACATGCTGAAACTCTACCACCTGAAGAACTTTTCCGTCCTCTTCAAAGGTTACGCCATTGCGAAAATCGCCTGCAGTGATCATATAAAAAATCCTCCAATTGTAAAACTTTAAAATGTGTAATCACAACTACTATCTATTTTACCCGATATGATTCTATTTTTCAAGGGGGGTTTGTCCCTTCCCTGCAATTATATCGAATAAAAAACGACTTATTTTTTCAAATTATGATAATATTCTTTCATTGCACCGGCATCTTCTGCCTGTGTCCCTGCCGATTCACAGATAATTGTGGGGGACAAACCGCGCTCATACAGCAATTCCATCAACGGTTCAAAGTCTGGGCCCCAGCATCTTCCGTCTGCAAAGGTCATATGTCTTTTTTCACCACCGGATGTATACTCAATCATACTGAAATGAGAATGGAATCGGCTGGCGCGTTCATCTTGCAGCACATCTGCCATTGTATCCAAAATCTGAGCAATCTGCTGTTTGGTGTTGTAACCACCCTGTGTGCGAGCATTCAAATGCCCAAAATCAACACAAGGGGTGATTCTGGGGTCTACTTTGCACAAAGCCAGCACTTCTTCCAGTGTGCCCAGCTGCCCAACCTTTCCCATCGTTTCAGGGCAAAGCACAATATCCGAAAAACCGGCTGCATCCACAGCTTCTACAATGCGTTTCATTGTGTCGATTGCTTTTTCCAAAGCTGCTTCTCTGCTTTGCTTTCCACAGCTTCCGGAGTGAAACACAACCCGTTTCCCTCCCAGTATTGAAATTGCTTTTGCACTTTGCAGAATATACTCTACTGAGTTCAAACGCTTTTCTTCTTCCATACTGCTCATAGAGATATAGTATGGTGCGTGCAGTGAATATACAATTTGATGCAGTTGTGCTGCTTTTTTTATACTTTCAGCCGTTTTTTCTGCAAGGCGAACCCCTCTGCCGCATTGATATTCAAAAGCATCCAGCTGCATTTCCTTCAAGTAAGCAGGAATTTGTGTTGAATTTTTATATCCTTTTTCCCGAAAGCTGTTGCTTTCTCCTGCTGTTCCAAACAGTACACTCACAAAATTTTGCCTCCCTTTTTATGAAATTTATCAAAAAAGGGCTTTTCCAACTTACGGCGAAACAAAATTCCTTTTTTAATATCCTTTTCCAACGGCTCCACAACCAAAACAGGAATGTTGTACAAAGCTCCTGCCAGACGGTCAGTGAAAATCTGGTCACCAACCAGTGCCATCTCATGCCGACAAACACCCAACATTCTTCTGGCTCTCGCCAGTCCTCCCGGCAAAGGCTTACACCCCATCGAAACAAACTGTAATCCAATTCGTTTTGCAAAGGGTTCCACCCTCTTTTGGGTATTGTTGCTGACAATCGCCATCCGAATTCCGGCTTGTCTCATTTTTTCGAGCCATTGGGCAATTGGTTGGCTTAATTGCTGGCTGCCATGAGCAGTGAGTGTGTTGTCCACATCCAAAAGCAATACTTTAATCTTTTTTTGTTTTAAGAATTCCGGTGTTATTCTGGTCACATCTTTAAAAATATATTCCGGTGTAAGCATGGCAGTCTCCTTTTCTGTTATTATTTTCTAAAAATAAAAATCAAAGGTGAGCCCTGCACAGCAGAGCTCACCTTTTACGCACCTTTTCCGTATTGCACACAATTCAATTATTTAAACTTGCGCTTACGGGCAGCTTCGGACTTTTTCTTGCGCCGAACGGAAGGCTTCTCGTAAGCCTCACGCTTACGCACTTCGGCCAGCACACCACTGCGGGCGCAGGAGCGCTTAAAGCGACGCAGAGCACTTTCCAGCGACTCGTTCTCTTTGACACGAATTTCCGACATCTTGTTCCCTCCCTTAACATGAGGTAGGAGCCGACCCGTTCACAGCCAAAACCACAATGTTTCGGCGGCAGGCCCATTCACGTTGATAATCAACGCAGTTCATTATACTACAAATCCCCCTAGCCTGTCAACAATTTTTTGCATCCTAATTCGATTTTTTATCGATATCGCTATGGTATATAAAAAATTATCTTTTTTGAAAAAACCAGAAAATTTTAAATATACACATATCGTATCTGATTTGCCGGAATCAATTGGGCGTTTGTATATTTTTTCTGCCGCAAAAGCCCAATTCTAACCCCCAAACCAAACTATTTTATTTTGCTGCAAGATTCACAATTTTTCCGGGAACAAAAATTTCCTTCACCATTGTTTTACCTTCCAGTGCAGCTGCAACCCCTGGGTCTTGTTTTGCAGCAGCAATTGCATCTTCTTTGGAAATATCTGCCGCAACTATCAAGCGGGCACGCAGTTTTCCGTTTACCTGAACAGCAATTTCAATTGTGCTGTCCACACATTTTGCTTCATCGTACTGAGGCCATGGATAATATGCCAATTCCTCAGTCATGCCAATCTGCTGCCATGCTTCCTCGGTAATATGCGGAGCAAACGGATTCAACAGCTGCAACAAAATTTTGTATTCTTCACGGGTTGCACCACCATTTGCCTCATATTCGTTAATCAAACTCATCATTGCGGCAATTGCAGTGTTGTGCTTGAGGTTCTCGATGTCCTCTCCAACCTTTTTGATTGTACGGTTTACAACACCTTCCAACTCAGGACGAACACCTTCACCCTCTACCAATTTTTCACTCAGGTTCCACACACGCTCCAAGAAGCGTTTACAGCCCTTGATAGAACTTGTGTTCCATGGGGCAGCCTTCTCAAAGTCGCCGATGAACATTTCATACAAACGCAGAGTATCTGCGCCATATTCTGCAATCACATCATCGGGGTTGACTACATTGCCACGGCTCTTGCTCATCTTTTCGCCATTCTCACCCAAAATCATACCATGACTGGTACGCTTTGCATAAGGCTCTTTTGTAGGCACAATGCCAATATCATACAAGAATTTATGCCAGAAACGACTGTACAGCAGATGAAGGGTTGTATGCTCCATACCGCCATTATACCAATCAACAGGGCCCCAGTATTCCACGGCTTCCTTGCTGACAGGAGCAGTATCACAATGAGGGTCCATATAACGCAGGAAGTACCAACTGGAACCAGCCCATTGAGGCATGGTGTCAGTTTCGCGTTTTGCAGCACCGCCACAGCAGGGACAGGTGGTATTCACCCATTCTGTATGGCGCGCCAATGGGCTTTCACCGCCCTCACCAGGCTCAAAATCGCTGATTTCAGGCAGACGCAAAGGCAACTCGCTCTCTGGCAGAGGCACCCAACCGCATTTTTCACAGAATACCATTGGAATTGGCTCACCCCAATAACGCTGACGGCTAAACACCCAGTCACGCAGCTTAAAGTTTACCTTTGCATGTCCTTTGCCCTCTTTTTCAAGCCATTCAATCATAGCCTGTTTGGCTTCTTCCACAGATTTTCCATTCAAAAATCCACTGTTAATCAAAGTACCAGTTGCACAATCGGTAAATGCTTCTTTTTCAATGTCACCACCGGCAACCACTTCAATAATTTCAGTACCAAATGCTTTTGCAAATTCATAGTCACGAGTATCATGTGCAGGAACTGCCATAATTGCACCTGTGCCATAAGTAGCCAAAACATAGTCAGAAAGGAAGATGGGGATTTCTTTTCCGTTCACAGGGTTGATACCTCGAACACCTTCCAAACGAACACCGGTTTTTTCTTTGTTCAGTTCAGTGCGTTCCAAATCGCTTTTACGGGATGCAGCATCTTGATAGGCTTTCACTTCGTCCATATTCTGGATTTTATCCGCCCATTTTTCCACCAGTTTATGCTCAGGTGCCAACACCATATAAGTTGCACCAAACATCGTATCGGGACGAGTGGTATAAACGGTGATTTCATCCCCTGCAGTTGAACCGAAGTTCACTTCTGCGCCATGGCTGCGCCCAATCCAGTTTTTCTGCTGGGTGGCAACACGCTCGATAAAATCCATACCGTCCAAATCATCAATCAGGCGGTCTGCATACTCGGTAATTTTCAGCATCCACTGGCTTTTCACCTTGTGTACCACTTCTCCGCCACAGCGTTCACACACACCGTTGACAACTTCTTCGTTTGCCAAAACAACCTTACAGCTGGTGCACCAGTTTACATTCATTTCTTTTTTGTATGCCAAACCTTTTTTAAACAGCTGCAAGAAAATCCATTGTGTCCATTTATAATACTCAGGGTCAGTAGTGTTGATTTCTCTGTCCCAGTCAAAAGACAAGCCCAAACTTTTCAGCTGGCTTTTAAAGCGTGCCACATTATTTTTGGTTACAATTTCGGGATGAATGTGGTTTTTCATTGCAAAGTTTTCAGTTGGCAGACCAAAAGCATCCCAACCCATAGGATACAGAACATTATATCCACACTGGCGTTTTTTGCGTGCAACAATATCCAGTGCAGTATAGCTGCGAGGATGTCCTACATGCAAACCCTGTCCGGAAGGGTAGGGAAACTCAACCAAAGCATAAAACTTCGGTTTGGAAGTGTCCAGTTTCGCAGAGAATGTCTTTTTGTCATCCCAAATTTTTTGCCATTTTTGTTCGGTTTGTTTAAAATCATATTTCACGATTATTCACCTCTAGTTAGTACAGGGGATTTTTTCAAAAGTGGATGGTTTCAGCCTGTCAAAGCAGTATTATTTGCTCAAATATTTATGATATTTATGATATTTCGTTATATCTTTATCAAAATCAATTTCCACAGGGTCGGCATCTGCCCAAAGATGCTCCAAATCATAAAATTCCCGTGCCTGCGGATAGAAAAGATGCACAATCACCTCACCATAGTCCAGCAAAATCCAGTTTTTGGTGTCATATCCTTCGGTACGCAAAGGGCGAATCCCCTCTTGCTCCAAATAAAACTCAATGTCTTCTGCAAGACTTTTCACCTGTGTTGTTGAGGTACCTTCAGCAATTACAAAGTAATCAGTCAGCACAGTCAAATCTCTTACTTTCATTACCTTTATATCCTGTGCTTTCCGGATATCCAAAATTCGTGCAATGTGGGTTGCAAGTTCCAAACTTTCCATTTATGTTCTCCTTTTGTTTCAAATTATGCTGCTGGTTGTTGGGTGCTGTCCTCCGAAACATCAATATTGCCGGATGTGATTCCTGCTTCGGAATCCACCTCACCCATAAAGCTAATGGCAGCGTCATGCAGCTGTCCTGCTGCGGGCCATTGTGGAATTTCAAACTGTTCTGCACTTACAGGCTCGCCATAGCTGCGGAAATAAGTGTTCAGCAAATCAGCAGTTTCCGGCTCTGCAATTACATTGACAGATTGGTTCTTATATCGCTGTGCACCTGCATATTCAGGCAAACGGCACATCATAATGTTTTTGCTTGGCACACCCAAAGCGGACACGCCCACGCTTGCCATATCCATAACATCCATATTTGTTTTCATATAGGTCAAGAATACAGGGAATAGCTTAAAAATATCGTTGGGAGTCATCGAACGCAGACGATTGAACAAACCAGAATAGAAGAAACGCTGCATTTCCAAACGGGCAAAATCACCGGTTGCATACCCATTACCATGACGGCAGCGAACAAAAAATTCTGCTGCTGCACCGTTCATTGTTTGGTACCCTTGGCTGAGTTTACTGCCCTCAAACTCCATATCTCTGGGAACATATACCTCCACTCCTCCAAAGGTGTCCACAATGCTTTTCAAACTATCCATATCAATGGTCAAATAATAGTCAATGGGCAGTTTAAACATTTTATAGATTTGATTTGCCAAAAGCGAAATGTCTGTGCCGCCGCCTTTTGCTGCAACACCGTTGATTTTGCCATTGTTGGACAGTTCTCCGCCCACATAGGTATCACGGGGAATTTGCAGCATATTGATTTTTTTATTTTTGGCATCAAAGTTCACATACATAATCATGTCTGTGAGTGCATGGGTTCTGCCTTCTTCAAAGTCAATTCCACAAACCAAAAAGTTTACAACATCTCCTTTGAACTCTTTTGGAGTATTTACATGAGAGTCCAAAGTTCCCATGCCAGCATTATTACCTGACAAAGCATAGTTAAGATACAAATATCCTCCACCCAGTACAACCACAGGGGTCAACACCAGCAAAATCAAGATTGTTCTCAAAATATGTTTTATTTTTTTCTTGCGTTTTGTTGCTGCCTTTTTTCTTACAGGTGTCTGTCTTGCACTTGTTTGTGCAGAAGAATTTCTTGAACTTGCTGCTTTTGAAGCATTGCTGTGGGTTTGGTTGGTTCTATGGTTTGTTTGATGTTGATTGGTGCGGCCACTTTGTGCTGTTCTTGTGGAACGATATGCGCCAGAAACATCCATTTCCCCTGATGCTGGCTGGCGAGGTGCTGTCCTTCTGGGGTCTCTATACGCACGAGTGGTATCAATATTCACCTGCCGATGCGGTGTATTCCCCCGATTGGTTTCATTTTTCATACAGCCGAATCTCCTTCGTTGTCTTTCTGCCGCAGATACTCCAATGTTTTTAATGAAAGCTCATCCATTGGCTTGTTGCTTTCTTTCAGCCAGGCAACCGTCATCTCCATAGCTTGCAGCATTGCCTGATTCAAATTTTGCTGTTCCAATTGTCGCAGCTGTTCAACTTCCGGATAGTTCCGTTCCGCACTGGTCATATCCGCCAAAAAAATGATTTTGTCCAATGTTGTCATTGCAGGGCGTCCTGTTGTATGGCAGCGAATTGCAGACAAAATTTCCTCATCCTCCACACCCCAGCGAATTTTTGCCAAAATCGCCCCACAAATTCCATGCCAAACCGGGACAGGGCGATTTGGTGCGTTCTCCGCCATTATAACATTGTCATGAAAAATCTGCAACATTTCTTCTTTTGGCAGTTCTTTCACAATATCATGCAGCAATGCTGCCACCGCCGCTTTTTGGGTGTCCACTCCGTTTTTTTCTGCCAGCATCACAGCCATATCACGCACATTCAAAGTGTGCTGCAACCGACACTCGGATAAATTTTCTTTTGCCAGTTGCTCTGCCTGTTCTTCATTCATACTTACTCCCCCTGTTTTGATACAAACCATACTGCTGTACAATTTTTGCTGCCTCTAATGGCAAAACTGTTTGTGGGGCTGCTCCCTGCTGCATTTGCAGGCGCAGAGAACTGGAAGCCTGCAAAACAACATCTGCTGTCAGCAAAACCAACTTTGCACCTTTTTGGGTCAGATATTCTGCTGCTACTTCAAACTGTTGTTGCTCTGCTGCATCTCGGCAATGGGCAACCAAAGTGCAGGTCTGCACAATGGTCTGCCAGTCTTTCCATGTTTCAAAGCTCTCCAGCATATCGCTGCCAATACACAAATAAATCTGTGCATCAGCAAACTGCTTTTTTAGCATTTGAATTGTATCAATGGTGTAACTTTTGGTGCGGCGGCTAATTTCCCAATCACTAATCTGAATCTGCTCCCCCAGTTGCCGAAAACAACTGCACATCGCAAGCCGCAGACTGGCAGGGGTTGTGCTTGCTTTTTTGTGCGGAGGGGTTCCTGCCGGCATCACAATCACCCGATTTGGTTTGATTTGTTCCACTGCCGCTTTCAGCAGATTGATATGCCCTTCATGGGGTGGGTCAAAGGTACCTCCATACAGCAAAATTTTCATCTGCTCACCACCTGTTTATTATTTCAGCAAATCAGCGTATTTGGAATCTTTTTTCTTTTGCAGATACAGCACAAACTTTGAGCCAATCACCTGCACAACATCTGCACCGGTTTCCTCTGCCAAAATATTGGCAGCCTCTTTTGCGTTATACATACTGGTTTCCAACACACGCATTTTAATCAACTCTCGTGCAGCCAAACAATCAGCGGTGGATTGAATCAAAGTTTCGTCAATCTCACCTTTTCCCACCTGAAAAACAGGGGTCAAACTGTTGGCTTGTCCTCTCAAAATTGCGCGTTGTTTGCTTGTTAACATAATCAAAATTTCTCCTTTAAATTCAATCTAAAAAGTTTTAAGTAAAATCACGGATAAAATGCACCACCAATAAAAGGATGGGTGGAGTACAAATAAGCGACATCTTGATTTTTGGATGTTTTTTGTATATTTTATTTTTTGACCAATCAGAAGAATAAAGCTCAATTCCAATCAGAAGCAAAAAATAAAACACAATTCCAAGATAAAACCACAAATATCCACGATATCGCATTGAATTGCTGTACATTTGAAAAAACGCACCTTTTCCTGTTATTCCCAAAAATAACATTGCAATATATCCCAAAGCCATGATAGAGCAAAAGATTTTTATCCCTAATTTATATTTCATTTTATTTACTTTCCATCACAAAAAGGCTTTCAAAAAAATCTTCCAACTGTGTTTCCAGTTGTGCTAGTGCCTTTCCTCGATGGCTGATGGCATCTTTCTGCCAGTCCTCCAGTTCTGCATAGGTCAAATGTTCATTATTCGGCACTGTTGAACCATCTTTGCAGCCGATTTCATTAGGTACAAACAAGGGGTCATATCCAAAACCGTTGGAACCCTTTCGCTCTTGAATCACACTGCCCTTGCAAACACCTGTCACTGTAATCTCCCTGCCGTTTGGCAGCATAAAACAAACAGCCGACACAAACTGTGCTGTCCGCTTTTCTTCCGGGATGGATTGCAGGGCATCAATCAATGTATCATTGTTTGCCTCATCATTTCCATGCACACCGCAATATCTTGCAGAATAAACCCCCGGCTCTCCATTCAAAGCATCCACAGCCAAGCCAGAATCATCTGCAATGGTTGCAATTCCGCTTGCCTTGCAAATGGCTTGTGCCTTAATTTTAGCATTTTGTTCAAAGGTTGTCCCATTTTCTTCTGGCTCTAAAAAGATATTCAATTCTTTTTGACTTTTTACAGTATGCCCTTGTTTTTCCAAAATGCGTTTCAATTCTTTTAATTTTCCAACATTATTGGTTGCTGCACAAATCAGCATGGTTACACCTCACTTTTAAACAAAGCATCCACAAATGCAGCCGGGTCAAACTCCATCAGGTCGTCCATCCCTTCACCCACACCCACATAGCGCACAGGCAAGCCCAGCTTTGCTTTGATTCCAATTGCAGCACCACCTTTTGCAGTGCCGTCCAATTTTGTCAAAATAATTCCGGTTGCACCTGCTGCGTCGATAAACTGACTTGCCTGATTGATTGCATTTTGTCCTGTGATTGCATCCAATACCAGCAAAGTTTCCACTGTTGCAGTTTCGCAGGCTTTGGAAGCAACACGGCTGATTTTTGAAAGCTCATTCATCAAATTCTTTTTGTTGTGCAGGCGTCCGGCGGTATCGCAAATCACAATATCACAGCCTTTTGCCTTTGCACTTTGAACTGCATCAAAAATAACCGCTGCTGGGTCAGAGCCTTCGCTGTGCTGCACCAATGCAACTCCCACACGCTCTGCCCACACGCTCAATTGCTCTGCTGCCGCTGCACGGAAGGTATCTCCTGCGGCAAGCATTACCTTTTTGCCCTGTTGTGTATACAATCTTGCCAATTTTGCAATGGATGTGGTTTTTCCCACGCCATTTACACCAATCACCATAATGACAGTGGGATTGCCCGAAAGATACAATTCCTGTTCAGCCGTCAGCATTTCACACAGAATTTCTTTCAAAGCCGCTAACGCTTCATCGCCGGTTTTTAAATGTTCTGTTTTTACTTTGTTACGCAGACGCTCAACCAAATCCATTGCAACATCTGCACCAACATCTGCGAGAATCAATTGTTCTTCCAAATCGTCATAGAGTTCATCAGTAATCTCACTTGCTGTAATCATTGCACCAATAGCACCAAACACAGAATCACGTGTTTTTTTCAAACTTTGCCCCAGTTTTTCAAAAAATCCCATATTGCCCACTCCTTTTCTTTTAGAGAATATTCAAAAAGACAATTTTGATGGTTCAAATATCCCCTTCATTTTCATTATACAATCCCAATTGATAAAATAGTTTTTATTTTATATCATGTATACATTTTACCTTGTCAAATTGTTTCATTTTGCAAAAAAATCAAGAAATCAAAGCTGCTTCCAGCTTATCCACTTCCAAACGCAGCAGTTTGGACACACCATCTTCTTGCATTGTAACACCATACAAAACATTAGCTGCTTCCATTGTACCACGACGGTGTGTAATTACAATAAACTGGGTTGCATTTGTAATTCTCTGCAAATATTGTGCATAACGGGTCACATTTACATCGTCCAGTGCCGCTTCAATTTCATCCAGAATGCAGAACGGTGCAGGATTCACTGCCAAAATTGCAAAATAGATGCTGATTGCTACCAAAGCCTGTTCACCACCCGAAAGAGCAGTCAGGTTTTTGATGATTTTTCCCGGGGGTGCAACCTGAATTTCAATTCCACTGGTCAGAACATCTTCCGGCTCAGTCAAAATCAATTCTGCTGTTCCACCACCGAACAGTTCTGCAAAAATCCTTGCAAAATTGTGGTTGATTTCTGCAAAGCTATCACTGAACATCTGTTTCATTTCTTCGGATAATTCTGTAATCATGCGATGCAGTTCTGCTTTGCTGGTTTCCACATCTTTTACCTGTGCCAGCAAAAACTCATACCGTTCGCTGACTTCGGCATATTCCTCAATGGCAGAAATATTGACATTGCCCAAACCACGAATTTTATTGCGCACAGTTGTAACCTGCTGACGCAGCTCAGAAACGCTCTCAAAGGGAACACACAAAGTTTCTGCCTCAGAAAAGGTAATTTCATATTCTTCCCACAGCTTTGCAATGGTCTGGTCATACTCAACTTCCAATGCCTTTTTCTGTTCATCCAAACGGCTGATTTCACGGCTCAAACTTTCACGCTGTTCAGTCAACCCTCTTGCTTGTTGTGTTTGCTGTGTGATTGCTCCTTCTTTTTGCATACGAAAATGAGTGGCATCTTGAATTTTTTGTTCCAACTGCTGAATTTCCTGTTTTCGCTGTTCTTTGCTTTGCAGAATGTGTTCAATTTCCTCTTGACATTGAATGTTTTTCTGCTGCAATTCTTCAACAGATTCTTTCAATTGCAATCTTCTTTGTTCACTTTCCGCATTTTGACGCTTTAACTGTTCAATACTTTGCTGATAGGCTTGAATATCCTTTTCCTCTGCCAATGTAGCCATTTTTGCATCTGAAAGTTCCATAGAAAGTGTATCACGCTTTTGCAAAAATGCGGTATCTCCACCGGAAATTTCTTTCAACTCAAGTTCCAATGTTTTTGATTTTTCGGTCAGTTGTTTTGCCTGTTGTTCTGCACACTCAAAAATCGTTTGATTTTCTGTAATCTGCTCATACAACTGCTGATGCTCTGCCTGCTGCAAGCGGTTTGCGGTTTGATATTGTTGCAAGATTGCCTGCAAGCGTTTTTCTTCCATTTCAGCACGAATTCTGTCGCCGTCCAAGGTGACAGATTCTCCGTTTGCAGCATTTAATTCTGCTGCAAGGGCATCCACTTCCTGTTTAATTCTATCTGTATTTTGCCGGGCTTCGTTTTGATTTTGTTCCAGTGTGACCAACTTGTGTTGGAGGTCATCAATTTCCTGTCGGCGTGTAAATACACCTGCTGACCTGCTGGTACTACCACCTGTGTAGCTACCTCCCGCATTGATTACCTGTCCATCCACAGTGACAATACGATTTCGATAGTCTAAACTGCGTGCAATCCCACTTGCCTCATTCAAATCATCCACAACCACAATTCTTCCCAAAAGATTTTGGATAATTTTCTGATAGCGTTCTTCTGCCTGCACCAAAGTTGCTGCCACAACAGCGCTGCCGCTCAAGCGAGAAGCATCCATACTTTGCGCCCGAATGGTATCCAGTGGCAAAAAGGTAGCACGACCTGCCTTTTCCTGTTTCAAAAAGCCAATGGCAGCTTTTGCTGCTGCTTCGTTTTCCACAACAATATTTTGTGCTGCTGCCCCTAAAGCGGTTTCAATGGCAGTTTCATACCCTGCTTTTACTTGAAGCAAACTGCTGACCGGCCCGATAATTCCACGCAGCCGATGGGCTAGACCCGCCCGCATCACCGCTTTGACACTACCAGAATAGCCCTCCATATTGCGTTCCAATTCCTGCAAAATATGCAGCCGATTCTGTGCGGCTGAGGTATGTCTGCTGCATTCCTGTTCCCGTGCATCAGCCTCGTCCAACTGCAAGCGACGCTTTTGCAATTTCAACTTCAATCCCTCTTGGATATTCTTCAGTTTTTGCAAATCTTGTTTGATTTTATCTAAATAAGCAGCATTTTCTTGTTGTTCCAAAATGACTTTTTGCTGTTTATTGTCAAAATCGTCGCTTTGATTTTTCAAGCCCTGCAAACGCTGCTGCGCAGCACTAACTGCACTTTCAGCCGCAGCTGCCTCTACTGCTAGCCGGGTTTGTTGCTGTGCAATTTCTGCCAAAGCTGCATTCAGTTCACCTTTACGCTCCCCTGCCTGCAAGCTCTGCTGTTGGAGCTGCTCCAACAGTTCCAATTTTTTTGCAGCAATCTGTTCCAATTCCTGCTGTTTTTCTTTTGCCTGCTGGACTTTGTTGTTATATTCTGCAATTTCCTGTGCCAGTTCTTGCTTGCTGCTATTGCCTTTTTCCAATTCGGTTTGTATTGAATAAAGGGTTTGCATATTATGCTGAATATCATTATTCAACACTGCCACTTTGCTTTCTGCGGACGCCATTTCCTCTGTTTTGGTACGAATGGCAAGGTTTGCCCGTTCAATTTCAACCGTCAGTTGTTGAATTTCGGCACGAATTTCCTCTGTTTCAGCATCCACTTCTTCAAGCAATGTATTTTGCTTTTGATAATCTGCTTGTGCAACATCCAGTTTTCGCTGCTGATTGCGCAAACTTTCCTTTACAGTGTGAATGGTATCCGTCCATAGGGTCACTTCCAACTGTTTACGCTGTGCTGCCAATTTCAAAAAAGTTTCTGCTTTTTCGCTTTCCGCTTTCAAGGGTGCAACACGATGCTCCAATTCTCCCAAAATATCCCGCAATCGAACCAAATTATCCTCCGCAGCTGCCAAGCGGCGTTCTGCTTCGTTTTTTCGATAACGATATTTTGAAATTCCGGAAGCTTCCTCAAAAATTTCTCGGCGTTCTGCACTTTTTGCACCAACAATTTCGGCAATTCTTCCCTGTCCAATGATAGAATATCCATCTCTACCCAAACCGGTGTCCAAAAACAACTCATAAATATCTTTCAAACGAACATTCTGCCCATTGATGGAGTATTCGCTTTCACCAGAGCGATAATATTTTCGCCCAATCACCACCTCATCGTTGTCTACATCAATACGGCGGTCGGTGTTGTCCACGGTCAAGTTTACAGACGCATAACCCATTGCATTGCGTTTTTGAGTTCCGCCAAAAATAACATCCTCCATTTTTCCGCCACCACGCAGCTGTCTGGAGCTTGTTTCCCCCAAAACCCAACGAATTGCATCCGAAATATTACTTTTGCCCGAACCATTCGGGCCGACAACAGCAGTAATTCCCTGATTGAACGCCACCTTTGTTTTATCAGGAAAGGATTTAAACCCTTGAATTTCCAATTCTTTTAATACCATACTTCACATCCTGTCTGTTTTGCAGAAAATGTGTTTGTGTATTTTCTTGCGGGTACACAAAAGAGTCTTCTTCTGTATGCCCGCAAAAAACTACACCTAAGATTCATTACACCAACCCCATCAGCTGCAATGCCTGTCGGGCAGCATGCTGTTCGGCTGATTTTTTTGAGTGTCCCTCTCCAACACCGATACAGTTGGAGTTCAAATGCACTTCCACAACAAAATGCTTGTCGTGGTCAGGGCCGCTTTCGTCAGCAACCACATAGCGGAGCCGTTCTTCCGGATTTTGCTGTACAACTTCCTGCAATCGTGTTTTGTAGTCTTCTTCTGCTGCTTTGCCTTCTTCCACAAAGGGAAGAATAAACTTTCTTGCAGATTCCAGCCCACCATCCAAATAAATGGCAGCAATCACTGCCTCAAAAGCATCCGACAAAATGCTGGGGCGATTGCGTCCGCCGCCGCGTTCTTCTCCCTTGCCCAAACGCAGATATTTGCCCAACTCAATGGTTTGAGCAAAACCAAACAAAGCCTGTTCGCACACAAGACTTGCGCGTTTGCGGGTCAGTTCACCCTCTGGCAGATGTCCTGCTTCATGAAACAAATAATCTGCCACAACAATGCTCAGCACAGAGTCCCCCAAAAATTCCAACCGTTCATTGTGACGGTCACCCTTTTTGCTTTCATTTGCAAAACTGGTATGGGTTACTGCAACTTGCAGCAAATTGATATCTTTAAAAGTATAGCCAATTGCCTGTTCCAATTGATGCAGCATATCACACCTCGCTTTCTGCTGCCTGCAATGCAGCCAAATTTTCCTGCATGATTTCCGAAAGATTCATTTCAGCACATTTTTTCGCCTGACGAATGGCATTTTTAATGGCTTTTGCATTGGATGAACCATGTGCCTTGATAACCGGCTTTGCTGTACCAAGCAAAGGTGCTCCGCCGTATTCATCGGCATCCATTTTCTGTTTAAATTTTTTCATGCCATCTTTTACAGCCAAAAATGCCAGCTTTGTCAAAAGATTTCGTTTAAAAATCGGTTTCAGTTGTCCCACTAAAGTTTTTGCCAAACCTTCGGTCAATTTGAGGATAACATTTCCTGTAAATCCATCACATACTACCACATCGGCTGCCCCGGTCGGCACATCACGCGGCTCAATATTTCCGATAAAACGGATGGAGGGATTTGCTTTCAGCAGTTGGTGTGCTGCTTGATACAATGGTGTACCTTTGGATTCTTCTGCGCCATTGTTTACCAGTGCAACTTTAGGCTGTGCAACCCCCATCACCTTCTGCATATAGACGCTGCCCATTACACCAAACGCATTGAGCATTTGGGGGCGACACTCTACATTTGCGCCGCAATCCATCAGCAAAAAGGGGTTTTCTCCCCCTGGTACAACACTTGCCAAGGCAGGGCGTTTGACCCCTTTGACTGTACGCACAATCAAGCTCGCCCCCACATGCAACGCACCTGTGCTACCAGCCGAAACAAAGGCATCTCCCTGCCCCTCAGCCAAAGCACGCAAACCAATAACCATGCTGGAATTTTTCTTTGTTCTGATTGCTTTTGCAGGTTCATCACACATTTCAATCGCTTCATCTGCATGCAAAACTTCCATACCATCCAGAGAAATTCCATGCTCTGCTACACAGGCATGAATTTTCTTCTGGTCGCCGACTGCTACAATCTGCACACCAAGTTCTTTCACCGCATCTGCTGCACCTTGAAGAATCGCAAGGGGTGCATTGTCGCCCCCCATTGCATCAAGAATGATTTTCATGTTGTATCACTCCTTTTCATTGTGTTGAATTGCTTGTTCCAACGCTTGCAATGCCAAACGGGAAACTTCTGCATAGCGTTCCCGCTTATCTCGAATCCGTGTTTCCAGTGGTGGCAGCAATCCCATATTTGCCCCCATTGGCTGAAAATCCTCATTTGGTTGAGTAATATAGTTTAGTAATGCCCCTGTCATGCAAGTTGCGGGCAATTGTTCCGGCTTATGTCCCATCAAACGGGCATGAATTGCACGAGCTGCCAACAATCCACAAGCTGCACTTTCCATATATCCCTCAAATCCGGTAATTTGCCCTGCAAAATAAACATTTGGGTGTTCTTTCAGGCTCAAATCAGGATTTAACAACAAAGGACTATTCAAAAAAGTATTTCGGTGCATCACACCATACCGTGCAAACTCAGCATTTTCCAAACCGGGAATCATGCGAAACACTCTTTTCTGTTCCCCAAACTTCAAATTGGTTTGGAATCCAACCAGATTAAATAAAGTTCCTTCCTGATTCTCTCTGCGCAGCTGCACATTTGCCCAAGGGCGATGCCCAGTTGCAGGATTTGTCAAGCCGACAGGCTTTAATGGGCCAAAACGCAGGGTATCGGGACCACGCTTTGCCATAATTTCAACCGGCATACAGCCTTCATAGACAGTCACTTCTCCATCGCTGTCAAACTCATGCAGCGGAGCACGCTCTGCATGAATTAATTCCTGATAAAAGGCTTCATATCCCTCTTTATCAAAGGGGCAGTTGAGATAATCCGCATCCCCCTTGCCCCACCGAGAAGCCGCAAACACTTTTTCCATATCCAAGGTTTCAGCAATGACAATGGGAGCAGCAGCATCATAAAAAGAAAGTTTCTGCCCTCCTGTCAACTGGCTGATATTTTCAGCCAAAGCCCCTTGTGTCAGCGGGCCGGTTGCCACCAAGGTGATTCCGTCATTGGGGTTGATTTCGGTGACTTCTTCACGATGAACAGTAATATTTTCACAATTTTCCACTGCCTGTGTCACGAGATGAGAAAACTCATGTCGGTCTACCGCCAAAGCCCCACCAGCAGCAACACTGCACTGTGCTGCAATAGACAAAAGATGGCTGCCCAGTCGGCGCATTTCTTCTTTCAGCAATCCGCCTGCACTTTCAATGCGGTCAGACTTCAAGCTATTGGAACAAACCAGTTCTGCAAACCCTTCGCTTTTATGGGCTGGGCTATAAACATGGGGCTTTTGCTCATACAGATGCACTTGATGCCCCTGTTTTGCAAGCCACAACACAGCTTCGCAACCCGCAAGACCTGCACCCAGAATTTTTACATCAGCCATTCTTTTCCTCCTTTTGTACCTGTCCGCCACGGGTCAGGGGTTTTGTAAAGCCACAACCCTCTTTTGCACAGTACAAATGGGCAGCTTTGCCCAATTTCTTAAAGAGTGTTCCTCCGCATTTCTCACAGCGTTCGGTGGTGGGTTCGTCCCATGTCATAAATCCACAGGTGGGATTTTTTTCACAGCCATAATAAATTCTGCCTTTTTGGCTGCGGCGAACCAACATTCTTCCACCACACAAAGGACAAAATCCGCCTGTATCTTTTACCAAGCGTTTTGTATTGGTACATTCAGGGAATCCCGGACAAGCCAAAAACTTACCATAGCGTCCTGTTTTGATAACCATTTTTCTGCCGCATTTTTCACAGATTTCATCGGTTTCCTCATCAGGCACTTTGATTTTTTTACCTTCCATGTTTTCCTCTGCTTTTTGCAGTGTAGCGTCAAAATCCTTGTAAAAATCATCAATGGTGGTATGCCAATCCATTGTGCCGTTTTCCACCTTATCCAGATTTTTTTCCATTTCTGCACTAAACTTCACATCAACAATTGCAGGGAACTGTTCTTCCATCAGTTCATTGATGGTACGCCCCAACAAAGTCGGTTTCAGCTTTTTCGCCTCTCGCTCCACATAATCACGGTCAATGATGGTTGTGATGATGGGCGCATAGGTGGAAGGGCGTCCAATGCCGTTTTCTTCCAATGCTTTAATCAGCGTTGCTTCTGTAAAGCGTGCAGGTGGCTGTGTAAATTTCTGCTCACTTTTCAACTCACGCAGTTTCAATGTTTGTCCCTGCTCCAGCGGTGGCAAAGAGGTTTCTTTTTTCTCTTTTTCATCGGTTGCTTCTTCATACAGGGCAGTAAAACCATCGAATGTTACCACAAATCCGCTGGCTTTAAACAGATAATCCCCCGCTGTAATGGATGCACTGACAGTATCCATTTTGCAATCGCTCATCTGGCTTGCAATGAATCGGCTCCAAATCAATCGATACAATTTTGCTGTGTCCCCTGACAGGCTCTTATCTGCTTCATCAGGAGTAAATGCCGGATTGGTGGGACGCACTGCTTCATGGGCATCTTGTGCTGCGGTTGCACTTTTGGTTTTATAAGTTCGTTTTTGGGCACAAACATAGTCCTCACCATATGCAGAGGAGATATAATCTCGTGCTGCTGTTGCGGCTTCATCTGCAATTCGCAGACTATCTGTACGCATATAGGTGATAAGACCGGTCACGCCTTGCCCTGCAATTTCCACACCTTCATACAAAGTCTGTGCAGCACGCATAGTTCTGGTTGGTGTAAAGCCCAACCGTCTGCTGGCTTCCTGCTGCATTGTAGAAGTAATAAAAGGAGGCGCAGGTACACGGCTGCGCTTGCCTTTGTTCAACTCAGTAACGATGTATTCTTTTCCGTTCAAAGAATCCACAATTTCTTTTGCTTCTTCTGCGCTGCGAACGGTAATTTTCTTGCCCCCCACAGGGCTGTGCAAGCGTGCAGTAAACTTCTTTTGGCTGCTCGGTGCAGAAAGCACTGCATCCAAATTCCAATATTCTTCCGGCTTAAATGCCTCAATTTCTTTTTCACGGTCAACAATCAAACGCACTGCAACACTTTGCACGCGTCCTGCCGAAAGCCCTCTACGAACCTTTCTCCACAAAAACGGGCTGAGCTTGTAACCCACAAGACGGTCAAGAATGCGTCTTGCCTGTTGTGCATTGAACAAATCCCGATTGATTGCACGGGGATGCGCCATTCCTTCGGTAACGCCTTTTTTGGTAATTTCTCCAAAGGTCACACGATTGGGCTGGTCTGGGTCTAGTCCCAGCAAAGTTGCCAAATGCCAACTGATTGCCTCGCCTTCACGGTCAGGGTCAGTCGCCAAAAAGACTTGGTCAGCATTTTTTGCTTCGCTTTTCAGCTCTCGAATCAGTTTTTCTTTTCCTTTTATATTGATATAACGGGGTGCGTAATCATTTTCCACATCAATTCCCAACTGGCTTTGGGGTAAATCTCGAATATGCCCCATGCTTGCTGTTACTTCATATCCATCCCCCAGATATTTTCGGATTGTTTTTGCTTTTGCAGGGGATTCCACTATCACCAATTTAGACATTGTATCACCTTTATATTTCCACAGGCAATGCCTGATTATTTCATTGTTTTACTGTAAACTTATGCCAAAAGGTACTGCCTTCCGGCCATCTGCACTGCTTTTCCGCACAGTTCCAGTTCGGTCAATGCAGCACTTAGCTGCCAAATCGCCAGTCCTGTTTCCTGTGCAAGAACTCCCAAATTTTTAGGAGTCGGTGTTAAAACCTTCATCACTTTTTTTGCGTCTCGAGAGATTTTTGGCTGTTGTGTTGATTGAGATACAATCAACTCTCCCTCATCAATTCCCAATGGATGAAGAATCGACTGGGCACTTACACAAGGAAGTGCACCTTTTTTCAGCAATTCGTTGGTTCCTTCGCTCAAAGGGCTAAAGATACTCCCCGGAACACTAAACAAAGTTCTTGCATACTTTTGTGCATATGCTGCGGTCTGCATGGTTCCGGAACGCTTGCGTGCTTCTACCACACAAACACTGTCTGAAAGTGCTGCAATGATACGATTTCGCAAAGAGAAAAAGCACTTATTGGCTGCTCCCTCAGGAAAAACTTCAGTGATAACTGCCCCATTTTGCTCTATCGCAGCACGCAATGCAGCATTTTTAGGAGGATAACACTGATGGTGTCCTGTTCCCATAACAGCAATTGTTGGTGTATCTTGCTCCAATGCTGTGCGGTGTGCCACACTGTCCAGCCCATCTGCCAAACCGCTGACAATTGTTACTTTTGCTTTTGCCAACCCTTTTGTGATTTCAGCCGCTGCTTGCATTCCATAAGCAGAATGTCGCCGACTTCCTACCATTGCAACTGCAAAACTCGGGCTAAGCAAGTCAGCATTTCCGGTGCAGTACAACACAGGTGGAGCACCTGAAATTTCCCTTAATTTGTTGGGATACTGCGGATGACAAAAAGGCAAAATCTTGACATTTCTTTTTTTGCAATTTTCCAAAATATTATAGCATTGTTCCGGTGTGGTATTTTTTAATCTTGCAATTTGTGTGTCAGTCATAATATTTGAAAAATCTGTGCAATCTCTTGCTTCAAAAAGTTCTTTTGGGTCAACATATAGCGAAAGCACTGGCTCTGTTTCTGCACCAATTCCCATCACAGACGAAAACCACACCCAATGCAAAACATCCTGTTCTGTCATTCCTGCATTCCCTCTTTCCGAAAATGCCATGTCAGCACTGCTCCTGCGGCAGCGGCGTTCAAGCTCTCCACCTGCTTACTGATTGGAATTCTTACAGCAATATCACAAGCTCTGATGGTTTCCTCTTTCAAACCTTGCCCCTCATTTCCGATTACCAATGCAACCCCATTTTTAAAAGGGGCTTTTGCTTCGGAAAGAGGTTTTGACTGATACAAAGCTGCAGCAGCAGTAAAAATTCCCTTTTGTTTTAAAGCCTGAATTGCCTGAGGCATATCTGCAACCAATACAATTGGAATGCGTCCTGCTGCCCCCATACTTGCACGCAGTGCTTTTGTGCCAAAGGGAGAAGCACACTTTGTGCTGCACACCACCCCATCAAACCCAAATGCTGCCGCACTGCGAATCAATGTTCCTACATTTCCCGGGTCTTGCACTGCCTCAAGGCACAAGTAATGCCCCTTGACTTTCAAGTCTTCCAATGACGCATTCGGCATTTCAAACAGCCCAAATACCCCCTGCGAACTTGGAACGCCTGCCAATTTTTCTGCGACAGGTTCTGTCACAAGGAATTGCTGCCCTGAAAGGTTTAAAACCTCAGGATACTGTTCAGCAGCACGCTCTGTATAATATATTACCTTATTTATACAACCTTTCGCAAGTTCCAAACACAACTTTGGGCCCTCAGCAAAAAAGAGTTTTTCTTTTTCGCGGAAGGCTGGGCTTTGCTGCAACTTACAAGCATATTTAATTTTTTGATTTTCTCTGCTGGAAATCAGTTCTGCCATAAAGGCTCCTTCCCCAGAAACACCCTCCATCTGCAAACTGCCGATGCAATGTGGTGCACCGGAATTTTTAAAATAGTAATATTCTGCTTTTTCTTCAAGACAACTCTATGCTCTTTTGAAACAAGATTCATCAATCACTTTTACATTTCACAAAAGCATTGAAATTCTGCAACAAACTAGGGGCTGTCTGAAAAATATAGATTCTTGTCCTATATCAACAAAATAAACATGGA
>JAHHUF010000110.1 GCA_020024115.1 Anaerofilum sp.
TTCCAATTCCATCAATCAGCAAAATCGCACCCAATGCGATTGGCAAAAAGGAAAGCAATACACTTTGCCAACCAATGCAAAACACACACGCCGCTCCAAACAAAACACCCATTCCCAAAGCAGTATAGTCTTTTTTGTTTTGTTTATATGCAGTATAGAACCGCCAAAAATGCAGCAAGCTGTATACTGCTGTTGTTGCTGCAAGCCCCCAGCAAAACACTGTGCTGCTCATATCAGGAAAAACTGTCAGCACCAACCCCAAAGCAAGATATAAAATTGAAATCCAATAAATATTATTCCGTTTCCACAAATATCCGACCATCAGCAATACCTCTTTTCTTATATTACATTATTATATATTATACGTGAAATCTGCGTCTTACTTCTTCACGCAATGCCGGTCTCCAGCGAATCACCAAAAGCGGCAGCATAAGCGAAACTGCAACGGCAGCCGTCACAATTGACCACCCTGGGTGATATTTCCCTTTTGCCCACAAGTCAATCAAAACTTCCAGCAAAAGAAAAAACACTCCGCAACAGCCAATAAAACCAATACAGCCCGACAAACTGGAACGCTTGTTCCAAAACACAACGCCAAACCCACCAAACAGCACGCCCATCAATGCAATGATGGGCAACGCCAATTGCACATACCAGTTCCAACCATTGACCACTGCTGCAATCAATGCCATATAACCTGCCAGTGCCATCAAGTCAAACAAAAAATATATTTTTGCAGAAATTTTTGCTTGAAACAAAGGCAAAACAAACCACACCCAAACCATTGCAAAACCGCCTGCAACATAAACAGACCAAGCAATCTGTGGAAAAAAGAAAAACAAATTCATAATTCCACAACTGATACTCGCTGCTCCCATCAAAGTTGTGATGACCAAAGCAAACTCTTTTCGGCTCACAGGTGCAACCTCTTGTCGGTCAATGGGAAATGGTGGTGCTGCTGTTTTGTCAATCGGCATTTTGGGATTCATCACCTCTGTTCCGCACAGAGGGCAAAAAGCGGCTGTTTTATCCAGTTCAACCCCACAATTTACACAGTACGACATCCTGCTGGCTCCTCTCTGTTTGAAATCACTTTCACTTTTACACCATCTTTGACAAGCCATCGAAAGAAATCCCGCTCCACATCGCTTTCTTTTAGAGTGCCTGCAAAGGTAATTGTCATTTGATTTTGGTAACTAATCACAGCACAATTTACTCTCGGTGTATAGGATTGCCCCAAAATCATCTCCATTCGTTGAATATGGGGCTGCATTTCTGGCGGAACTGAAAAAATCCCGGGATTTGTAAGTGTTGTTGAATAGGGCTTATCCCCTAGCATACTATATCCTGCCGCCATTGCAAGATTTTTTAAAGGGCTTGGGATAATTTTCAGGAAAGGCAGACGCTGCAATGCAACATTTTGGGTGATATAGGCTTTCATTTCCTGTCGATTGATATGCAAACGCATAAAATGATGCACCTGTGATACAATTTCTTCAAAGGTATACTCCCCTAATTCGGGGTCAATGCAGGGGCGAACGGTCAAAATAAAATTCCGCAATGTTTTGGACGGAAAATGACTGCGCAAATTGATGGGAACCGCCAACGAAACAGGTTGTTCTTTACGCTTTTTTTCTCGTCTTTGGCAAGCCATCAAGGACTGTATCAACACAGCCGCCAAATACTCTGTGATTGAAGCATGATATTTTTGTGCAATTGCTTTCAGATTATCCACTTGAACCAAACCCATTGTCACATTTAAGGTGTAGAACAGTTCGGAGGTTCCTGTTTGATGATAAGCTTTGCGTTCTCCCATTTTCAGTTTCACACGGGAATCTGCGTAATGAGGATATGCGTCTTCCCATTCTTCGGGGCAAGGTTCCGTATTCAAATCAGGTGCATTTTCCAAATAAGGAATCTCATACCCCAGTTCCCGCAGATATACCGCCAAAAGGGTACGCAGCAAAATCAACGCCCCTGTCCCATCTGCCAATGCGTGAAACACTTCCAACGAAATTCGATTTTCATAATAAAACACACGCACCAGTTCATCTTTTGTGCCAAAACGCACAGGTTGACAAGGGTTTTGAATATCCTTTTGCACAACCAATCCCGCACGAGTGTCTGGCTCCATATAATACCAAAAAAATCCACTGCGGATTGCCACCCGAAACCCCGGAAACCGAACCATTGTTTTATCCACTGCTTTTTGCAGGGCTTTAGGGTCAACCTTTTGGGTCATAATAGCTGAAAAACGATACACCGCTGAATAATCCGAACGCTGAATTGCAGAATAAATCATTGCTGCATTATCCATTTTATACCACAACGGTTTTGTTTTGTGCTGCAAACTGTTCATTGCATCGCCTCTTTCAGCATTTTTATATTGACTAGGTGCATACCCGAAAACTAAGAAATTGACAATTTTCTCACAAAAAAATCAGTAATTACAAAAACATCGGTATCCTTTTTTAACTTGATAGGTACTATTTATTATAGAAAAAACCAAAATTCCCGATTTTCAGATAGTTTCTAGAGTCTCTTTTGCAATTTTTTATCAAAAGTGTTTGTAATATTGTGGTTATTATAACATTCAATCTACCAATTTACAACAAAAGCTCCAAAAGAACTGTATGAACATAGTGTAACAAATTTCCCCTCAATACCAAAGAAAATGCCTAAAATAAAAATGTATCGCGCCTTCCATCTAATTGATAAATTGGTGTCTAGATTATAGATTTCTTATGCTGAATATGATATAATAACTTCCAAAATCTTATAAATAATTAGGTGTTTTATGAAAAAATCATCTTTTGACAGCAAACGAATCCCAATGCCTCTCATTTCCGAGGGCAGCCTTGCACAACAAAAAATTATTTCTGCTGTTATGAATGCCTTTCGTTCCATTCACTCTGCCACTTCCCCTTCCTCAATGGAGCCAAAAGACTTGGAGCGTCAGCGAAAAGGGCAAGAACTTTTGGGCAAACTTGTTTCTCCTATGTCCGGTTTGCAATGGGAGCCTTTTTCCATTGATGGTATCCCTGCTGCATGGGTGCGACCAGAGCGAGGACACAACCCCTACAAAGCAATTTTATATTGTCATGGAGGTGGATATACCAGTGGCAATCTGGACTATTCCCGTTTGATTGCCTCCAAAATTGCTACCGCCACCGGCTTAGATGTGCTTTGTTTTGAGTATCGCCTTGCACCTGAATTTCAATTTCCTGCCCCATTGGAAGATGCTGTCACAGCATGGAACTATCTGATGCAGCAGGGATACGGTGCAAAAGATGTCATTGTGTTGGGGGATTCCGCAGGCGGAAATCTTGCCCTCACTTTGACCTTGAAATTAAGAGAAACAAAGCGTTTTTTGCCCAGCCGACTGGTTTTGCTTTCTCCTTGGACAGATATGAACTGCTGCGGAGAATCTTACAAAGAATGTAAAGAAAGTGACCCCATCATTACACAGGAGTATATGTATGCAGTACGCAGCGTCTATGCCCCAAACGCAGACTGGAGCAACCCTTTGCTTTCGCCCATTGAAGGAAGTTTTGAGGATTTTCCCCCTGTGATGATTCAGGTGGGCAGCAACGAAGTTTTGTTTTCGGATTCCGCAAAACTGCACCATCGCTTAATTGAGCAAGGAATCCCTTGCCGTATGGAATGTTGGGAAGGGATGTGGCATGTTTTCCAGACATTCCCTATCCCACGGGCAGACAAAGCCATTGACAGCATTGCAAAATTTATCTGGGATACAATTTAGGACACTCTGCATAAAACATTCAACAAATATCTTGTATTTTCTCAACTGCTAAGATGTCAAATTTAGGGGCTATCTGAAAAACCGAAATTTTATCTTTTTCTACAATAAGAGTATCCACTGATTTTCTGCGGAAAATTGGTCAATTTCTTAGTTTTCAAATCCACCCTACACAAAATGTGTTTGACATCTTATTTTTTCAGTATTATAATTAACATTGTTAACTATATTATAAAAAGGATGTGTTTTGATGCAGCAAACCAATTGGAAAGAAATGTGCCAACATTGGCACACTTTTCAACTATTTTCTCGTACAATGCTTTCACATAAAAACCAAACAACACTTACAACCGGAGAAATCGGGATTTTATCTTTGGTTTATCTCAACCAATCGTCAACCCCCTTGCAGCTGAGTAAATTAACCGGCATGAAAAGTGAATCCATCAGCCGAATCCTCAAGCCTTTACTGCACAGCGGATACTTAACAAAGCAAAAATCTCTCGAAGATGAGCGCAGCTATCTGCTTTCGCTCACTCAAGAAGGCTCTGACCTGTTAAAAAGCGATTACAAACAATTGCTGTTGCCAATGTATGATTTACAGACAAAAATGGGGGATGATTTTGATGAATTTATTCGTTTAATTGGTTGTGCCAACAAATATTTAAAAGAATTTAACAATACTATTAAGGAAGGATTTAAAGAATGAAATTTTATGACGCACTTCAGCTAGACCCTGCTATTATTAAAAACCATATGAAAAACGCAGAAACCAAAAAGGAGAAAAACTGGTTTTTGCGTGTATTAATTATCCGCTCTTTTTTGATTGTTTCATTTTCAATTGTTTTTATTTCTGCGCTTACGGCACTTTTTGGAAAAGAAAACAGCAACATGGGTGTTGTTATTTTTTGTATGCTGCTCAGTATTCGCTTTGTGGATTTTGGCTATCATGTAAAAGATTCCCTAATCGCTTTGGCAGTTGTTTTTTTGGTTTTACTTACTGCTCCCCTTGCTATGCAATTGGTTCATCCTCTTTTGGGCTTTGTCATCAATTTGCTTGCATTATCTCTTTTAGTGATTCTTGCCTGTGACTATCCTGAAATGGGTAATGGTGGCTTATATTTGTTTGCCTATATTTTTCTATCTTCTTCGCAGATTTCTTTGTCTGCTTTTTGGAATCGGTGTGGCATGGTGCTGACAGGCTATCTTTTGTGTGCTGTGATTTTCTTTGTAAAGCATCGCCATAAAAATAAAGATGTTTCTTTCAAACATATTGTACACCGCTTTGATATTTACAATCCCAAAAATCAATGGCAGCTTCAACTAATACTAGGTGTTAGCTTGCTTTTTTTAATGAATGGATTTCTGCATTTGGAGCGTTTTATGTGGGTTGGTTTCTCTTGTGCCTCTATGCTTTCCACTTACGAGGTAAATCCAAAAGAGCGTTTTGCTGAGCGTATGATTGGTGTGACATTAGGCTCTGTACTGTTCTCCATTTTCTATTTTATTACTCCATCACAATTTGTGTTTATTTATGGCCCTATGTCAGGACTGCTGATGGGCTTATGCTCTCAATATCGCTACAAAGCCTTGGCAAACTGCTTTGGTGCGCTTTCTATGGCAGTTACACTGTATGGAATCCAGGGCTCAGCAATTCTTCGTATTTTCAATAACTTTCTGGGTATGCTGTTTGGGTTTGTATTTTTCTACTTTTTCCAAAACATTCTGCTTCCTTTTTTACAGAAGCATATCCCATCAAAAAGCACAACCAATTCCAACTAAACAACAAACGCACAACCAATTGATTTTGGTTGTGCGTTTTAATTTTGAATGAAAAATAAAAAACCGACTGAATATCAGTCGGTTTTGGTGGGAGATGGTGGATTCGAACCAC
>JAHHUF010000111.1 GCA_020024115.1 Anaerofilum sp.
TTCTGTCCTGATGTTCCTATTATATCACATTACTCGTGTATACACTATTTAAAACTCCACATCAAGCAAATAAATGCTATCTCGTACCTTACCATTGCCATTAAAAATCGGGCGAGTATTTCCATCTGAGCCATAAGAGCCAATTTTGATGGGGTTTTCTGCTGTGCCACTTCCTTTTGGCTTTAGCTGACCCTCCCAAGCACTACCGGCATGAAACAAAATATTGTCACCTGGTTGAAATACTTGTTCGTTTACCTTTTCTAAACTTTTCCATGCAGTTGCTTCAGAAAGTCCATCTTTGCTGTCATCGCCATTCACTGAGTCAATATAAAATGTTTGGCTGTTTCTAGCCACTGCTTCCTGCTGGCTTATTGGGTCAATTGTATTTGTTTTTTCAATTGACTGTTCTGGTTTTGTGTCTTCTGATGTTTCATCATCAACAGCCTGCACATTCGTCTGTTCTTGGACAACAGCCGTTTCATCACATCCATAGCCACAGCCATTGTGGGTGCAAACAACATCAATATCATAGCCATTGTCAAAGCAAAAGAAATTGTTTTTTTGTAAGCAATTTATAATTTTTCAACACTTTTCCTCCTTTAGTCAAAATGTGTTTTTCAAAATCAATCTACTTTATTCTTTGATTATTTTGATTTGTTGGATTTGTGCATTTGCAATATCGGTTTCAATCTGCTCTTGTATTTGACATTGGCAGTATTTCATCAAATACCATTCATAATTTATGTTATTCTTTGATTTTGCTTGCTGTACTGATACAATTTTTGCTGCATACCAATGTCTATTTTCAAAAACAGGCTCAATAATTTTGCCTTGCTGTGGTGCTTCCATTACTGCATGAAAAAAGATTGGTCTTGTAAGCAAATCTTGGTGTTTTGTTTCTTCTGAAAAAACTGCTTCTTTTATGGATAATCTTTCCCCCTCCTTGTCCCCATTCTTCTCCACCAGTTCAGTCATTTGTGCAGCAATTGTTTCTTTATCCTTTCCCAAACAATCTTTTTCATCCATTTGATAAAGAATTGTTTGTATTGTAGGATACTTTTTTGCAGCAAATTCTGGATGCTTGGTTAAAAAAGCATCCAGTTCTGCATCCGTCAACTTACTTTGCTGAATCCGCTGCTGCTCAAGAACTGTTAAAGAGTTTGACAGAATATAAGTTCTATATTCATCTAATGTATATTGCACAGGGCCATACAAAACTTTTCCTTGTGCAATTGCATCTGCACGGTTTTTGTTTGTATCCTTCCATTGCTACACTAATTCAAAATAGTCTTTGTAAGGCAAAAGATTTTCTTTTCTCAGAATGTTTTCAGTAACAACCGTACGAACCAATGAGTTTAACGCTGTTTCGTTTAATTTGTCTTGACAAGAACCCCCATCAATTGATTGGTTCCAAAAAGTCGAATCATATTGCAGTTTGTAGTTTCGCTGCAATTCTGCAATGGTAGTTGCTCAATTTTGATTTTGGAAACAAACAAATTCTTCTGCTGAAACTGAAACTCCATCAATTTTTATAATAGGAAGTGAACGATATACAACACAGATTCAAATAACCGCTGCAAAAATACAGTTCAAAGCTATTTCGCATTTTTTCATTGTTGTATCACCTTACTTCCCAACAAAATTCTCTCGAACTCATTTTGAACCAATACAATTAATCTACACAAAACATCAAGAAATTCAAATTGCGTGGCAATTTTAAAGTACGGTCAATTTGACTGGGATGGTATTCTATATTTTTTTCTTTTGCTGCAAGTCGTGCTTTGTATTCATACCATACACCTGACAACCCTACTGCACCTTCACGAATTGCTGAATATTCTCGTTGAAAGGCATCTTCTAAAAAGTCAAACTTTTCCAATTTTACAGCTGCTTCCGCCGCAATCAAAATTTCTTTTTCTGTTTTAATGGAATCTGGAATATTTTCAAAGATATCCCACGCTTTTTGATACTGTTCAACTGCAATCAGAGCTTCTATAACATCCTCTGCAAAGCTGACATCCAAGCTGCCTTTCTCCCACTGATAGGCAATATCAAAATACTTAAGTGCCTGCTCAAAATCTCCATCTCGTTTGGCAAGCGTACCCAAAGCATGTGCCGCCCATGGATTTTTATTATCTGTCAGTTGTTTAAATATTTGCTGTGCTTTTTCAAGAAATCCGTTTTCTGCCAGCGAAACGCCTAATTGAAACAATGTTTGCTGACTGTTGGTATTTGCAGCTTTTTGCAAATAAGGCAGCCATTTTTCGTCTGTCAGATATTTCAATGGGCTTATTGTTTCTGGCAAGGGACAGCCATTTAACAATTGAAGCCATGCTTGTGTATCTTGAGAATCTGTCAGCGTAAAATCCAAATGTTCTGCAATTGGCGGTTCTTTTTCCAGTCTTCTGTGTGCCATTTCCAAACCACCATAGCAGCTTGCCTGATGCAGTAATTCTGCTGCATGCAATGTGCTTTTCAAGGTATATTCTACATGAAGCTGGTTCACCTTTACTGCGGAAATTGTCTGCTCCACTTGGTTTGCCACCATTGGCAAAGCATCATTCCATTCCTGCTGCTGTGCCTGTGCATCTGCTGTAAAAGCTCCAAATAACTGGGTAAACATCACCACTCCATTGGCCGGCAAAACATCCGTGTGCAGTTGAGTTGGTGCAAGCCCTGCTTGAATTTCGATATAATCTCCTTCACTTTCTTTGGACAAATAATCACACCAATGGCGTCCGCCTGTATTGCTTCCCCAGCAAAACATTTTTCTAATACGCAATGGCTGTGTGGAACGCTCCACAAAGCCTTTTCCGTCTTTTTCAATGCTAACCTCCCAAGGTGCAATGTCACTGCGAGGATTTTGGAAAAAATATTCCAACGAGTGGGGAATCCGTCTGGGATAACTTAAATCTACATTGGGAATATTCGGCTGCTCTGGCATTTGACAATGCCCAAAACCCGGTTCTTTTCGTTCTGAGTCTGGAATAAGCTGATAGATAATCTCCGGTGTACCAGAAAAAACCCGTGTATCATCTGTCAATTTCACCCCAACATTTGTCCACCAATAAAGTGGTGTGTCTACATTGCGTGCATTTTGGATACGCACATACATTCCAAGTTGTTGTGCACCGTCCGGCAAATGAAAATCCATCTGCAAAATTTGGGCATGTGATGCCTCATATTCATACATCCGTAAAAATTCTTCGCCATCCGGTGCAGTTACTTTTGCACAGAACAAATCATCTGATGTAAATGCACAATGTCCTGTATGACCCAAATTCCACTCAATGCCACCTGAAATCCAAGCATTGCGGCTGGCAAGGTTGGCAAAACGAAAAATCGGATTAACAAACAAAAGCTCTCTCTGTTCGGTTTTGGAGTATAGGCTCCACAATTTTCCACCATATTCCGGCAAAAAAGTAGCTTTTAAACAATCGTTTTCCATCACAATCGTTTTGAGCGAAAGCATATTTTCGCTGCGGTCGTATCTGTCTTGCATCCGATAAGGCAATGTGCGCTCGCTGCATCCAACACCATAACCAATATGTTCTTCTGTACGCAATGTACCATTTTCTGTACAGTGCATATTTGCACATTTTGCCCGAAATTGGGGTTGTGGATTGGTTCCATCCAACTTACTGCCTGGAATTTCAAGTGTACTTGTGTAGATTTTCATAACAATACCTCATTTTTGATATAATTTTGATTGGTTAAACAGCACCAATTTTATTCAACCTTTTATTCCGGCTGTTGCAATGCTTTCTTTGATTTGATTGGAGAACAAAATGGTTATCAGCAAAACCGGAATAATTGTGAGTGCAGACAAGCCCATAACAAAATTGGGCTTTACACTGGACACCTTGGAAATATTATAAAGCGCCACATTCATTGTCCACAAACTCTGTTTTTCTGTTACCATCCATGCCCAGAAAAAGTCATTCCAGTTTGCAAGGAAAGTCTGTAATGCAATCACCGAAATAATCGGTTTGGACAATGGCATACAGATTTTGAAAAACATATAGAAATTTCCTGCTCCATCAATTCGAGCTGCTTCAAACAAGCTGCCTGGCAGATTATCAAAAAAACCTTTATAAAGATAAACAAAAAATCCATAAGGCAAAAGATGTGGCAGCAGTAATGCAGCATAATTGTTATAGAACCCAAGATTTTTAAACATTGTAAACTGTGGGACCATAACAGCCACAAAGGGAATCATAGTAGAACCTAGGAAGAAAAGCAGCATAAAATTGGCTGTTTTCTTAGGTAGCAAACGGGAAATTGGAAAAGCTGTCAATGCACAAAGCTTCTCTGAAATTTTCCTGTAAGGGGATACTGTTCTTCAAAGATATGCTGTACCGTAGTTTCTATTTCACCTGTCTGGATAGTTGGTGCCAGATATTTTGCAATTCCATTGGGGTCATATTGATAACCCAATTTTTCTACCAATGCCGTCCATCGGGCTGGCTGTGCCAATGTGTTGGGGGTAATTGCTGCACCACGAAAAATGCCGTTATCTTTTTCCAAATCGATTTCTGCACGATGCGCACGAGCGTAATATGTTGTATTGCCATTGACGGTTGCATAAAATTTGACTTCAAAAACAGACTCATGTTGCATTTCATTGACACAAGCCATCATAACAGCTACATGGTCTTGCTGGATGGCTTTCAACAGTTCTTCTTGGCTCATCCCAGCAGATACAGTGTCATAGTTTGCCACAACCGAAACACTGTTCGCGTTGTTTGGCACCATCTTTGGAGGCACATCATATACACTTGCCGAATCTTTCATAGCGTTTGACAACACATACAGCAAGGGAAACAAAATCATTAACGAAAATAGTATTGTGATGATATATGCCACAGTTTTAAACTTTGTATCCTTCATTTCATCCACCTCACGAAGCTTCTGATTTGTCCATCTTCATTTGAACAATGGTAAGCAGAGCAATTACAATAAACAGCATTACAGAAGCTGCTGTTGCTTTGCCGTATGACAAATCTGTGTATACTGAGTTGTAAATATAAATGCCCATTGAAGTGGACGAACCACTGGGTCCACCACTTGCGTATTGGAACGGAATATCCAAAATCTGCATGGTAGAAATACAGGTCAAAATCAACTGAATGACAACAATAAACCGAATGTTGGGCAAAATAATCCGCACCACTTTGCGCCAACCCACACAGCCATCCAATGACGCAGCTTCATAAATGTCATTAGGAATTCCTTGAATTGCTGCCAAATACAACAGCACATTCACACCACCCCCAATGATTCCGGGAAAAATAATACAGAATTTCGTTAAATCAGGATTGCTGAGCCATAGCTGAGCATTTCCACCAAACAATTTCAGTAAGCTGTTTGCAATACCATATTCCGGGTTCCACACCCATTTCCAAATAATGACATTTACAGACATGGGAATCAGTGTTGTCAGCAAATAAACTGTGGTAAAAAACTTTTTGCCTTTGGTCAGTTCGTTCAAAAAAATAGCCTGTACAAGCGGCACCCAAAAGACGAAAACAAGGGTGAGCAGCAAAAAGACAAATGTATTTCTCCATGCCTGCCAATAAAAACCAGTTTTCAATAGGTTCATATAATTTTTCAGTCCTACAAACCGTCCCGGAGGTGATACTGGGTTATAG
>JAHHUF010000112.1 GCA_020024115.1 Anaerofilum sp.
GTATTTTGTTTGGGGAGTTCCGGCTATTTTCTGTTTGCAACTTATTATTGTATTTTCAGCATGGTGGTATTTTATAAAATAACCTCTTTCATTACTGACAGAAAAAATCATCCGATTTTTCATTTAAAATGAGAAGTCGGATGATTTTTTTGTAAGAACTATTTTTCATAGCATATTTGAAAACAAATAAATTAACGAATGTTTGCAGCAAATCCCGTTTATTGTAAAAGGCGAAAATTTCGACTTTTCAGATATTTCCTAATCTTTGCAAACAGATATTGAATCACAATCACAAAAAGAATCCCTGTCACAGCCCCAGAAAAATCAATGAGAACATCTTTCAAGGCAGGCGCTCTATTGGGTGTAAAACTTTGGTGCCATTCATCTGTGGCAGCATACAGCAATGATGCGAAAGCTGCTATCCCATACCATGCTTTTGGCTTCTGATGCACAATCACCAAAGACACAAACAAAACACCTAAAACAGCGTATTCAGAAAAATGCGCCAATTTTCTGATGACAAATTCAATTTGCTGTTGTTGTTCTATGGGCAATTCTGAAAAAGTTGTATCTGTAAATATCATAACAACCCATTCTGACACTTTTTGACTGATTCCAGAGGATTCACTTCCACTTTGGGCTGAAAAACCGAAAATCAAAAGCATCCATGCAATTGTCAAACACCATAAAAATAATTTGCTCCATTTTCCTGCAAAACAGGTACCGCTTTTTCTTTGAATCAAAATGTTTCTACTCCCTCAGTGGTGACTCTTGCCAAAATCAAAGGTATCTTTTTGGGCTGTTCTTGACAGAATTGATAAGCTGCCACAAACATTTTTTCTGCTGCTTCAAATTTTGTTTCATCCTCTGTGTACAATGTAGCAAGAGGTTCTCCTTTTTTGACCCTATCCCCTGCTTTTTTATGCAGAATCAAACCTGCTGCAAAGTCAATGGTATCCTCCTTTGTCTGCCTGCCTGCGCCAAGCAAAACACTGGAAATGCCAATTTTTTCGGTATCTGTGGATGCCACATAACCACTTTCCTGTGCAAAAACCTGTTTTTGATATGCAGCTTGTTTAAACTTTGTACAATCATCCAATACGGATGTATCGCCGCCCTGTGCCGCAAACATCTGCTTGCATACCTCAAAGGCTTTCCCACTGGTGATTGCCTGTTCAACCATCTCTTTACAGGTTTCAAGGCTGCCTTTTCCAGCCAAATACAGCATATTTGCAGCCAATTCTCTGCAAACCAATTTCAAATCTTCCGGACCTCTGCCTTTCAAAACCACCATAGATTCTGCGACCTCCAAAGAGTTGCCAACAGCATACCCCAATGGAGTGTCCATATCTGTAATCAAAGCAGCTACTTTTCTGTTGTTATGCTCTCCAATCGCTACCATTGTTTTTGCAAGCTGGATAGAGCCTTCAATGGTTTTCATAAAGGCACCATTGCCTGTTTTAACATCCAGCAAAATGCAGTCTGAACCTGCTGCCAGCTTTTTGCTCATGATAGAAGATGCAATCAACGGTACACAACCAACGGTTGCTGTTACATCACGCAAAGCATACATCTTTTTGTCTGCTGGTGCAAGATTGCCACTTTGCCCAATAACGCTGATACCAACCCGATTTACTTGGTCGAAAAATTCTTTTTGGGGCAGACTTGTATGACAACCCGGAACAGATTCCATTTTGTCCACTGTTCCGCCTGTATGTCCCAAACCTCTGCCACTCATTTTTGCAATTTTGACACCACAGCTTGCAACAATTGGAGCGATGACCATTGTTGTTTTATCTCCAACACCACCGGTTGAATGTTTATCTGCTTTGATGCCCTCAATCGCAGACAGGTCTACCATATCGCCAGAATGTGCCATCGCAAGAGTCATTTGTGCAGTTTCTTCATTCGTCATTCCTTTCAAATAAACAGCCATCAAAAATGCACTCATTTGATAATCCGGAATTTCTCCTTTTGTAAATCCATCAATGATAAATTCAATTTCCTGCTTGGTTAATGTTTCACCATCACGCTTTTTTGCAATCAAATCATACATTCGCATTTTAACTTGCCTCCTTTAAATGAAAAGCAGAGCAGCTTCCGCAAAAAACGGAAGCTGTCTGTTTTATACTATAATTATGCCATTAGCGGCTGCCTTTGTCATAAGGAATTCCTTCTGCTTTTGGTGCTTGGCTGTTTTTGCCTGTAAATGCCAACAAAATCAAGGTTGCGATATAGGGAATCATTTTATAGATGTTGCTGGAAATACCCAAACCAACCAAAAACGGAATTCCGCTATATACTGCCGAAATTGTTTTCATCAAACCAAAGAACAAAGCAGCTCCTGCAATTTTCCATGGTTTCCATTGACCAAAAATTAACACTGCCAAAGCAAGGAAGCCATATCCGGACACAGTTGCATTAAAGTTTGTGGAAATAGGAATAATAAAAACCAATCCGCCCAAGCCTGCCAATGCACCAGAAATCAATACACCTGCATAACGCATTTTATACACATTGATGCCCACCGAATCGGCAGCTTGTGGATGCTCACCACAAGCACGCAAACGCAATCCAAAACGGGTTTTGTAAAGCACTAGCCAAGTAACAATCAAAATTGCTACACCAATATAGGTAGTGATATAGGTGTTTTGGAAGAACATAGGCCCGATAACAGGAATCTTTCCCAGAATGGGTACAGAATCAATGCGGAACTGATTGACAAATTGTACCTGCTGTACACCCTGAATTGCACGAGCAACAAAGATTACAAATGCAGGTGCAAAAATATTGATTGCAGTGCCGCTGATGGTTTGGTCTGCTTTCATGTTGATGGCTGCGTATGCGTGCACCAAACTAATCAGCATACCAGTTGCAACTGAAATCAACATTGCCAAAATCAAAACCGGCTGACCGGGCAAAACCCCTTGCATTTGGTTGATGAAAAAGGTTCCGGCAAATGCACCCAGCACCATTGTGCCTTCCAGCGCAATGTTAATGACGCCGCTGCGCTCGCTGAACAATCCACCCAATGCAACAATCAGCAAAGGGATGGAGAAATACATCATTTGTTGAACAACAAAATATAAAACATCCATTATGCAGTTCCTCCTTTTTCATCTTTTTTGAGGGCTGGTTCTGCATTTGCATTTGTTGTTTGCTTGCTGGTTGTAATCTTTGCCAAAAGCAGTTTAAAGAACAAAGCAAATGCGGCAAAATAGATGATAACTGATGTGATAATATCAATAATTTGTGGTGCCAGACCCAAGGACTGCATTGCTTGTCCGCCAACTTTGAGGTAAGAAATAAAAATGCCTGCAAAGATTGCACCAATCGGATTGGACATACCCAACAGCGCAACAGGAATACCATTAAAGCCTTCTGCTGCAAGTTCTTCGGTAATGGCAATGCCAGTGCCTGCACCAGACAAATAATACAATGCACCGCCCAAACCAGCCAATGCACCGGCAATAATCATAGACATCACAATGCTTTTCTTTTCGTTGATGCCTGCATAGCGTGCTGCTTCGCGGTTGAGTCCGCATGCTTTCAGTTCATATCCAAACTTTGTACGATTGATGATTACATACATCAAAATACCAGCCAAAACAGCAATTACAATGCCTGCATTGACGCTGGAAGGCGTACCACCTGCCACAAAAATTTTGTCAAAGCCCAGTTTTGGAAGTTCTGCACTTTCTTCCGGCCAATAACTTTGATTTCGTGTGCTGTCAAAAATAGTTTGCCGCACCAGCAAATTCACCAGATTCAAACCGATATAGTTCATCATAATGCAACTGATAACTTCATTTACATTGCAATATGCTTTCATCAAACCGGGAACCAAACCCCAAATTGCACCTGCCAAAGCTGCCGCCAAAAGAGCTACAAGGCAGTGCAAAACGGGTGGAAGGAATGTCCATTCAATTCCAACATATACCGCAGCAAATGAACCCATCATATATTGACCTGCACCGCCAATATTAAACAGACCTGTTTTATTTGCAAATGCTACTGACAAACCTGTCATAATGATAGGGGTTGCATAGTATAACACTTGTCCGAAATTTTTCATATCAGACAAACCACCGCTAAGAATCAATGCAAAGCCTCCAAAAGCCTTGTTTGGAGAGGCAATCAGCAAAACAACCAATCCGATAATCAACCCCATTACAACAGCTGCTGCTGCCGAAAAAAAGGATGCTGTACCTTCTTTTTTCAATAAGTTCTTCATTTACACATCAAGCCTCCTTCCGCTTTGCACCTGCCATATACAAGCCCAGTTCCTGCACAGTTACATCTTCAGGCACCAAATCCGCAACAATTTCGCCCTCATACATAACCAAAATTCGGTCAGACAAATTCATAACTTCGTCCAGTTCCAAGCTAACCAACAAAATGCCTTTGCCTTTATCACGCTCTGCAACCAATTCTTTGTGAATATACTCAATGGCACCGACATCCAATCCACGAGTTGGCTGAACCGCAATCAGCAAATCAGGGTTGCGGTCAATTTCACGGGCAACGATTGCCTTTTGCTGATTGCCTCCAGACATACTGCGGGCAATGGTTTTGCTGCCCTGTCCGCTGCGAACATCAAACTTTTTAATCAGTGTGTCGGAATAGGAGAAAATTTCATCGTATTTCAAAAATCCGTTTTGGCAAAAACGAGGCTCAAAATAACTTTGCAGCACCATATTATATGCAACAGGATAATCCAACACCAAACCGTGGCGATGGCGGTCTTCAGGGATATGTCCCAATCCATGAGTATTGCGATAGCGAATGGATTCATGGGTGACATCCTTCCCATTCAGCACAATCTTGCCCTCGGATTTTTCCAGTCCTGCCAAAGCATAAACCAATTCACTTTGTCCATTGCCATCAATACCAGCGATACAAACAATTTCACCTTTTCGCACTTGGAAGGAAACATCGTTCACATGATGTTTTCCGCCATGTTTGCTCTGAACCGAAAGATGTTCCACTTCCAGCAATACATCATCCGTGGGTTGTGCAGGCTCTTTTTCGACTTTTAGGTTCACTTTGCGTCCAACCATCATTTCGCTCATTTCTTCTTGGGAAATATCCTTCACATCAACCGTACCAATGTACTTTCCTTTTCTCAAAACAGTACAACGGTCAGCAACCTCTTTGATTTCGTTCAGCTTATGTGTAATGAACAAAATGCTTTTGCCTTCTTTCACAAGACCTTTCATAATGTTCATCAATTCACCAATTTCCTGCGGAGTCAAAACGGCTGTCGGTTCATCAAAAATTAAGATTTCGTTTTCACGATAGAGCATTTTCAAAATTTCTACACGCTGCTGCATTCCAACGGTAATATCTTCAATCAAAGCATCTGGGTCAACCAACAAGCCATATTTTTCGCTCAGTTCAACGACTTTTTTTCGGGCATCATCCATTTTTAAAAACCCACCGTTTACAGTTTCTACGCCCAAAATAATATTTTCCAACACTGGAAAATTGTGAACCAGCTTAAAGTGCTGATGCACCATACCAATTCCCAAACGGTTTGCAT
>JAHHUF010000113.1 GCA_020024115.1 Anaerofilum sp.
GTCCACGCTTGCCTTCGTGGGGGACATGGAAAAGATTTTTAAGTTTCGGCCATGCATTTTCTTGATAGCTCGCCCAGCGAATCACATTCGCTTGCTCTGCGTTCTCGCTGATTAAAGGTTTTTGGCTTTTCATTCTGCAACACCCTCACAGTATGCTCTTGCAAAAAACTGCTTTAAAAAGGTATGTTCAATCTTTTTTGCAAGATTTTTCAAGCGGTTCATGATTTTGTCTTCCATAACCCAGTTATTTTTTGGAAGTAATACAATTCCACCATCTACAAAGGTCCATGTGCAGGATGGGATTTCCTCCTGTTTTTCTTGTTGCTCCATAGACAGCTGCCCTTTTACTTGTCCAAATTCTCCGCTTTGGTATACAGTTACGGAAATAGGATAATGCCCTATATCTAAATGCCAACCCAGTTTTCGTTCTTCACAGTAGCTTTCAAATGCTCTGACTGCTGCTTCATAGTTTTTGATTTCATTTTCCATTGTTTCTTTCCTTTCTTGTGTTTTATAGTCCTTGATATAGAACTGTAAAAAGCTATCTACCAATTGCAATGAGTGATATAAGTGGAACAAAATACCGCTTTGAGCCTTTCTTTATCCATGCCCAGTCTTTTGTGCCTGTATTAGCAGAAATGCTATGCAACTTTTCCACTTCAAAAAATCCACCATTTGCTATTGGAATTTTTACTCCCTCCAAAAGTTCAGAGGCAATGATCACCCTTTCACCCGCTGTGGCTTTTCTTCGCATTTTGGCGGTTATGTAAAGCATTTTGTTTTGTGGGTTGCATTTTATTTGCACATCTTCCAGCCAATATTTTGGGTATTTTTTCTTGAATTTCCAATGATGCAACAGCAGTGGATTGTGCCATTTTCGCCACTTTGGATGCTCTGAATTTAGAATAACTTTTTGATTCCGGTGGACGCTTTAGCCCAAGTGATGCACACCATTTCTTTTTTCCTTTTGGGGCTTTTGTGATATAACTGGCAAGACCAGTCAGTCCGTATCTGTCAAGATTCAATCTCCGAACCTGGTTTCTGTCACCCAATGTCCAAAGGTCTTCTAACTGATCACGGTTTAGCTTTCCATCCAAAACAATGTGATGGTGGCAGCGGATTTCTTTTTCTCCGCTTTCATGTTCTGTGACATATACATATTTTGTAGGCGGTAAACCAGCTTTTTTGCGGTGGTAATTTACTTTACGCAGATAGTTTTTGATGTTCTTTTGGGCCTGTTCTATACTTTTAGGTTCACAGCCTTCTCGATATGAGAAAGTTGCCCAAAAGTCATCGGGCCCAAAGTTTTCATTGATAAGACGGATGCAGGCTTTGCGGCTGTTTGTGTTATTTAATTCTCTTTGTGCTGTCGGATCTCTTTTTTCTTTTTGAATACCAGACGGAAGTTTTGTGAACTCTGGATAAATTTCCACATCTAACTGAGCACCCGCTTTGATTGTTTTTGTAGCATATTCAAATTTTTTTGCCCCTGTGAAAAGTTCCTGCATCTGCTGTTCATTTAGTTGTTTGACAGCATTCTGGATTTCCTTTTCATAGTCATAGGGGATGAATCTTTTCTTCTTTTTCTTTTGATTGCCCTGCATCTGTTTTTCTCTCTTTCGTCCAGATGTTAATACTCATTACAAGGCCGCCAAATGATTGACATTCAAAATCAATTATGCTACACTAATATTGTTATTTGTAGGCTTTTTGCCTTGCAAGTTGCCCTTGCTGTGTTGGTGTCACGGCAAGGGCTTTTCTTTTTCTTCTTTTGTTGTAATGGGTGGAATTTTAAAAACCAAAAATGATAGAACCAAAATGGTTCCTAACGGATTAAAACAAAGTAATACCAAACCAATGATAGATAAAATCTTTTTCAGCATTAACAATCTACCCATTTTTCTGACAAGGCTCCAATTTTCAAAATTAGATTTTGCAAGTTTTCAATTCGCTTGTCCCATTCGTATGTAAATCCATGTTTTAGCTGTCTGGGGTGAAGTTCACTTTTAATGTATCCGACACAGGTATAACCAGCTTGGCACATTTTCTCTATTTTCCCCTTACCAATATGGGTTGAGTTGTCAATAATTGCAATTTGAGAATTGTATTCTCCCTCTTTTTTAGGGGCTTGCATCAAAACATATTTCATATTGATTTCCCTTTCAACATTTCAGCTTTTGTTTGTTGAAATGTTTTTGGAATATGATTGCAAAGCGGTTCAATTGGTTGTCTGTGGTATTTGTACTTAAGTAAAAATTCAAGATTACTTTCAAGAAAATGCTGCAAGGTATGTGCAGATATTTTTTCAATCAAAGCATCAATGGTGCAGCCTTCCTTGTTGGCCACAAAAGACAGATTTTGATAAAATTGACTGTCTTCATTAAGTTTGATGGTCAGTGTTTTTTGGTACATAATTGATAGCCCTTTCTCTTAATTCCAAGCGGTGCAAGCTGACCAGCGGTTTTGTTCAAAGCTGAAAATATGTTCAATGTGAAGATGGTAATATCCTTCAAATTGCTTTCTCAGCCAATTGGCAGCTTGTTGTGGTGTGGTCGCTTTGATAACATCAATGTCTTGCTGGCGGTACCCGTCACTCGCCAAAAAACTAAAAATAATTTTGTATTCGTTTGTCGGCATTGTGTACACTCCTTTTTTGTAGTGGTTGCTTGTGGTTAATCTTCCCAAGAAAAAGGGTCTACATATTCCCATTTAAACCCCATATTTTTATACACTGAATCAATACAGATATTTTCAAAAGAATACCGTTGCTTAACTTTCTCTACTGCTTGCTTTGCAGTATCAGCAAAAGCGGTGTCCTGTTCGGCAAAGCGATTTCCATTCACCAAACAAGTGAATTCAATCAAATACTCATTCATAACATTCATAATTAAGCGGCCGATGCTCCTTTTCAGTTTCAATAATTTTTACAATAAATTTTTGCTAATTGATGGAATAAATAGTTAAGAATTAGCTTTACTAAAATCAATTAAAGCTTTAGTAGCAGTATTTAAGAAAGAATTTGTAATTAAAGTAGAATTTCCTTGAATGTTGCAATTCAAAGATGTTTCGCCGTTTTTATCTACTTGTATTGAAATGGTGATTTTGCAATCCTTTTGACTTTGATGCATATATTTGTTTCACTTTCCAAATTCAAATTGAATTCTCCTTTTTATTAACTAAATACTTTGGCAAGTTGCTCACAGGTAATTAATCCTGTGATACCATAACCCCGTAAATATGCAGGAGAGCAGCCCATAAGTTGGGCAGCTTCTTTTTGATTGTAGAGTAGCTTATTCGGAAAGAATTCATCTGCACGCTCACGAATGCGTTCTAAAGTGTCTCGATATAATTCTTTTTCTTTTGCCATATTGTTATTGCTCCTTTTTATTGGCTGGCTAGTATTTTAACCAACCAATTTTGTATTTTCGGCACGCAAAGCTGAAATTTCTGCTTTCAATGCTTCAATCACTTCGTTGTCTTGTTGCATTTGTGCAATTCGACCACAAAGTTCTGCACAAAGTACAGCGTCACTATTTCTCAAAGCACACATTTTTTTACCAAAGTTTACAGCATCCTGCATTTTTTCTTTGATTGTCATATTGTTCACCTCATTTTCTGTTTTTAAGTTGCTTAAATTTTATCATAAGTTAGTTAATTAGTCAACGGTTATTTTTAAGTGACTTAATTTTTTTATTGACATTTTAATTTTTCTATGTTTTAATAAATTTGGAAGGAGGTGCAATTTTGACAGAAAATCTTTCTGATAGAATTAACACTTTGATACAATCTTTAGGAATTCGAAAAACAACTTTTGCAGAAAAACTAAATGTGTCACAAGCATTTGTTACTCAAATTACAAAAGGGGTTTCACAACCCAGTGACAGAACAATTTCAGACATTTGCAGATTGTTTAATGTATCAGAAGTTTGGCTGCGTGAAGGTGAAGGGGAAATGTTTATCCAGCTAAATGAAGATGAACAGCTGGCAGAAGTTTTGACCCGTGTTGAATTTGAAAAAGATGCCCCCTTTGTTGATATGATGACAGCTGCTTTGAAATCTTATTACAAATTAGATGACAACAAAAAAGCGGCTGTGAACGAATTGATTGATGGTATGCTTGCAGAAATTTCTGCACAAAAAACCGCCCCGAATCAAGACTGATTCAGGGCGGTTTTCAAGGGTTCATTTTAATTTGAGTATTGTTTGTTCATATTTCAAAGCATGTGTGATAAGCCATTGTAAAAATTCTATGCTTTGATTTCTTTTTATTATGTACCACAGTTCCTTTTCCAATATTTTTTCTTTTTGCACATCATTACTCATTTTCACAACCCCTTTTATTTTTTGATTCGTTACTGAATCTGCTATAATTCTATCAAAGTTTACATTGATTATCTATTCGCAAAATTTTTAATATTTTAAATATTTTTTATATTTTTAACACAACAAAATAAATCAATCAATGTATTTGTTTAAAATTTTTATTGCTTAAAGCAAAAGGAGGAAGTTATGGGTTTATTTTCAAGAAAAGAAAAAGAACTCTGCACAATCTGCAGTCAAAATGAAAGTGCCAAAAACTTGTCCGATGGTTTTATTTGCAAAGAATGTATGAAAAATTGCTCCCCCTTTATCAATTCATTTCTTCTTGATTGGAAGGCTGTTTCGACTGAAAAAGTGACAACTGCAATTAAAGCAAAAGAAGACAATTTAGAAAGAACCAATATTTTTAATAAAACACAAAACGCTGGAACTTATCTTGAAGTTGATAGTGTAAATCAATTTTGGAAAGTATCTTCTCTTTCCAATGTCATTTTTCGTTATAATGAAATTCTTGATTTTGAGTTATTAGAAAACGGAAAAACTGTTACTAAAGGTGGTCTAGGTAGTGCTGTTGTGGGTGGTGTGTTATTTGGTGGTGTTGGTGCTATTGTTGGAAGTGTTGCCGGCAAAAAGCATCAGCAAGAAATAACTGAATACAAAATTAAGATAACAACAAATAATACATTTTTCCCAAGTGTATATATAGACTTTCTCTCCGCTGGAAAAGAAAAAGAAGGAAGTTTTACTCATAAAATAAATGTTAAACTGGCACAAGAAGTACTTTCTTTACTCACTCAAATAACAAACTCTCAAGCAGAACCTCAAACCACAACAAACGATATATCTGTGGCAGATGAGATCTTAAAATTCAAACAGCTTATGGATAGCAGCATTATTACCGAAGAAGAATTCAATAGCAAAAAGACACAGCTTTTAAATTTATAAAATAAAAAGAAAGGCGAAAATTAAATGGGGTTTCGATACCGAAAAAGTGTAAACTTTGGTCCATTTAGGATAAATCTAAGTAAAAGCGGAATTGGTTATAGTGTGGGAACAAAAGGATTTAGAGTAACCAAAAAAGCAACTGGAGGATGGCGTACGACTGCATCAATTCCTGGAACTGGAATTTCTTATGTAAATGAAAGCAGTAAAAAAAGAAGAAAAACAAATACAGTTTCCTCACAAAGAGATTCTTTTCAAGAAAAATCGAA
>JAHHUF010000114.1 GCA_020024115.1 Anaerofilum sp.
GTATATTATGGTATGAGAGGAAATGTGAAAATTGGAAAAGATAACAAAAAAGGTGTGTGTAAAAAATTGAATAAAGTTGTACAAATAACAATTAAGACTGAGATGTTGTATAATGGAAATGGACCAGATAAAGAGATTCGAAGAAAATTTTGTTCATTAGAAACAAGTTGTCCGTATTGGATAGAGTGCTTAAAAAATAAGTAAGTTTTGTTTGTTAGTTCTAAATAGAGTGTATTCTAAAAGATAAATAAAGATTATCACACCATATCGCATCACCCAGAAGACAGACAGGTACGACACCATGTCGTACCTCTGTTTATAGGTTTTCAATCAACGCAGCATACAAATCGTCTTTCCCATTGTATTGGAACATATCAGGGGAATAGGGTGCAAAGAAAGTATAATTGCTGTATTCTTCCATTTGTGCAGAAACATCTTTTTCGTCAGCAGGTGGAACAAAAGAGAATAAATATCGAAATGTGCCATCGTTGTCCCGAAATGTGTTGTTGATTTTTTCTGTTTCCCAAGGCTTAATGCCGCAAGAGATGATACGAATATCAGATTGCATAAAAACATCTAATTTGCAAGATTGGAAATCCCCACAATCCAGCACCAAATATTCATATTCTTTTTGTATCGTTGGCAAAGAATCATCCGAAAAGTACAGACGATTGCCATTGATGATACAGCAGTCTTTTTCAAGAACTGCATCACTGTATACATTCGCATAAGATTCAAGGCAAGAATGAGAGTGCATTTCCACCAATGCAGCGGCTTTGTTCTGCATTCTCAAATACATCAAAATTTGTAGTGCCTGTGTGGTTGTACCAATACGGCTGCCTGCACCGGCAATGGCAATCGTTGTTGCTGTTTTTAGATTCTCTTTTTGAATTGCAAGCATTCTTTCCTGCAATGCAGCGTATGCCTGGGCAGTTGTAATTTGTGAAGGCGGAGTAATTGTATTTTCTTCAGATTCTTCACTCTGCTCTTGTTTTGGTAGGGATTCTTGCTGTTCTTCAGTCGGTTCTTCTGCTTGCTCTTGCATCTGCGGTTCAAGTAAAAATTCTTCTTGTGGTTTTTGCAGAATTTCCGGTTTATCTGCTTCAAACGGTTCCGCTGGGATGAACGGTACAATGGTTGAAGATGGCTGATAGAAAATTTCAGTTAATCTTTGTTTCAAGGGAAGTGCAGAAGAAAAAAGCAGATTCTGTTCTTTAATTCCTAAATCCCGCAATTCTGCACATACTCGACTATCAGAGGGATAACCTTCCAGCAAAATCAAATATTCAATGGTTGTGGATTGACGCAGGCGATAAATCAGTTGTATCAAATCATCACTGTTTCCCGGAACAGCATCTATATCCACCAGAATGTGTGTGAAACATTGTTGAGATTCAATCAATTCCAACAATGCAGCAGTGTTTTTAAAATCCAAGTTACGAATGTCATGGGTATTTCTGAAATTCATCCGATGAACAATTTCCCGAACAGATTCCGTTGCAACAAGTCCTAAAATCATAAGTGTATCTCCTTTTTGAAGTATTTGCTTTCGTTTTCAAGATTTTTGGGAAAAGATGTTGAAAATCGGGAGGTGGTCTGCAAAGATATAAACAATAAGAAATTTCTTTTATGCTATATCTTAGCTTACAGTAAGTATTTAGATTTTTCTTTTGTATCGTTAAACAGGGTGGGTTTATACGATGTTTCCGAAAAATTGAACACCCTTTAACAAAAGAATTGACAATAGCAATGGATGCCGTTAAACTAAGAGTGTACTGAGGTAAAGCAGTGCATTGAGAATGGCAGTGAGCATAGGGTTCAGACTGTGCTTGCTGCTTTTTTGTACCCAAAACATACAGGTTATGTTTTCCAGCCCGATAAGCCATGCGAACCACCAATCCCAAACGCTCCAGCAGTTGAATACCGTTAGAAATAGTGGCTTTTGCTCTGCCACCTAACATTTTGGAAATTGTTGCATAAGACGGAAAGGCTCGCCCTTTGCGATTGGCACATCGGCGAATGCACAAATAAACACCAAAGGCAGCAGTTGGCAAAGCAAAAGGATTGATAGATAGGTCGAGAGCAAACCATTTTCCGCTTAGTTGTGTCAGCTTGTAGCAATTGGAAATGTACTGTCCATCAAGATAACGATGTTCCAGTTGCAGCAAACCACAAGATTCCAATATTTTCACACTGGACGCAGCTGTATCTTTATGAATATGACAGCGGTTTGCAATGGTATTGTAACGCACAGCAACACTTCCACGATTTCCGCAGCAAGCTGAAAGGTATAAATACACTTTCAGTGCATTGGAAGAAAGCCCGTATGACATCAAAACATGAGGTACTTTCACAAACATTTGAATCTTTCTCCTTTCAAAAAAATGCAAGGCATACCGTTATGAGGTATGCCTTGTTTCGTTATCAAACATTCCTTTGGTTAATTCACAATCGCCATAATCCAAACGCAATCGGATAGACTCAGAATCAGCCACAATAACCGGTGCATATTGTAAGTCTGGTCGTTGTGGTTCCGGTGCGGGGTTTAAATATGTCCAGTATCCCGGAGGCTTAATTTGGCAGGGCTTTGTACCGCCTTTAATGACAATAAACTCACCCAAAGGCATACTAATCAAATCGCTGGGTGACTTGAGCGGACGCCCTATCAGTGAGGTTGTAGTGGAAGTTTTTCCGTAGTTGCTGCTTGAAGAACCTGTCAAAATGGTTTCATTACCCAAGATTTTGGAAATTGTTTCAGCGGTATTCAATGCAGACGGAGCAACAAAGGAAGTAATCAAAGTTTGATTGGTTCCTTTGATAATATCTGCTTTGTCTTTGCTGTAATGCTTTTGCAACTGTGCAAAGTCTTGAATAGCAGAAATGAATCTTCCTCCACGGGAACGGTAGGCAGCACACAGAGCGTCAAAATCTTCAATGGGTGGCTGCTGTCCAAATTCGTCCAAATAAATCTGTACCTTGCGTGGCAGCACACCATTATAAAACTTTTCAGCAAGTTCAATGGTTTCATTCAAAATGTTGCGAACTGCCAGAGAGGACATAAAATGCCGTGTTGTATTTTCGTCGGGAGAAATAAAGAAGATAGCCGTTGGCTGTTCGATAAACTTTCTCCCGTCAAAAGCGTCATCATGCCCGCAGAGAATTTGCTCCAGTTCAGCATCAATAAACTTTGCCAGCTTTCCCAGAGCAGAGGAAAAAACATTCATAGAGGTGCGAGAGTCGGCACTGGTTGCAGCACCTGTGTAGAAAGTAATTCGTTGGTTGCCAATGTATTCCAGCAGTTCCTGCAATTTTGTTTTTTGTGGTGCATTTGCTGATTGCTGATTCGAAATTTGCCCGTTCATTTCCAAAATCAGATTAAAAACAGAGATAATATGCCGTTCTTTTGGGGCAGCATATTGACTGACCATAAGAATAACACCTGTTAGCAATCCTCTTGCAGTTTCATTGAAATAGTCGCTGGCATCGGATTTGCTGCCCCCGTCAGTATTTCCAATCAGCTGACTTGCTGCCTGTTTTGCATAGCGTTCTGCCTTGCCGTATGCCATTGCACGCTCAATATCAGTTTTTGCAGAAAGGTATTCATCCATTGCTTTATTTACATTGGCAATGAAATTGTATCGGCTGGACTTTATAATATTTCTCAAATCCAAGGTAGGGGTACGATAGCCGGCAGCTGCCAATTCGCCTGCACATTTACGGTAGAGTTCTCCTTTGCAGTCAAGAATTAACATACTGCAACCAGAACCAGTGTTTTTTTGAATTGCAGTATTGTATAAAATGGAAGGAATAAAAATTTTTGTAGTTTTGCCTGCTTTGGGTGGAGCAAGCAGCAGTACATTATCTTCACTGCTATCTACAAGCCATTGATTATTTTCAAATCCAAGTACAAAGCCCGGTTCGGATTCTTTTTCTTTTTGTACTGTTAAAAAGGTTTTAGCCTTTAATGTGTCGTCCATCCAAGCAGCTTTTCCGTGTTGTCCATATCCAGCTGTCCTATCTCTAATATTGATAGGTCGACGCTGTGAAAAGTACATAAAAAGCAGTCCAATACAAATTCCCACTATCAAAAGAAGAATGGCAGCATTTATTCGCTGTTCTTGAGAACGAGTGAAAACAAACCATAAACCGCCTGATAAATAAACAAGTAGAGCAAAAACTTTAGGAATCCATTTTTTCATTGTACTGCTCCCTTTTTGTTTGTGAATTTTGATAAGTTGGAAGCAGTTGTATCTGTATCTATTCCATCGAAAAAGTTTTGTTCAATTGCCTTTTTCTCATCTTGTGCAGAAAATAATTGCAGAGTGACTCGTTCATCAATATAGAGCAAAGTGTTATGAAGATAGGTTGTTAATTTTAAAATATCAATATTTTCATTGGAATTCCACCATTGGTAAGCAAGATGTGGGGCATCTTCTTCCAAACCGTATTGGTAGGCAAGTATCCATGCAAAGCTATCGCTGTATAAATCAAGTAAACTTTCATTGGATGTTTCCAAGGTCTTTTTTATTACTGCTGCTGCATATTCTCGGCATAATTGCTTTGCGTGTTGATAAGAAGTTCCGACAGATGGAAGGTAAATTGTATTTGATGCAAAAAAGCTATCAGAAAGGGTGTTATTTAATTCAATTTTAATTCCCTGTGTTTTTGAGAGTTTGGATAAAGTGTCAAAAAGCAGCTGAGGATTGCATTGTCGCTGTATGAAAGCATAGGTTCCTATCGCATCCTTTTGGTCAATTATAAGCATGGTGGATTCCGTTTCCATCTGAGAAACGGAAAGTTTTTTTTGCTGAATGGCAGTTCGCTCACTTTGAGTAGCGTAAGAAATGGGATAATAATTGTTATGCCGTTGGAAAAAATGTTCAGTTATAGTTATTTTTAAGGGAATTGCTTGAGTGAGTTGTTCCTCTTGAAAATCTACATTTTTCTGTTTCCATTCCCCGATGGTTTTCACATTAGACAGTTTGGGAGAATGAGCATACAATTCCAAAATATTCTCGGTTGAAAGATGTTTGAATTGGACAATGAATTTTAAAAAATCCAAATAAGAATCTTTTTTGATTTTAGGAAAAGAAGAATTTTTCTGCACATCATTTTCCAGAACAAAATCTATTGCCTGGTCATCGGAAAGAGAGTGAAATTCGTCCCAGGAAAGACGATGGGTTTTTGCCAGCGGTAAATTGGCTGCTAAAAATACATATTCCTCGGTTTGGCTGACAACTCTTAAATTTGAATTTGGATTATGTACATCCAATTCTTTTTGCAGTTTGAGCAGCTTGTTTACTTGTTCCGTTTGATTTTTGGTAATGGGATGTAAACAGCTGATTGGTTCTGCAATATTGGGTTTAAATAAATCCCAATCCCATTGTAAACAATATTTGTTTCCATCCAAAGATTCAAAAACGGCATAATCTGTAATATACCATTTTGCGATTGCATATTTCAAAGTTATATTCCTCCTAAATAGTGTCTACACAAGTTGAAGCCAAAACAGCACACCAAATAGCAATGC
>JAHHUF010000115.1 GCA_020024115.1 Anaerofilum sp.
CCGCTGTGCAAAAAACATTCCCGGAAAAATCAAATAAAAAGGAACACAAATAAAAAAAGAGAGCATTGAAACAAAATTTGCGCCTGAAAGCAAACAAATTGCAATGTAGCCTAAAAAGCAGATTGCAGAGCCAAAAAACCAAGGCATCAAGGAAGTGTTTTTGGACAGTGCAGAAGATTGTTGATTCATTCCAATCATACTCCTCATTTAGTATTTATAATAGATACGCATTTTGAAGAAAAAGTAAATTGAAAAAGCAAGAGTCAGCAGTTCAGCAATTGGAATAGAAAGCCAAATACCTGTAACGCCCAACACCTGTGGCAGAACAAGAATCGAAATACACAAAAATGCAAAGGTGCGCAGGAAAGAAATGAGAGCAGAAATTTTTCCATTAGAAAAAGCGGTAAACATAGAACTTGCAAAAATATTAAATCCTGTAATTAGATAGTTCAAAGAGAATAGAATCCAGCCGTCACTTACAATTGAAAAAACATTGCTGTCTTTGGCAACAAAAACAGAAATCAGTGAGTTTTTCAGCAAAATACTCAGGCTGAACCACAAAACTGAGTTGATGGCAAGGAATAAAAGACTGTTTTTTATGATTTGTTTCAGTGCACAGGAGTCTTGTTTGCCGTAATAATAGCTGATGACAGGTGCAACACCCAATGAATAGCCAATGTATACAGAAGAAAGAAAAAATTGTACATATAGTACAATGGTGATACCTGCAACGCCGTCTTCTGCCAGCCATTCAAGCATGGTGAGGTTGAATAAAAAGGTGGTGACAGCAAACGCAAGGTTGATGACCATTTCGGATGAACCATTGAAACAGGATTCAGCCACAACAGAAGGTTCCCATTTGGGCAAAACAAAATAGAGGATTCTCTTTCGGCAGACTGAAAAATAAATCATTCCGAATATTGAGGGAATGGCATATCCCAAAATGGTTCCCAAAGCGGCTCCCTGCACACCCATATTTGCAAAGACAATAAAAATATAATCAAAAATGATGTTCGCAAGTCCGCCTGCAACTGTGACAGTCAAACCTAAACGAGGTTTGCCAGCTGAAACAAAAAAACTCTGAAACAGCATTTGCAAAATAATCAATGGAGAAGCTGCCAATAAAATAGACAGATATGTAATGCTGTCCTGTTGCAGTTCAGGGGTTGCACCCAAAAGTTGAACCAGTGCGGGAGTAAAATAAAAACTCAAAACAGCAAGCACAATTCCAATCACAATGCCTGTGCCAACAATAAAAGAAAATCGCTGACGGGCAAGGTAGGGTTTTTGTTCTCCCATATTGCGGGAAATAATGGCATTTCCGCCAGTGCCCAACATAACAGCAATTGCAATCACAACACTGATGGCAGGGTATACAATATTCAATGCAGAAAGAGCAGCAGACCCAACAACATTAGAAACAAATATCGCATCTACCATTTGGTAGAGCGACATAAACACCATCATAATAACAGTGGGCAGGGTAAATTTTACAATACTTTTGAAATTTGTGTTTTGTATCATGTGTTCCATAAAGGAAAAAAGGGTCCTTTCTTATTTTGATAAAATTTGATGGATACTGCTTTCGCCAAATACCTGAATGCCATTTTCTTTTAATAGCTGGGTGGTGACACCATCCCTATCCATCAAAGTTTTGGAAAAAGTGCCATCATAAATTTTTCCGCAGCCGCAACTGGGACTGCGTTCCTTCAGCAAAGCAGCTTTGCAGCCAAACAAACGAGCGATTTTTAAGGTTTCTTCTGCCCCTTTTTGATATGCTGCAGTGGCGTCGTTGCCTGTTTGCGAAACAACTTTGCAGCCAATTCGCTCACAAGGAGTGCGGGGAGTGGGAAGCCCACCCAATATTTCGGGGCAAACAGGAATCAGATGCAACTCTGAAAGATGTTCCAGCAAAGGAGAATAAGGGGCGGATTTTCCGTCATAACGACAGCTAACCCCCAAAAGACAGGCGCTCACTAGAATCGGTTCCATAAGCAAAATCCTCTCTTATCACAAAAAGTCACTCAATTGCAAAGGTGTACCATTGAGAATTGCATAAACAAGAGAATCTCCCTGATAGCATAACTTTAAGGTGAAAAAAGAAGATTCTGTTTGCAAAAGGTGGAGAAAAATTTTATCCCCTTCCCACAAAGGTAATGAGAGAATGGCATCTTTTTCAATCCATTTGAGTTCACCTTCACAGCAGTTGCTACAAAGTTCCCCTACAAAACCGGTGGCAGTGAACAGGTGCATTTGTTCTGTGCCATATTTGTCAGAAACAAAGGTGACAATGCCCCGAAATTGATATTGGGTCAGCTGCAAGTTGGTTTCCTCTTTCACTTCCCGCAGCAGGCAATCATCCGGGCTTTCGCCTTCCTCGAATTTTCCGCCAATGCCAATCCATTTGCCTTGGTTTGCATCGTTTTTCTTTTTGGTTCGGTGCATCATAAGATAACAGCCATCCTGTTCCAGATAGCATAAAGTTGTATTTGTCACAAAAATAATCCTTTCTGTTTGAACAATCTGATAACTTTCTTTTCTATTGTAACATAAGAATCAATAAGAAAAAAGAAGGAACTATAAGGAGGGTAACAGTAAATTCTGTTTGTAAAAAGAAAAGATACAGTCGCATTTTGAAGAAAAATCCTGTATAATCGTATAAGGAATTTTAATCGGATGAAAGAAGGAATGGGATTGAACTATATCACACTGGATTTGGAGTGGAATCAGCCGGCACCCGATTGTAAAGCTGTACATCAGCTTACAACCGAAATCATTCAGATTGGTGCAGTGAAAATGGATGATAACTTTTCAATCATAGACCAATTTAAAGCGGATGTCCGTCCTCGATTTTATCCGCAAATTAAACACGAGGTGCAGCAGTTGACAGGTATCAGTCAGGAACAGCTAATGCAGGGAATGGAGTTTCCACAAGCAGTGCAACAACTGCAAAAATGGTGTGGACAAAAATTTGCTTTGATTACATGGAGCCATGAAGATGTGCCTGTGCTGCGAAAAAATATGCAGGTGTATCGGATAGATTTTGGCTGGCTGCCGGATGCCTATGATTTGCAGATTGTTTATAGTTTGCAGCAGTTGGAAAAATATCAGCAGACAGCATTGGTTAAGGCAATGGTGCAACTGGGAATGGAGCCGGAATTGACAGCCCATGATGCACTGCATGATGCGTTATATACAGCACAACTGTGCCAAAAACTGGATATGAAAAAGGGTATCAGTCAATATGTCGAATACCAAAAAGAGGCTGCAAAAGGCAGAGCAATTGCAGTCAAAACGCAAGATGGATACACAACACCCGAACAAGCCCATGAAGACGCTGCTTTGCGAGAGTTTCTATGCCCTGAATGTGGAACAGAAATGAAAGCACAGCCATGGGAAAAGCAAAAAGGTGTGAAACGAACTGCAAAAACTCATTGCCCCACACATGGAGATTTTGAAATCCGTTTGAGGATTCAGCCAAGGCGAGATAAAACCTTTCGGGCAAGAGCAGCACTATATCAAATAGAAGAAAACGAATAAAATCACCCCTTTGGTTGAAATTGTATCAACTAAAGGGGTGATTTTTCTGTATTTCAGATTGCTATTCTGCGTTCTTTTTGGATTGACATTCCAAAATTCCCAATCGCCGCTCCATTTCACAAAGTTGACTGTGGACAACATCTGGAATGTTCTGTTGGTTGAGGTCGTCACTGGGGCAAATTTTGGCACCATCTCTGCGTACAACAATTGCAGGAATACCGGCAGCAGTACAATTGCAGGGCAAACTTTGCAAAACCACACTGCCAGCGGCAATGCGTGTGTTGTCACCAATGGAAACAGGCCCCAAAACCTTTGCACCAGCCCCCACAAGGACATTGTTGCCCAAAGTAGGGTGGCGTTTTCCGTGGTCTTTGCCTGTTCCGCCCAGAGTTACCTGATGATAAATGGTACAGTTGTCACCAATTTCAGCGGTTTCTCCAATCACAACTCCCAGACCGTGGTCAATAAACAGATTTTTACCAATAGTTGCACCCGGATGAATTTCAATCCCTGTAAATCCTCGCCCCCATTGGCTGACCATACGGGCAAGGAAAAAGCGTTTCCATAGATAGAGACGATGGCTGATTTTGTAAAAAATCAAAGCATGGAATCCCGGATATAACAGAAGAACTTCAGCTATACTGCGAGCGGCAGGGTCTTTACTGCGAATATTTTGGGCATCTGAAAGAAGACTCATTGCTCTACCTCAAAAATGCCAGTAGACAAATAGCGCTCACCAGTATCAGGGAAAATTGCAACAATGGTTTTACCTGCGTTTTCGGGGCGTGCAGCCACCTGTGAAGCTGCCCAAGCAGCAGCACCGGAAGAAATGCCAACAAATACACCTTCATGATGTGCCAAAAAAAGAGTGGTTTCTGCGGCATCTTCGTTGGTGACGGTGATAATTTCATCTGCCATAGAGGCATCATAGTTTTTGGGGATAAAATTTGCACCAATACCCTGAATTTTGTGCGAACCGGCAGTTCCGCCAGACAGCACAGGGCTTGCAGCAGGTTCCACTGCAATTGCCTTGATGGCAGGATTTTTTTGTTTGAGAATTTTTGCAGTGCCGGATAAAGTTCCGCCAGTGCCTACCCCTGCAACAAGAATGTCAATTTTGCCATCGGTATCACGCCAGATTTCTTCAGCAGTTGCAGCATGAGCAGCAGGATTTGCGGGGTTGTCAAACTGTCCGAGCATCAAGCTGTTTGGCATAGAGGAAGTTAATTCCTCAGCTTTTTTTACGGCTCCTGCCATGCCCTCGCTTGCAGGGGTCAGAACAAGTTCAGCCCCCAGTGCTTTGAGCAGGTTGCGACGCTCCATGCTCATGCTTTCGGGCATAGTCAGAATGCAGCGATAGCCACGGCTTGCAGCAATGTAGGACAAAGCAATGCCTGTGTTGCCGCTGGTTGGTTCAATAATGGTTCCGCCTGCTTGCAGCTTTCCACTGGCTTCGGCAGCCTCAACCATTGAAACAGCAGCACGGTCTTTTACAGAAGAAAGAGGATTAAAACTCTCTAGTTTTGCAATAATAGAAGTGCAGGCAGAACACCACTTTTCCAGTTGTTGAAGTTGTACAAGTGGGGTGTTGCCAATCAATTGGGTAATGTTTTTTGCAATATTCATGCGAATAACATCCTCCTTTTATTTTTGTGTATGATAACTCCCAAAAAAGGGAATAGTTTGAATTATACCATATTAGTATAATTTTGTATAGAGGAAAAGAGGTTTTTATGGAAAATCAATGGAAAAAATTGCAACAACAAATTGCAGAAAAAAACGGTGTTTCGTGTGATTGTGTAGAAAGAGAATTGGTGATGCTGATTGAAGAACTGTGGAACAATCCAGATACAGCCACAAAAAACTGGCTTTTGCAAGCTGGATGGGGCAAAAAACCGACCCCTTTTCAAGTGATTATCTATCTGTCAAGAATCAAAGAAAGTCGATTTGGATAATCTGTTGATATAGCT
>JAHHUF010000116.1 GCA_020024115.1 Anaerofilum sp.
TTTTTACACCTGAAGCGTTGGCGGGGAATTGCCACACGATATGCCAAAAATACAGCTTCATTTCTGGCAGCAGTGCATATTCGTTGCATTGCTATTTGGTGTGCTGTTTTGGCTTGAACTTGTGTAGACACTATTTAGAGGCTATCTGAAAAGTCGAAATTTTCATCTTTTTGTACAATAAATCCTATCTACTGATTTTCTGCAAAAAATTCGTTAATTTTTTAGTTTTCAGATACGCTCTAAATATCATAATTTTTTCTTTACCTTTTTGCGCATTTCTTTTATACTATAATAATCAATCTGTAATCGGCAGTATGCACAATTTATATGCACTGTTTTTTGAACTTCTGCCCAATTATATGCTATTAAAAGGAGATTCACAATGTCACCTATACTGACTCGTACATTTCTTTACACCATTGTTTTACTGATGGGATACTTTGGAAAAAAAGCAAAACTTTTTCAACCATCTGACAGCCGTTTTTTGTCCTCTGTAATTTTATACATTACTCTTCCCTGTGCAATTGTAAATGGATTTCAAGGGGTCATCCTTTCCCCTGCTTTGGCTGCCAGTTTTGGAGTTGGATTGGCAGCCAATATTCTTTTATTGTTTGCTGGTTTGATTGTTTCGATAAAAAAGTCTCCCAAACAGCGTGCTTTTTTTGCACTGAACCTTTCTTCGTACAATGTAGGAAATTTTGCAATGCCTTTTTTGACCGGTATGCTTGCTGCGGATGGTTTCGCTGCTCTTTGTATGTTTGATATTGCAGTAGCCATGATGACCTATGGGGTTAATGTTGCAATTGCTGACGGAATTATGGGCAGCGGAAAAGCATTTTCTTTAAAGCCTATGTTTAAAAAGATCTTCACAACCCCTACATTTTTAATGTATTTGCTGCTAATTATCCTCTCTTTGTTGCATCTTTCTTTACCACCACTTGTTTTAGAAGTAACGGCTCTTGCTGGTGGTGCAAATGCTTTTTTGGCAATGCTTAGTATTGGAATTTTGTTTGATATGAAAATTCCAAAAACAGGGTTAAAAGATTTGATTCTTTTGCTTGCAACCCGTTATGGTTTGAAATTTGCAATGGCATTTGTAGTTTTACTCTTGCCTTTTCCAAAAGAGATTCGCCAAGGGCTTGCTGTTGTATTAGTTGCCCCCATTGCAAGTTCTGCCCCTCTTTTAACCGAAAATGCCGGTGCGAATGGTCAACTGGCTGCAGTTGCAAATTCTATCAGCATTCCGCTGTCTATTTTAAGTATGAGTATTATGCTTGTTATCTCTGCATAAAAATCTGTTTCATCTTATGCTTCACATTCATCACATATCAGGTGTCACTGCAACTGCGCCATAATTGCGAACATTGAGCACATAACAGCTACCTTTTCCAAATACTTTTTCAATTTCAGTTTTATATATATTCAACATATCAAACGGAACAAATGCCTGAATGGTTCCTGCAAAGCCACCACCCTGCAAACGCCAGGCACCTTTTCCCTCCAGCAAATGCTGAGAAACTGCAACACCCAATGCTACCCCTTGTTCAGAGGGATTTTTGATACTGTAAGCATTTTGGTTATACTCAAAACTGGAATGTCCACCCTGAATAATATGTGCAAGAAAATCCTCAAAATGGTCTTGCTCTACTGCCTGATACAGTTCTTTTGCACGACGGCACTCCGCAAAAAAGTGAATTGCACGCAAACAAGCACGGTCACCAAATTTTTCACGCAAAACACCAAGATTTTCAAATACTTGCTTTTCTTCTACCTCTCGCAAAACCGTTTTGCCAAAAAATTCTGCAACTTGTTCCATTTCACGGCGAATGGCTGCATAATCGTCTGTCAAATCGGCATGGCTGCCCTTTGTATCTGTGATGCACAATGCAAAACCATATTTTTCCAAATCAAACGGAACCTTATTCACAATTGGCTGAGATGGATTTTTAAAATCAATGGTAATTGCACTGCCCACAGCACAAGCTGTTTGGTCCATCAAGCCACATGGTTTTCCAAAAAACACATTTTCAGCATATTGGCTGATTTTGGCAATCTCTACTTGGTCAATCGAACCATCGTTATATTCTCCCACAAAAATTGCACCAATCACAACCTCAAAAGCTGCTGAGCTTGAAAGACCTGAACCACTCAAAACAGAACTGGAGGTGTAGGCATCAAAGCCGCCAATCTTTCCGCCTTTTTGCAAAATACCTGCTGCAACGCCTCGAATCAAGCCATCACTGCTGCCCATTTCTTTTTGCTGTGGTTTCATCACAGAAAGGTCTACTTCAAACTTTTTAGAAAAGCCTTTGGATTGCAAGCGCACATAATTATCTTCGTTTTTGCTCACAACTGCAATGATATCCAAATCAACTGCTGCCGCCATCACTACACCATTATTGTGGTCTACATGGTTTCCACCAATCTCTGTACGCCCCGGTGCAGAATAAAGAGCTGCTTCTCTTTCTTCTCCATACAAAGAAATAAATTCTTGAATGGTTTGGATATATCGTTCCCTTTGTGTTTCCAACTGTGCAGAACCGTATAATTTCTGCAATGCACTGTTGTATTTTCCGTTTTTAATTTGCTCAATTAGTTGTACTGCCTTTGCCATAAATAGACACACCTTTCCTATTCAATAATATTTTCCTATTTTTAAAAGTATAGATTAAAAGATTAAAACATCCAGCCTTTTTACAACAATCAAAAATTTTTTATTTAGATTACATTCCATTTTCATTATATCGAATATTTTCACTTTGTAAACAGGCTTTTTTCACATCTGCATGGACTTTTGTTGAGCATTTTGTTATAATGAATACTATACGCAACATTATATATCTTGAAGTAAACTTATTTATTGCTATGTTGCAAACAAATTTTCTGTTTTATCTTTTAAAAATGTATTGATATTGCATTGTCTATATTTGCTTATTTGAGGTGATTTTCTTGTCTAATTTATATAAACAATCATTCAAACAAAATTATACTGAAAATGTTGCACTCTCCATTTTTAATTGCGGAATGCAGCGCTGTGAGAGCGGATATACTTGGGGGCCAGGTATTCGTGACCATTATTTAATTCATATGATTTTAAAAGGGAAAGGCTGCTATCGTGTTGGTGAAAAAAGCTACCTTTTGCAACAAGGAGATTTATTTTTGGCAAAGCCAAGCCAGTTAATTACCTACACCGCAGATGAGTCTGACCCATGGGAATATGCTTGGGTTGGGTTTAATGGTGCTTGTGCAAACAAATTGGTTTCACAGCTTCCCTTCTGGGATGATTCTCCGATTCATCATTGTTCCAACTTTGAAAAAATCAGTTTTGAACTTTTGCAGATTTTTGAGAACAGAGGTTCTTCAGCCCCAAACGAAACTGCTATGGTTGGACACTTGCATCTGTTTATGGCGTATCTCATGCAGGAAGCCTTGGAACAAAGCCCTCGCAATAACACTTCCAGTGCACAATATGTACATAGCGCAATCAAATTTATTCAATTTAATTATTTTCACGATATTAGCATTGATGATATCGCAAAAGCTGTTGGTGTGAGCCGCAGCCATCTCTATCGTGTATTTATGAGCAATGTAGGGCAATCCCCCATTGATTATCTGACAGGCTATCGCATTAGTGAAGCCTGTACTTTATTGAAAAACTCACAGCTTTCAATCGCAGAAATTGCTATAAGTGTTGGATTTTTTGACCAATTCTACTTCTCTCGTGTTTTCAAAAAAGCAAAAGGGATTCCTCCCAGCAAATATTTAACAAGCCTTGAAAAATCTTTGGAGCATATATAACCATTTGCTGTATGGATTTATTGGTTTATAATATATATTTCAGAAAGGAATTGTTATGAAATATTTTTCTTTGCTTGCAGCCCTTTTTCTATTTGTCTCATGTTTTTCTGCTTGCAGCAGTTCTGCTCCCTCATCTTCAATTTCAAACCCTGTTGCCTCTATTTCTTCTGATTCTTCTAAATCAAGTGAATTTTCTCAGGCTACGGTAGGTATTATTGAGTGTCCTTGGGTGTTGAACACTTCTGCTGTGGACGCTGGCTTTGCTGAAACTCAATTTGCTGCATTAGACCCAAATGTATCTGTTATTTCTTGTTTTGCCTCTAACGAAACAGAACTTTTGCAGTTTGCAGCACAGCTTTTGGAAGATGATGCTCAGGCTCTGATTGTAAGTTTACCATCCTCTTCTGCTGCTCAGGCTTTAATTGAACTGTGTAAAGAAAAGAAAATTTCTTTAATTTTTACCGGTGCAAAACCTACCCCTGAAACAATGCAAATGTATAACAATTGTTGGTATATTGGAATGCTTTGTGAGCAAACCGGTGAGCTTTTGGGTAAAGCTGTTGCAGAGGACTTCAAAGCTGGTATAATCCCTGATACAAACGGTGATGGATTGCTGCAATATGCCTGGTTTGGTGGAGATAACTTTGGTGGGAATTTACACTATGAATACAGTTTGCAAAGTGCAGCAGATATGGGAGTTTTTTCCTCGGAAATTTTTTCTCAATTAACTGCTTGCGGAAAACAAGCCGGATATGCAATGGCACAAAATCTGTTGGGAATTAGTTTAATTTCATTGGATTCTTCCTCAAACGAATCTAATGAAATTATTGACACTGCCCCCATTAAATATCCCACACCTGAAGCCGTTCTATGTGCAGATTCTGCCACAGCACGGGGTGCTGCTCCATTGTTGAAAGAAGCAGGAATTTATTTGGCTTGTGTTGGCTTAAGTGAACAAGATGCACAGGCACTTGAAAGTGAAGAAATTCACGCTCCTGCTTGGTTTGCAAGAGATACTGTGACAAACTATTCTGTTTTGTTTGCAAACAATTTGTTGAATGGAAAGCATGTTACTTTAGATACAGATTTATATCTGGATGAATTACGGCAAACACTTGTAACCGCTGGTGGAAAAGCTAAATCTTAAACGCATTTAAGGAGAATCTTATGTCTGTTGTTAAAAATCAGCTGATTGAACTTTCAATTAATTCTATTACATCAGAAGGAAATGGTGTTGGAAAATATGAAGGTCAAGCAATTTTTGTTCCTCTGACTGCCCCTGGTGATAAAGTAAAAGTTCGGATTGGAAAAGCAGCCAAAAGTTATGCCTATGGCATTTTGGAAGAAGTTCTGCATCCTTCTGAAAGTCGAATTGAAGTGGATTGCAGTGTATATCGCTCTTGTGGTGGCTGCCAGTTGCGGCATCTGTCCTACCAAGCAGAGTTAGAACAAAAACAAGCAATTACAGCAGATTGTTTTTCCCGAATTGGAAAAATTGACCTTCCTTTGCTGCCAATTCTCCCTTCCCCTATTGTGGATGGATACCGCAATAAAGTTCAATTTCCTGTCCAAAATGATACAAACGGAAATCCTCAAATCGGTTTTTTTGCACCTCGCAGTCACCGCATGGTTTCCAGCC
>JAHHUF010000117.1 GCA_020024115.1 Anaerofilum sp.
TTGATTCACATCACTAAACTGAAACTGTACATTTTTCCAAAAATCAAAAATTGACTTATAGGGAATAAGATTGACATACGGGTCTGTACGCTTCACAACTTCTGAAAGTTCCGGCAGTGGAAGAATTACCAAAAAATAGGTACATAATAAATACAGAATAAATGAGTATACTACCATTGCACGGATAATTGGAATTGCACCATAGCGATGATACTGCACAATTAAAAAAGGCAGTGAGAACAATGCTGCCAAAAACGGGAACATCAAAAATGCTGTTTGTATCGAAAAAATATATTGTTGCATTCTGCGCCTCTTATGAAAAAATATTTTGTATATAAAACGATTTTATGTTTTATTCTATTTCAAAATGAATAATTCCATTATAACAGCCTTTGTTTTTTGTTTCAATGTTACTCTTAAAAATTCTCAAAACAGTTGATTTGACTTTATCCATTTGCTTGTGTATCATATTTTGAAAGGAGTGTATTTTTTATGAAGTATATGATTACAGTTGTCTTGTTGGGTTTTTTATTATCAGGGTGTACTTCTTCCGCACCATCTTCTTCCAATGTATCTTCAGGCGAATCCGTGCCTACAATTGCTTCAATACCTGTTCCCACATCCACCCCAGTTCCAACGCCAACCCCAGAGCCTCAGCCAGAGTCCCCAACCATTGAAACTGTTGATGGTGTCACTTATGTAAATGGTATTTTAGTTGTAAACAAAACCTATTCTCTGCCATCTGACTATGCCCCTGGTGTAAATTCAGATGCAAAAGCTGCTTTTGACAAAATGAGAACCGCTGCAGCCGCAGAGGGACTGAATATTTATATATCTTCTTCTTTCCGCTCTTATGAATACCAAAATAAAATTTACAACAGATATGTATCACGAGATGGAAAAGAAAAAGCCGACACCTATTCTGCTCGCCCTGGACATTCGGAGCATCAAACCGGGCTTGCCTTTGACCTAAACACCATTGATGACGCCTTTGGAAAAACACCAGAAGGAGAATGGGTGGCACAGCATGCACATGAATATGGCTTTATTATCCGCTATCCTGCGGACAAAGTAGAGATTACAGGGTTTAAGTATGAGCCTTGGCACCTTCGTTATCTTGGAACAGAAACCGCATCCAAAGTCTACGAAAGCGGACTTTGTTTGGAGGAATATCTGGACATCACATCCATCTATTCATAAAAAAAGGCTGTTTTGCAATATTTGCAAAACAGCTTTTTTGTTTACTTATTTCATTGCATCAATTTGAATGGGCATTCCGCCATTCAGACGAGATTTTTCTGCTGCCAGTGCAATATAGTGGCTTTCAATGGAAGCGTCAAGGCTTGTCAATCCGCCTGAAAGCTCATCATCCACAATGTATTTCACAAATTCTTTCACCAGACCTACATCTCCACCAGCATGGCCTGACACATTTTCAGTCTCTTTGCTAATATCATACACAACAGGCTGCTGACCAAACAAATTCACCGTAATCAACTTCCTATTCAAATCGGCAATAATTTCGCCTTTGGTTCCCATAATTTTGGAATAGCGGGAATTATGTTCTGTAAACCCTGTCATTGTAAAGCTCATTGTTGAACCGTCTGTCATTTCCAAATTCACAACCTGATGGTCAACCACATTATTATCACAAGCAAACACACATTTTCCATAAGGCCCTGTTTTGATGGCTTCTGTCACAGATTCAACGGTTGGATGCAGTGCCAAAACTTCATTAGGCCAACCAACATATCCATTTCTGACACCAATTTTATAGTGGTGAAGATAAATTTTTTCTGCATCAAATGGACAACTTTCTTTTGCTTTGCAGCCATCCATACAACGGTCGGTTGCACCATCTGGTTTGTGTGCAGCATCAAAGAAATAAATCCCACCAAAAGAAGAAACGGTTTTGCAGCTTTTATTTGCCAGCCACAGATACAAATCCATATCGTGACAGCATTTTTGCAAAATCATAGGGCTTGTTTGGTCTGAGTTTGCCCAGTTTCCTCGCACAAAACTGTGTGCTTGATGATAATAGCCCACATTTTCAATGCCCATCATGGTCACAACATCGCCAATTGTGCCGGTTGATATAATTTCTTTTAATTTTTTATAAAAAGGAGTATATCGCAAAACATGGCAAACTACAACCTTTTTTCCATATTGTTTTGCTGCACGATTGATTTCTCTACATTCTTCTGCAACTGGCGAAATTGGCTTTTCCAGTAAAACATGATATCCCTTTTCAAGAGCAGGAAGAATATGTTTTGTATGCTGTTTATCCATTGTTGCAATACAGATTGCATCTGCCAAACAAGGCTGCTCCAGCAATGCTTCTGCACTGTCGAAACATTTGTCCGCCGAAAGATGGTACTTTTCTGCAACATTTTGCACTTTTGCAGAATCAATATCTGCAATAGCAGCAATTTCAATGTCATAATCTTCCAGTCCCATAAACGCAGGAAGATAGGCATCTTTACCACGATTTCCAAGCCCTGCAAATGCAATTTGCATTTTCTTTTTCATGTTTTACTTCCTTTCCAAAACCCTTATAATTAAGCTATAGATATAAATAAAACTAAAAGCCATTATAGCAGAAAAAGAGAAAATATCCAATAGAATATTTTTATTTAGAGCAAAATCCTTTTGAAAAATCCTAATTACTTGTTTGATACAGATAAAAAATTTTGATTTTTCATATTTTATAATTATAAGCAGGAATTTTTTATAAAACACATCATTAGACTTTTTACTTTTCTAATGATGTAGTGTACTCATATAACTACAAGGAGTCGATTCCAATGGTTTAAAAAATCAATTTGTTCTTTGTTATCTTCTCTTATAAGTATTGATATCAGGAGGCGTTAAGATGTCTAAATCAAAAAAGAAGGATGCAAAATTGCTTTGTGCAACAATATGTCTTGTAGCATATTTTACTATCCCTACATCAGCATCTTCCATAGAAACACCTTTCCCCTAAAATTCCATTAGAAATCGATTATTCCGTTTCTGTAATTGTTTTTAAGTGACACCAAAGATTATTTTACTCACATTTTGAAATATGAATACTACACTTTGTTACTTTTTTATAGATGTTCTCACCCATCAAATTCCATTATAGAATCGCCCTATCTTCAAACAAGATTTTGTGCTGCACTTAATGCCAACCAACATGGGTACTATGAAAAAGTTCATAGGTGTTGCGTTATACGTTGGCATGAAGAAATTGTTGATAAATTGGTAGAAGCAGAATCCCATCGATTCACTTTTGAAGACCTTGGACATACAGGAAATACACATAAATATCATCATATTTGTTATGTTTGTTCATACACAAAAAATTATTCTCTGATTTGTGACAGCTCTTCCCATGTATCACCTTTTCCTCTAATATTTTATAAAGCTGTTTTATCCCCCTCAAAAGGAGTGATTTGACATGAAAAAACAATTATTTATCTGCTTGTTTTCAGTCTACTTTTGACTCTTTTGCCACTGGCAAGCTGTTCCGAGCAAAGGGTTATCCGTTGGCAAGAACCGGTAGTGGAGAGTGCTGTTCGGGAGTATCTTGGCAAATCCGAAGGTGATATTTTTTCCAAAGACTTAGCAGGCATTTCATCAATTGCCTTTGTGGGAGATTGTGGGTTCATTAACCAGTTATCCAATGTGCAAACAATTTCCATTTGTACCAATGATGCCATCCTCAATGTAGAAACTGGTGCCTGTCGCACCAGCTAAGGAGACAGCCCAAGCAGTATTTCTACTTTGGAAGATTTTCTCACTTCCCTGATTTGGAGGAGTTAATACTATATGATATGAGCTTTAGCAAGTTGGAAGGATTAAAGCTGTTGAGCAAAAATGAGAAGTTACAGGCATTGTCTCTATCTTTCGATTTAAATCTCACTACTTTGGATGGGATTGGACAATTGAAACAGCTAACAACGCTCAGGCTGGTGGGACTGCCAATAAACGACCTATCAGAACTGGAAAAACTCACATCTCTCACACTATTGAATATTTCTGATATTCCTATGGAAAACACCGATTTTCTGGAAAATTAGAAAATCTGGAAACACTTGTTGTCTATTAGGCCCCCTCTCTGAACTGGCAAACAGCGTTGTGAATAACCTTAAAGTGAATACTTATGACATTCAACTGTTAAATGGTACTACTCTAAGTAACTTATCAGCATAACACTTATATCCTGCTCATAGCAATCGATTATCCCCAAAAAGTTAGACAATCTTTTGCATTAAAAATTATTCAAACAGCCAAAAGGGCTTGTTGTCTGTGTAAAGCAGATAGCAAGCCCTTTAACTTCGCCTTGATTCTCTTATTATAGTAATCCAAATTTTACTCAATTACTTCTGCCTTTCTTTATACAAACACACCTAACTCAGCTGTTTCATCAGATGCTGAATGGTTTTGTGATTCATCAAAACTGTTTGTTTGTGTAGTTCATCTTTGAAGTGTTGAATATATTGAAATTCTTGTAGATACAGCAGTTTACTTTTAAGCAGACTAAAAAAATTCTCAATCACAACATTATCCAAAGAGTTTCCCTTACAACTTATACTCTATCGAATACCCATGTGTTTAAGCATTTTCTGGCATTTTTTATATTTATATTTCCATCTCTCCTCCTCTCGTCAAGTTCTCATTAAGATGGAAAAGCAGCTCCATATCATTGGAAATAGGCAGGTTATCTTTGCACACAGCCACTAATTTTCTTTAGTGAAGAATTTCTTCAGTTATTTTGGGAAGTTTGCGAGGACAACCTATACTTTTTCTGCCACGATGTTCCACAGCAAGACCTTCAGAATCTTTCTCCAAGTAAATTCGTTCGTAACGCTTAATGATATCTTGTTATTGCTTTCAAACCTTTGCATTATTTTATAAATACTTAAATATTCTGACCACATTATTTTGAAATCAATTGATTGAATTCTGGTGTATATTTCTTGTTTCGTATTTCTTTAGGCATATAAAAATTACCTCATCTATTAGACAATATATCATACTGTCTAATAAATGGAGTGCAGTTCACAAACCTTTTTGAAGATATTTTTAAATAAATTTTTAGGGTATATCTGAAAACTAAGAAATTGACAAATTTTTCGCAATGAGCAAGTAGATGCAATACAAAAAATAGGAGATACTACTTATTATTGAAAAAACGAAAATTCCGACTTTCTAATATTAGATTTTAGTTGTCCCAAGTTCTGACAAATACATAGCCGTCCTTTTTCAAACTCATTACATTCACGCATATTAAACAAAATATCCAAATCCATACTATAAAAATCAATTT
>JAHHUF010000118.1 GCA_020024115.1 Anaerofilum sp.
GATGTTTCTATTATATCACATTACTCGTGTATACACTATTTAGGAACGCCCTAGTCAAAGAAGAAAATATAAAGCTGGCAGAAATTTATTGGAAAAATAATTCTGACAATATGAGTCGGCAATCTGTTTGTGAGATACTGGTAGACAGATAGATAAAAGTGATTGAAACTGTAAAAAAGATAAATGCGAATATACCATAGAAATTATTTCAATAGAAATGGAGTGTGTCAAAATTTGATACACTCTGTTCTTGTTTTAAGAATTTCTAAATTGTTTTCTTTCTAATGTTGGCGTTTGTAAGAGAATGCTTTTTGTTGAAATCATTTTACAAAAACTACATTTTGTGGTAGACTATACTTATATATAATGGAAAGGTTTGCCCTTTTGGGAGATAAATATTAGGCAAATGTCAACAGGATTTTGAGGGGAAAGGGAGAGAAAAATGGCGCAAAAAAAGCGAACAACAACAAGAAAGTCTTCTGGAGCCAAAACAGGCACAAAACGAAAACAGGCACCGCGTGGGGATATGGATCCTCGTTGGAGTATCTTGATTTTTGGAATCGGCTTGCTGGTTTGTGTAATGGCATTTGTTCCAGGGCAATCGGTATGGGCGTTGATACGCAGTGCAATTTTTGGCGTGTTTGGAATTTGCAGCTATGGAGTTGGACCGCTTTTGCTGTATCTTGCTGTTTTGGTAGCAAAAAAGCAGCCTTTTTGGACAAAACTTGCAAAGGCTTTGTTGCTGATGATGTTTGTGAGTGGAACAGCATTGGTGTTTTCTAAGGTTCAAACCCAGCCAAACTTTGGTAAAATAGTTGTCGCATTGTATGAAAATGGTCAAACCGCTTTTGGTGGTGGAATGTTGTCCGTGGTATGTGGTTATACACTTTTGGCTTTTTGTGGCAGACCGGCAGCAAATATTATTTTGGTGATTCTTTTGTTGACAGGAATTATGCTGTTTACAGGTGTAACCCCACTGGAAATCTGGTCGTTTTTTGCAGCGCGTTTGGACAGAGTGCAGTTTCAGGCAGAAAAAACTGCGACCGCTATGGCAGAGCAGAGAGCGGTTCGTCGTGCAGAGAAGGCAATGGAACTGGAGCAGCAGCGACAGGAGTTGGAACAGCGAAAAGCGCGCCTTTTGGAACAGCAACAGCAAATGGAGCAGTATGAACAGATGCATCGCCTGATTGATGAGGATTTTGATGCAAGTGTTGTGAAAGAGCAAAAAGTTGCAGATGAGCAGGGCGATGTAGTGGTTGGCCCTGGCGGAACTTTTGGGATGTACACCAAAGAGGAGCCTGTTTCTTCTGCAATTCCTCTGTCTATTCAAACACCACCTTTTGATGCTGCATCGCAAAAAACAAGTTCATTAGAGAACCAAAACGATGATTCGGATGTTGATTCAAAACAGTATCAAGAAGTCAATTATTTTGATGAACCATCTGACGCTTCTCCAATTATGCAGCCTTCTCAAGTTCAGTCTGCAATTGTTCCCAAACCAGCCGTATCTGAACAGCCAGCAATGCCAATAGAATCCGAAGAAACAGAAAACTTGACAGAGTTAATTTATAAAGCGGCTACCGCAGGAGAAAAAGAAGCTGTATTGCCACTGGAAGAAAGTGAAGAAGAAAAGAAACTTTTGGAAAGTGCACCGCAATCAGTCACCTATGAGTATCCCCCCATTGAACTATTCCAAGAGGCGAAAGAGCCTGATGAACAAGGTGTCCAAGAAGAAATGAGAAAAAATGCTGACACGTTGGTCAACACATTGGATAGCTTTGGAGTGAAAACACGCATTTTGGACATTAGCCGTGGGCCAGCAGTTACCCGATATGAATTGCAGCCCCTTGCAGGTGTAAAAATCAGCAAAATTACAGGGCTGTCTGATGATATTGCTTTGAATTTGGCAACTGCCGGTGTGCGTATTGAAGCACCTATTCCCGGCAAACCTGCTGTGGGTGTGGAAATTCCAAACGAACATCGTGCAACCGTCAGTCTGCGCAGTATTCTAGAATCGCAGCCGTTTACACAAAGCAAAGCACCCCTTACCTTTGCGGTAGGAAAGGATATTACAGGCAATTGTCAGGTTGGAAATTTGGCAAAAATGCCTCATCTTTTAATTGCAGGTACAACCGGTTCCGGTAAATCTGTTTGTACAAACTCCATCATTCTCAGCTTTTTGTATCGCTGTTCCCCACAAATGCTGCGTATGATTTTAATTGACCCTAAGATGGTAGAATTTGCTCATTATAATGGAATCCCACATTTGCTGATGCCTGTTGTCACCGAACCCCGAAAAGCAGCAGGTGCATTGGGAACCGCTGTGGCAGAGATGGAAAAGCGGTATCATTTGCTGGCGGAAAATGGAGTGCCTAATATCGAAGAATACAATGCACTGGCAGAACTTGACCCATCTTTGGAAAAACTTCCGTATATTGTAATTGTTATTGACGAACTTGCAGATTTGATGATGGTTGCAGGAAAAGAAGTGGAAGACTATATTTGCCGTTTGGCACAAAAGGCTCGTGCAGCAGGAATGCATTTGATTATTGCAACACAGCGACCCAGTGTTGATGTTATCACCGGTTTGATTAAGGCGAATATTCCCAGCCGTATTGCACTTTCGGTTATGAGTCAGATTGATAGCCGTACCATTTTAGATACAGCTGGTGCAGAAAAACTGTTGGGATATGGTGATATGCTGTATATGCCTGTGGGTGTCAACAAGCCAGTGCGTGTACAGGGTACTTTTGTTGCATCTTCTGAAATCCGAGGGGTGATTGAGTTTATTCGCAGAAATTCCCCCACCGACTATGATGAAGTAATGATTGCTGAAATGGAAAAACGAGCCACTGAAGATAAAAAGGGTGGTTCTTCTTCCGGTGAAGATAGCGGCAGTGAGGTTGACCCCATGCTGAAAAATGCAGTGGAAGCCGTTATTGATGCAGGACAGGCATCCACCAGCCTGTTGCAGCGTCGCTGTAAATTGGGCTATGCCCGTGCTGCCCGAATTATGGATGAAATGGAGCAGCTAAAAATTATTGGCCCATATCAAGGCTCAAAACCCCGTGAAGTTTTGATTACCAGACAGCAATGGATTGAAATGACAATGAACAACGACCCAGTACCGGATGAGATATAAGAGATAGAACGGAGAGAGCAATGAACCAACAAACATACGAAAATACAGGCTTTTTGCCAATTAGTTTTGAGGATATGAAAGCGAGAGGCTGGCAGCAGCCGGATTTTGTGGTGGTAACAGGGGATGCCTATGTCGACCATCCTAGTTTTGGTGCTGCAATTATCAGCCGTCTTTTGGAGGCGGAAGGATGGAAGGTGTGTGTCCTTTCTCAACCAGATTATCACACCAGTGACAGCATGAAAGAATTTGGACAGCCTAAATATGGCTTTTTTATTGGTGGTGGAAATGTTGACAGTATGGTTGCCCATTATTCTGTTGCAAAAATTCGCCGCACTGAAGATGAGTATACCCCAGGTGGGGTGATGGGCAAACGTCCTGACCGCAGTGCAACAGTATATAGTCGTATGGCAAAGGAAGCCTATCCAAATGTTCCGGTTGTTTTGGGTGGTTTGGAAGCCAGTTTGCGTCGTTTTGCACATTATGATTACTGGCTTGATACAGTGCTACCCAGCATTTGTGAGGATTCCGGGGCAGATATTGTGTCTTTTGGTATGTCAGAACACCAAACAAAGGAACTTGCTCGTCGTTTGGCAGCAGGGGAGCTAGTGAGTGAAATTACAGATATTGACGGAACTTGTTATCTGACCGATTTTGAACATCTTCCTGCAAAGTATATCGAGTGTGCGGGTTTTGCAAAGGTAAGCACAGATAAGGTTGCTTATGCAAAAGCAACACGCTTGCAGATGGATAATCAGGATTCGGTCACTGGTCAAATTGTTGTACAAAAGCAAAGCGAAAAATATTTGGTGCAGAATCCTCCAGCAGTCCCATTGACCCGTAGAGAATTGGATGAAGTATACAAGCTGCCCTTCACTCGTCGTTATCATCCCAGCTATGAGGCTTTGGGCGGAGTACCTGCAATCAAAGAAGTAGAATTTTCCATCATTCAGAATAGAGGCTGTTATGGTGGCTGTAATTTTTGTGCAATTACCATGCACCAAGGCAGACGCGTTACCAGCCGCAGTGCAGACAGCATTGTTGCAGAGGGAGAACGCATTGCACAGCAACCAAATTTTAAAGGGTATATTCATGATGTAGGTGGCCCAACTGCAAACTTCCGCCTGCCAAGCTGTAAAGAACAAATGACAAAGGGAATGTGTCAGAATGGAAAAAAGTGCCTTGCACCGCAGGCTTGTTCTAAGCTGTTGGTTGACCATAGCGACTATTTGAATATTCTGCGTCGGCTGCGAAAGATTCCAAAAGTAAAAAAAGTGTTTATCCGCAGCGGTATTCGATATGACTACTTAATTCGTGACCCTGATGATACATTTTTTAAAGAACTGGTACAGCATCATGTTTCAGGACAGCTAAAGGTTGCCCCGGAACATTGCGCTCCAAACACATTGGCAGCAATGGGAAAACCTCCCATTGAAGTGTACAATAAATTTTCCAAAAAGTTTTATGAGTTGACAAAAAAAGCAGGCAAGCAGCAATATCTTGTGCCATATCTGATGAGCAGTCATCCGGGAAGCACTTTGAAGGATGCTGTTATTTTGGCAGAATATCTCTATAAAAATCACATTCGTCCGGAACAGGTACAGGATTTTTATCCCACACCAGGTACAGTTTCTACCTGTATGTATTATACAGGGATGGACCCATATACTCTGAAACCTATCTTTGTGGAAAAAACAGCGGAAGGAAAAGCGATGCAGCGTGCTTTGCTCCAATATTATGAACCACGCAATGCTCAAAAAGTGGCACAGGCATTGCATAAAGTGCATCGTGAGGATTTGATTCCTTTGTTGGCACCAGCTGCAATGCGAGGCGTGAAAAAACAGGTACAGCCAAATCTTCCGGTCAAAACACCACAAAACAGCCACAATCGAAACCAAAAGGCACAGACGAGGCGGTCGATGAATCCTGTTGTTGTGCCTTATGCAAAACAAAAACGGCAAGGAGCAGCGCAATGGCAAAACGAAGGAAAAAGCAATGGAAACCCAAAAGCCCGAAAGAAGCGATAAGTTTTTTTATTAGCTTGTTTGTGGTCTTTCTCTGTGGGGTTAGTTTCGTTGTAAC
>JAHHUF010000119.1 GCA_020024115.1 Anaerofilum sp.
CGGGAGTTTTGATAGATAGCGTAGACCGCTTTGTTTCACGATAATTGATAAGGCGATTCCGCTTTCCTAAATCAAGTAATTTATTTTTCCAAATTTCAACTTTTTGATCTATCCCTGCCGACATCGTAGCCATCCTCCATTTTGTAAATACTGTTACCCCAAATCTGTTTCCGACTCTTTATTGGGTATAATTTCCATAATATCACCCACATCGCAACCAAGAGCTGTGCAAATTTTAACCAAAGATTCGGTAGAAACATTTTCATTTCGTCCTAACTTAGCAATCAATGCTGGACTGACACCAGATAGACGCTGTAAATCCTTTTTCTTCATATCACGATCAATGAGTAGCTTCCAAAGTTTTTTATAACTGACTGACATAATTGACACCATCCATGTAGAATAAAACACGCACAATATTATAGCAGATAAATTCTGTAATAGCAATATAACTATACGAATGTAAAGAAAAATTACTAAAAGAGTTTAATGGATTATACACCTTATAAAAAACTCCTGCTTGATTTTAAATAGAAATCAAGCAGGAGCAGGAAATCAATGGGGTATCATTTCAAGTAGTCGGTTCTACAAAGCTAGTATAAGTATTAAACTCACAGGAAATCAGCTTTTTCATCGTTGTTACCTCCAAAAATTTTAATTGGAAGTATGTAAGCGTGGATTTTAATAGTTTCTTTAACTATGGGAAACTCCCGTCTCCCACTTGCTAACAGCTTTATCTGAAATAAAAAGTTTTTGTGCCAGTTCTTTTTGTGTATACCCTTTTTGTTTGCGAAGTTTTGCTACAAATGTTCCAAATTCCTGCTTGTTAATATCAAACATTTCTATCACCTCAAGTAAATTGTAGCATGTAATGGTAAATTTCTCAACCGAATGGCAGTAGAATCACTTATAAAAACCGATAAATCGACAATTATTTTACTGTATAGATTTTCTTTTGCTTGATGATATAAAAGGAAATTCTTTACTATAAAACAGTAGTATGCAGATACTAAAAAGCATCTGCATACTACTGTTTTGTCTTGCTTTGGTTTGATATATGAATTTACCGTTTTATATTCACCATTCAAACTTAAAGCAGTTTATTTTGATGTTGTAGAAACGATTATCCCAAAATTGCTTTATGATATACTTTCTTTCCTTTTTTCAGAATAACACCTTCTTTCAGCATTTCTTCTGTAATGCTAAATGCTGGGTCGGTCACTTTTTCACCATTGACCGAAACACTACCAGGCAAAACCAAACGGCGTGCTTCGCCGTTGCTTGCTGCCAACTTTACAGCCACCAGCAAACTCAGCAGTCCGATTTTCCCATCGGTAAGCTGCTCTGGAGAAATTGTAGTAAAAGGCATATTGGCAGCATCCACTGTTCCGCTGAACAAATTGCGTGCAGTTTCTTGTGCCTTCAATGCTTCTTCTTCGTTATGCACCAATTTGGTCAATTCAAATGCCAGCAATTCCTTTGCTTTGTTCAACTGGCTGCCTTCCCAATCTTTCATAGTATCGATTTCTTTCAATGGAACATCGGTCAACATACGCAAGCACTTCAAGGTGTCTGCATCATCAATGTTTCTCCAATATTGATAGAACTCATAAGGAGAAGTTTTTTCTGGATCAAGCCAAACAGCACCTTTTTGAGTTTTACCCATCTTTTTGCCTTCGCTTGTCAATAGCAAAGTGATGGTGAAGGCATAGGCATCCTTGCCCAGTTTACGGCGAATCAACTCTGTACCACCCAACATATTTGACCACTGGTCATCGCCACCACATTGCAAATTACAGCCCAAAGTTTGGAACATATGATAGAAGTCGTAAGACTGCATAATCATGTAGTTAAACTCAAGGAAAGAAAGTCCTTTTTCCATACGCTGTTTATAACATTCTGCACGCAGCATATTGTTGACAGAGAAGCAAGAACCAACCTCACGCAGCAAATCAATATAGTTCAGCTTCATCAACCAGTCTGCATTATTGACCATCAATGCTTTGCCCTCAGAAAAGTCAATAAACTTGCTCATCTGCTTTTTAAAACATTCACAATTATGTTCAATGGTTTCGGTTGTCATCATGCTACGCATATCGGTACGCCCGGAAGGGTCACCAATCATACCAGTACCACCACCAACCAATGCAATTGGGCGGTTTCCAGCTTTTTGCATTCGACGCATTAGATTCAATGCCATAAAATGTCCAACATGCAGAGAATCCGCAGTGGGGTCAAAGCCAATATAGAAAGTTGCTTTACCTTCATTGATTAGTTCTTTGATTTCTTCTTCGTCTGTCACCTGCGCAATCAAGCCACGAGCAACCAACTCATCATACAGTTTCATTCTCTATTCTCCTTTGTTTTTACGGCAAAAGGTGCAAAAGCCCTCTGCCAATCTAAAAAATTGGCAGAGGGCGAAAAATCAAATCGCGGTACCACCTCTGTTCACTCTTTCTTCACAGAGAAGAGCCTTGCGGAGTGAAAAAATACAACACTCCTATGCTGTAACGTGCATACACGGCATAGCCTACCCACAAATTTTGCTTCAGCCTGCTGCTCCAAGATGTATTCCCTTTGCCGTTCGCTGCTCTTTTCACCAACCAGAGTTTCTCTGTGCCGACCAAACCAAGGTACTGGTTCTTTTCTTCGCATTTTTAGTTAGTATAGCCCAAAATAATTGGCTTGTCAATAGATTTTTTAATTTTGCTGCAACAACAACTTTTGTTATCTCATTCCATTTTCAAGCTGCTGACGCACTTTTCGCATTTCTTTTGCGGCTGCAATGGCGGCATTTGTAATTTCATCCCCAGAAATAATTCTTGCTAATTCTTTTTCTCTGTCAGCTTCATTTAGCGAGTGAATTTCTGTATAGGCTCTCCCCTCTGACAAATTTTTTTGAATCAGCAAATGGGTATCTGCCAATGCTGCAATCTGTGCTGTATGTGTAATGCAAAGCACTTGTCTGCCTTTTGATGTCTGGAATAACTTTTGCCCAATCCGAGCAGCCGCTTTGCCCGACACACCTGTATCAATTTCATCATAAATAACAGTTGCCACATTGTCTGCATCTGCTAATGCACTTTTGATTGCAAGCATAATGCGAGACAGTTCACCCCCTGATGCAATTTTTGCAAGAGGTTTGGGTTCTTCTCCCGGATTTGTAGAAATATAAAACTCCAATTGGTCTTGCCCTGCACTTGCTAAAGGTCCAGTTTGATGATGTGGGACAAAACGGATTCCGGGCATATTCAAAAAGAGCAATGCTTCACTGATTTCCTTGTTGAAACGCTCAAATGCCTGCAAACGAATCTCAGACAATTTTTGAGCAAGCTGTTTGGTTTGCTGGTACAACTCCTGCTTTTTGATTTCCAAATCTTCCAGGCGTCGGTCAGCGGTTTCAATAGTATCCAGTTCTTGTGCTATTTTTTCGGCATATTCCAAAACTTCTTCCACCGAATCACCGTATTTTCGTTTAATTCTGAAAATAGAATCCAACCGTTCCTCGATAAAATCCAAAGAGTATTCTTCATCCTCAGAATCTTCAATTCTTTGTGCCAAATCTGCACAAAGTTCACGCAGATTGTAATAAATTTCCTCCGCACGCTCACTCAAATATTCCAAATCTTTTGTGATATGAGCAATATTTTCCAAAGAATGGGCTGCCTCTCCTGCCAAGTCGGCTGCTCCCTGCTGCTCGTCTGAACCCTCCAAAGCATGATATGCCTCTGACAGCCTTGTCATAATATTTTGAAAATTCATTGCGCGATTGCGCTTTTGCAAAAGTTCTTCTTCTTCCCCCACACGCAGCGATACAGCTTCGATTTCATCCAACTGGTAGCGTAGCAGGCTGACACGCTTTTCTCTGTCAGAAAGTGCCTGTTTGATTTTGTCTGTTTCTTTTTTCACTTCAACCAATTTTCGATACATCGCATAATATTCTGCATGCTGTGGCTGACAGCGAGCATACAAATCCAGCATTGCCAAATGCCTTGTGGGGTCTGTGAGGCTTTGGCTGTCATGCTGACCATGAATATCAATCAAATCACGACAAATTTCGCGGACTAACTTTGCTGTTGCAGTCATGCCATTGATACGAAATTTGCTTTGTCCTTCGGCTGAAATTTCCCGATACAGCAACAGTTCATCGCCAGCATCCATTCCCGCCTGCTCCAATTGATGCACAACTTTTTGTGGTAATTGCTGGAAAACTGCCTGTATTACCGCTTTGTCTGTATGGCTGCGGACAATCTCTTTGCTGGTGCGGTCACCCAATATCGCATGAATCGAGTCAATCAAGATGGATTTGCCTGCACCTGTTTCACCTGTCAATACATTTAACCCAGGCCCAAATTTCACTTCTGCTTTTTCAATTACTGCGACATTTTCAATCTTTAGGCTGTAAAGCATGGAAACGCTCCTTTTCATTTATTATAGACAGGTTTGCAAATTGTTATCGCTCTAATACAATATACTGTTTTAGTTCTTCACAGATATTTTCTGAAGCTTCTTGACTGCGCATCAAAATCAAAAATGTATCATCACCAGACAAAGTTCCAACAACATCTTTCCAAATTCTTGCATCAAACACTTCACAGGCAGCATTTGCCATGCCTGTGAAACATTTTACCAGCACCATATTGCCTGCATAATCCACTTTTAGAACAGACTCTCTAAAAATAGTTTCAAATCGGCTGGGAGTATGTACGCGTTTTCCAATGGAAGACGCAGTATAGCGATAGCTTCCATCTCCTGTGGTTGTTTTGACCAGTTGCAACTCTCGAATATCACGAGAAACCGTTGCCTGTGTAACTTCAAAGCCGCTTTCTTTCAGCTGATTGATCAACTCTTCCTGCCGATCAATCGGCATTTTTTCAATCAATTCTAAAATCTTTTTGTGACGTGCTCGTTTCATAGAGTTATCTTCCTTATTAGTTCCTTATT
>JAHHUF010000012.1 GCA_020024115.1 Anaerofilum sp.
AGGAGGTGAGAATGTTTCCCTTTACGTGGCTGTTATTATACGGTGTTGCCTTAAATATAAAATGATATTGATTTCATTTTATATTTAGAGTATAATATAACTAAAATATAAAGTGTAGTGAGGATAAATATTATGATAAAAAACGGAAGACCTTATACCAATGAAAATGGTTCTGTGGATAGTGAATTGATTACAGATCATTCTGAAAAAGAGATTGAGTTAGTTTGTGAATGGATAAAAGAAAATATTCTTCCAAGAAAAACTCCACTTTTGGAACAAACAAGTTATGGAATTAAACATATATTGCAATCTAAAACAGGAGTTTACCTAACAAACAATGCGTTTAAAGATGCTATGTTGATGTGTGGTTATAAGCCTGTCAATCCAAATGAATTAAACTGGTGTTATTGTATTAGCAAAAAGTCTCCAGCTTTTTCACATTAAACAGAGTTTGTATGATATAGGTTGTATCGTAGAACAACCTATATCGCAAAAATCATAAGAATCTTTGCTATATTCCAAATATTTTAATGTAGCAGATATTGTTTATTATAAAAAATTAAAATTTAGACTTTTCAGATAGCTTAATATTAGCAACTGCAAAATTTACAAACATAATAGTGGCTCAAAGAATAAAGCAGACTTTGCTGGACACACAAAGTCTGCTTTATTCAACACTTTCTTTTGTATTAGTTTTAACCTTTCACAAACCGTTTATTATCTATTGACAATTTTTACAAATCATTTTATACTTAAAGGCATAACAGAAAAAACCCCCGCAGCAGACTTATAAAGCTGAGAACTTTATTATCTGCTTGTGCCAGCCAGACCTTCTTCCACAAGGTTGGATGACTTGCGAGAGTTTTCCCTGTCTGTTAATTAAAACAGACATAAAACGATTTGTCAAGCACCAACCGGTCGGAAATGGCTGGAAAGGTGCTTTTTTGTTTGAACCTTGACAATACTTTGTAAAATAAGACTAGCACTCTTGCTTTACAAAGAGAATGCCCAGCTGTCCAAACTAATTTTAAGATACCTGAGACGGTATTTTGAAACTATGTTTTAAGCTATGGTAATAATAGTTGCAGGGCATCGGCACAGTTGAAATACTGTGTCATGGGTAGAAATGTTGTGAACAGGATTGCAACCTATTCCAGTGTTGAAACAGACACCGCAACATTATCTGCACGCCGTTTGCGAATAAAAGCTGCCCAACGGGACTTGGTATGCGAAAACTGCCGTAGCTGGCGGTTCCACGCTCTGCAACATTTTATTTTGTTTTAAATAAATACAACTCTATACCTCACTTTTTAAGGTAAGACATAGAGTTGTATTTATTTGGAGCTGGTGGCAGGAATCGAACCTGTAACCTGCTGATTACAAATCAGCTGCTCTGCCAATTGAGCTACACCAGCACATCAAGTGATGACTGCGAGATAAATTATAGCACAGTATCACTTGTTTGTCAATCACTTTTTTAAATAATTTTGCAAATTTGCAAAATCTTCTAATGTAAGCTGTTCTGGGCGTGCCATTGATGAAAGTCCTGCTTGTGTCAACGCCTCAATTACTTGGCTTTTTGGAATTCCCATTCCTGCTGCAATAGAGTTTGCAGCGGTTTTTCGGCGTTGGCTGAATGCGGCTCGAATCAACTTAAAGAACGCTTCTTCGTTTTGCACCTTTACAGGTGGCTCTTTACGCAAAACAAGCTGAATCACTGCACTGGTCACTTTTGGTGGTGGGTAAAAGCTGCCCGGCTGCACTGCAAACAATAGCTGTGGCTCAGCATAGTAATATACTGCATAGCTGATTGCACCGGCTGCACGAGTGCCGGGAACTGCTGTAATGCGTTCAGCAGCCTCTTTTTGCACCATTACAGTAATATGCTCAATGGGCAGGCGTTCTTCCAACAGTTTCATCAAAATGGGGCTTGTGATGTAGTATGGCAGGTTGGCACACACTGCCACTGAAAGCCCTTGAAACCGTTCTTGAATCAATTGATGCAAATCGGTTTTCAGTACATCGCCTTGCACGATTTCAACATTAGAATACTCTTGCAAAGTTTCTTGCAGAAGTTCAGGCAAACGGGTATCAATTTCTACCGAAACCACTTTTTCTGCCTGAGCTGCTAATTCTTTTGTCAAAACACCAATTCCGGGGCCAACCTCTAAAACGCCAAAACTTTTGTCAATGCCTGCCGCTGCAACAATTTTGGGGCAAATTCCCGGATTGACAATAAAGTTTTGCCCAAACCCTTTGGACAAAGAAAACCCATATCGCTCACATAAATCTTTAATCACCGAAACATCAGTTAAATTAGGCATACAATTTCTCCTTATTCTGTCGGCTGACTTTCCGGTGCAGATTGGCCTTCGGGTGCAGGTTGATTTTCCTGTGTTTCTTGCTGCACATTTTGAGAAGGACTGTTCAGTAATTCCACTGCTTTAGCAACCTGAGGGTCATGCTCAATAGGCATCATATACAGCATTTTTTCATCTTCTGCTTTTACAGAAATTTCTACATCAGGAGAAACTCCTGTTTTGTCAAAACTTTTTTGCTCACCTGTCAGCAAAGCTGCAACAGTAATGGAAACCGCCGAACCATCGCTCAAGCGATGTGGTTCTTGCTGAATGGTTCCTTTACCATAAGTAGTGACACCCACAATTTTTGCTTTTCCAAACTCTTTCAGTTCGGCAGCAAACAGTTCTGCTGAAGATGCAGTAGACTGATTGACCAAAACGGCAATAGGCAGATTGATTTCATTATCATCTGACCAGCCCATTTCTTTTACAGTGCCATCTTTATATTTTGCATAGGCAACAGTACCTTCTGGTACAACAATATCAATGCAGTCAACTGCACTGGACAGCACACCGCCTGGATTTCCACGCAGGTCAAAAACCAGTGCTTTTGCTCCTTGGCTCATCAACTGACGCACAGCACTGTCAAAATCAGGAGGGGTTGTATTGGCAAAGGCAAGCACCTTTACATAACCATATTCCGAGTTGGGAATCATCTGAAATTCAACCGTAGTTGCATCAAATTTACGGCGTGCAACCTGAATTTCTTTAGAAGTATTTCCAACATCCAAATAAGTGATGGGAATTGAAGTGCCTTCTTCACCACGCAAAAGGCTCATAATTGCATCTTTGCTCATGCCTTTTACTTCCGAGCCATTGACCTTGGTAATATAATTTCCCTTTTGCAGACCCACTTCTTCCGCCGGGGAGCCTGGGTATACTTTTGTAATCAGGGCATATCCGGAGCTGTCTTTTACAATTTCTATGCCAATGCTCAACAATTTTCCGTTTTGAATATCAATCAATTCTGCATATTGTTTTGCGCTGTAATACGCTGCATTTGGGTCATCAATTCCCAAAATATAGCCTGCACCCAACATATCATACAGCTTATCATTGTTGATTTCGCCATAATAATTATCACGCACATATTTATCAATTTCTGATAATTTTGAATAAATCTTTTCGCGTTCACGCACAGAGTTCACAGTGGTTGTAAATCGTTGCTGTGAAAAAACAAATGTGATGGAAAATGTGACTGTCATTGCAATCAACACCAAAGTGATTGCCAAACCAACTGAAATTTTTTTATTCATTGCCTTTGTCCCACCTTTCGTCTTTTATAGCAAAAGCTGCGAAATTACAGGCACAGCAAGGCTTATCACCATCAAACCTGCAAGAAGTAAACACATCAAACGAACAAAATATTTTTTCTTATTATTCATATAAACGCCCTCATAATTAAACATTCAAATATTTCCGCATAGATGCCATTGTTCCAATTCCGCCCAAAACCAAACCAAAGGTAGAAAATCCAGCCAACAACCACGGCCAAACCAACTCAACAGGCAAGACCACTGCATTCACAACCTGTTCCCAGCCAACAAAATATTCGCCCAGTTTTGTAATCACCAAACCATATCCGCCAAGCACAATTCCAGAAGCCAACAATCCAGCAAGCAAGCCTACCGACATACCCTCTACAAAAAATGGCATACGGATAAATCCATTGGTGGCGCCCACAAATTTCATGATATTGATTTCTTTTCTGCGTGCAAAAACAGTCAAGCGAATGGTATTGCTGATGACAACCGAGCTGACAATGCCCAAAACCAAAACCAAGCCCCAGCTAATTGCCTGTACCCATCGCTGAACATTCAAAAAGGTTCGGATTAAACTTTCCGGTGAATGAACTCTCTCCACACCGGAAACCTGCCCCACTTTGTCCATAATAGCCTTCGTTTGCGAAGGGTCTGCAATCCGAATGTTATATTGTGCATACAAAGGGTTTTCTTCCCCTTTCAGCTCGTTGAACAACTCCTCATATTCGCCCATGTCACCACTCATTTGCTCCAGCGCTTGAGATTTTGAGATGTACTGTGCTTCCTGCACGCCTTCAATCTCCAAAATCTGTTTACCGATGCCGGCATATTCTTCTTCTGGAACACTGCGGTCTAACATGGCAACCATCTCATTTTGACTGCCAAGCCACCCCATCAGGCTGTTGATATTTGCAGTCAACAACCCTGTAAACCCTGTAATGAGCATACATACCATCAGTACACCCAGTGAAGCAACGGTCATCATACGGTTGGCAAACATACTGTGGATTCCTTGTCCAAACAAATATTTAAAACTCGACCATCTCATCCCCTGTTTCCTCCTTTTGCATATACACAGGGACGGTCATCCCCCACCACTGTACCATGGTCAATGGTAATAATTCGTTTGTTAAACTGATGTGCCAAATCATGCTCATGGGTAACCACAACGATGGTTGTTCCCACACTGTTGATTGCTGTCAGCAGTTCCATCATTTCCAATGAAAGTTCGGGGTCGATGTTTCCTGTTGGCTCATCGGCAATAATCAGCTTTGGGCTGTGTGCCAATGCACGTGCCAAAGCCACACGCTGCTGCTCGCCACCGCTGAGAGAAGTGGGATAATTGTTTTTTTTCTCCAAAAGCCCCACCAAACCAAGCACATAACGCACCCGTTTGACAATTTCGCTTTCTTTGACATTGGTTACACGCATTGCAAATGCAACATTTTCGTACACAGTTATATTGGGAATTAGACGAAAATCCTGAAACACAACCCCCATACTGCGCCTTAAGTAAGGGATACGACGCTTTTTAATTGTGGAAAGGTCAAACCCATTCACAATAATTTTTCCACTAGTTGCTGTTTCTTCGTGGAGAATCAACTTTAAAAATGTAGATTTACCTGCACCGGAATGTCCAAGGACAAAAACAAATTCTCCTTTTTCAATATGCAAATTCACATCCTGAAGTGCCTCATGGCCTCCGGGATAGGTTTTATAAACATGTTCAAACTGAATCATATAAAAACTCCTGCTATATGGTTGGTTTATTTGCAAAAACCACAAAACATACACAATACTACATTTTTCCAAGTGTGGGATTGTGTCAGAAAATTTTGGCAATCAAGGCAAAATTTTTTCTGCACCCCCAGCGAAAGAATCTGCTGTATGGTACTGCCTCAATTCAAAAAAACAGGCGGCATCAACCGCCGCCTATTTCAAACCAAAAGTAAAGCTGCTTTTGGTCTTACATTCTCAATATTTTGCGGGGTTTGCATCCAGATATTTGCGTACCATCAATGCTACTTTAAAGACAATGGCATCATCAAACTCACGCAAATCAAGCCCAGTCAATTTTTTAATTTTCTCCAAACGATAAACCAGTGTATTTCTGTGAACAAACAAACCACGACTGGTTTCGGATACATTTAGGTTGTTTTCAAAGAAACGCTGAATGGTGAACAAAGTTTCACTATCCAGGCTCTCAATGCTCCCCTGCTTAAACACCTCACGCAAGAACATCTCACACAAGGTTGTGGGCAGCTGATAAATCAACCGTGCAATTCCCAAGTGGTCATAGCTGATAATCGGTTGTTCTGTATCAAACACCTTACCCACTTCAAGTGCAATCTGTGCCTCTTTAAAGCTGGTTGCCAAATCCTTAACATTGGCAATTGGGGTGCCGATGCCAATAACTGCTTTGATGTAATGTTCGCCCGAAAGAGTATCCACAATACTTGCGGCCAGTTTTTCAACATCCTTTTGGTCAATTCCGCGTTTAATTTCTTTGACCAAAACGGTGTCATTTTCGCTGATATTAAAGACAAAGTCTTTTTGCTTGTCGGGGAACAAACCACTCACTACATCGTATGCCGAAATGTCGTTGTTGCTAATTACACGAATCAACAGCACCACACGGGACACATCTGTAGAAAAATGCAGTTCGCGTGCTTTGGCATAAATATCCCCGGGCAGAATATTATCCAGCACAACATTTTTGATAAAATTGGTTTTATCAAATTTTTCGTCGTGATACTGTTTAATGTTTTGCAAACTGATTGCAACCAATGCTGCAATTTTGTTTGCCTGCTCATCGGTTCCTTCTACAAACACTGCATAATCGTTGCGTTTGTGGGTAGAAAACTGGTGATAGGTGTACCCTTCACTATGAAAAGAATCTGCTGCATTTACACGCTCCATTGCAAATGCTGTGCGAACTTCTCCAATCATATTCAAATCAGACGAAGAAATAACTGCTCCGTTCTCATCCACCACACCGATGATTCGATTGACAGCGTCCTTCATTTGGTAAACAACGCCTTGAAATACTCTGTTAGCCATACAAACCGTTTCCCTTCCTTCGGCTGTGTAAAACACTCCGCCGCCAAAATTGTGATTTTAAACAATTCATCCATTCAATTAACTTCTATTTTACACAACAAAACCGTGTTTTGCAACATATTTCAACAAAAAAAAACTTAGTTTATTGTGTATTTTTTGATTTTTGAGAAATTTTAGGTTTGCACCTTGTTAAGTTTAACAGTAAAGTGTGACTATTTTTTGAACAAAAATCAAAAAATAACCCTGTTTATTCTCCATTTATTGCCTTTCTCGCAAAATTTACCTTTTTGCAATCAAGTCTTTTTCCTGCAATGTCAATTTTCGCCATTGTCCTGCATCTAAATTTTGGTCTAAAATCAAACCACCCATTCGCAAACGATGCAATTTGTTGACTCCTGCATCATAGATGCCAAACATCCGTTTGATTTGATGATAGACTCCCTGTGTCAAAATAACCCTTACCTCAAAAGGATTGTCGGTTTCAAATGCCTGCGCAGGTGCAAGGACAGTGCCATCCACAAGAGTGACCCCTTTGGCAAAGCCTTCCTGCATTTGTGGTGTAAAGGGAGTGTCCAATGTGACAAGATATTCTTTTTCAATGTGCCACTTTGGAGATAGAATATTGTGAGCAAAGGTTCCATCATCTGTCAGCAAAATAAATCCTGTGCTGGTTTTGTCCAATCTTCCAGCAGGGAATAGTGTTCTGCGGGGAAAACTGTCTTTGACCAAATCGGTGACAGTGGTATCTCGTTTGTCTGTTCTGGCGCTGACAACCCCCAGCGGTTTATTGAGCATAATATAAACAAATTCTTCCCGCTGCACCGCCTCTTGCCCTGCTGCCGAAACAGAATCCTGTGGCTGAATCTGCGTGTCCCCTTTGCGGCAAACCTGTCCATTCACCAAAACCTTGCCTGTAACAATCAGCTTTTTTGCATTGGTTCGAGAAACCTGCATTGCATCGCTTACATATTTATCCAGACGCACCTGCTGCCCTCCTATTTTCATCAAAGGTATTTTCTCTATTGTACATGATTTTTGTTCATTTGTATACCACACAACATAAAAGTTAGGTTATTTAAAAAAAATACAGCTTTGCCTATCTATGACAAAGCTGCTTGTGAAAAGACTTATTCAATTGGCATTGTAATATCACCCTCCGGAACAGGTGCATCTGCTGCTGTTTCCTGAGTTGCCTCTGGTACATCGGGAGTTTCGGCAGCCAGTTGTGGGCTGGATTCAGGCTGTGCAAACTCGGTTTGTTTTTCTTCTTCGGTCAGTGGCGCAGCGGTTGATGCACTGGTGGGCAGAGCAGTCACTTCCCCGGATGGCTTCTGAAGCATATATGCACCAACTGCATCTTTTTTGTAAATCAGCAAAACACCATAGCTTTTTTGCTCTCCTGTTGAGGCAGGCGGACACAGCATCGTCCACTTCTCAACGGTTTTGCCCTTGTATTTTTCAAGGCTCAATCCGCTTTTTTCGATTTCTGCATTAAAGGCTGTAAAGCTCTCGTCCCATTTACGAGGAATTTTCACCTTATCCATTGTTACAGTGGAAGGGTCCATTTCCAGCCCATAGGCAGTGAAAAAGGACGCCATATCCTGTGTGCTTTCAATTCTTGTGGGGGCAGAGGGCTGCACTGAGGTTTCTTTGACATTTCCGCTTGTCATTTTGCCATTCAAAATAAATACCGCACCTGCCAGCAACACACCGCAGCACGCAGTGATTGCCACTTTTTTCATTGCTTCCCGATTCAAAGTCAATACAAACATCGTTCTATTCCTCCCATGTTTTTTTGCGGGTTACTAATACCAAATATATTGTCCAAACAGGCATTTTATGCTTTTGTTGCAGGATGTCTTTTGTTTTGATGGCAGATATGGTATGATAACATCAGTTATCATATAATCTTTTCATCAAAGGAGTATTGATTTTATGGTTCTGGCAATTGATATTGGGAACACAAATATTGTTTTGGGAGGATATCAAGAAGATTGTTTAAACTTTACGACTCGCTTTGCAACAGAACGCAGCTTTGCAGCAGACCAGTATGTTTTAGAAATTTCTGCTATTTTTCAGCTTTATAAAATAAACCCAAACGATATCACTGGGGTAGTAATATCTTCAGTTGTTCCAACAGTAACAGTTGCTTTGGTGCAGGCAGTCAATCTGCTGTTGTCGGTTTCTCCTGTGATTTTGGATGCACTGTCAGATACTGGAATCAAAATTTGCATTGACAACCCTGCCGAACTGGGTGCAGACATTGTGGCAACTGCAATTGCAGCCAAAAACAGTGGATTTTTTCCTGCAGTGGTCATTGATATGGGAACTGCTACCACTTTGACTGCCATTGATACAAATGGCAATGTACGGGGGGTTGCCATTATGCCTGGTGTATTTATCGGATTGGAGGCATTGACCGGCAAAACCAGCCTGCTGCAATCCATTGCACTGGAGGCGCCCACCCATGCAATTGGCAAAAACACCATCGACAGCATGAAAAGCGGTGTCATTTTGGGTACAGCTTCTATGATTGACGGTATGCTGGAGCGTTTTCAACAAGAATTGAACCAAGATGGAAAATGTGTGTTTATCGCCACAGGCGGCATTGCCAAAACGGTACTGCCCCACTGCAAACATGATATTATTTTGCGTGAGAATCTTTTGTTGGATGGTTTGTATCAATTTTACTGTCAACAACTGAAACAACCATGTCATTGACTGTAAATTGCTTGTATCAAGTTTTCAACTACACTGGATGAACGAGGTGGAAAAGATGCAGAATAATCATTCAGATTTTCATTTTTCAACTGGTGAATTTCTCAAAACAAAGCAATATTTTGCAAGTGCATTGTTGGAAACATTTATTTTGACAGCAATATTATTTATTAAATCGCAATGAGGGTCTTTGACTCTTACAGTAAAAGAGGAGTCAATATCACCGAGCTTTTTACTTAGCTATGGAAAAAATATCCTTTTGATATTTGCCGGACTCAGTTGGTTTTACACAATTTATCATTATTTTCTTTGGGTAAAAAAAAAGTCGCCCACAGGCAGAAGATGATAATGAAAACCTGTTTTCCGACTGGATTGATGGGAAGCGTTCCCCTTTTAAAATATCTTTGATTTCAATGGGACTTCTTGCTTTGATATTTCTTGCCATATTATTTTTCTAACTACATAAACAGAAGCGGTTTTTATTCTATTCACAAAAAGGGTGTCAAGGAAAATTTCCTGACACCCTTTTATTTTATTATTAGTAGCGCTTGGTGCGCTTTATTTTTTTATCATCCTTATACTTCATACTCAAATAGAGGAAGAACAGCAAATATCCCACTGCTGTGATTGCTGTCAAAATCAACACAACTTTAAAGTACAGGGATGAGAAAAAGTCTCCCACACGGCTAATCAAATACAACACCGGATTGCGTTCAATGGTACTTCCCGCAATCAATTCCACTGTACCAATACTTTCCCCTGCAAGGCTCAATGTTACTGTTCCAACCACATCTCCTTGCTGAATGGGTGCTGCCAGTGTATCCGGCAGATTGTAGGTTTTTTGAATGGCTGACTGGTCACTTTCATTGGGCAGAATGGTATAAAGTCCCTCTTTGGGGAATAGCTTTACAGTGTCAACCTGTGTGGAGTATTTCACCTTTCGTTCGGTTACAAAAGCACCTGTATCCAGTGCGTTGTCCAGATGAAAATTGTTGTACACCCAATCCATCAAAACAGAGGTTTCATACAATGCCGGTTTTGGGGCTTTTGTAGGGTAATGCTCCTGCTGGTACTTGTCATTTGTTCCGGATGCGTGCAGCACTGCTGACACAAACCGCATATCTCCCTTTTGGTGCCATGATGCAAAATTCTGCCAATCGTCCAAACTGCCGGTTTTTCCCCCTTGGGTATAATCTCTATAATAAACATCGCCACGGGTTTCATCAATCAAAAGGTCTGTTGTCCAAACTTGATATTCCCCGGGGGTAGAGAACCCAACTCCTGCTGGCATCGTGAATTTTGTGGTTTTGCAAACCTGTGCAAACAAATCCTTTTGTTCCATAAAAGTGGACATATATTTTACAATCTGTGCCATATCATAGGCTGTTGTCATATTATTGGGGTCAAGTCCACATGGGTCGGTAAACTTTGTGTTTAAACAGCCCATCTGTTTTGCTTTTGCATTCATCAAATAAATAAAGTTGGAGATATTGCCCTTTCCCAAATTGTATGCAACGATATATGCCGCTTCATTGGCACTGGGTAGCATCATTGCATATAGCAGTTCTCTACCTGTCAAAACTGCTCCACGCTTAATGTCTGCATGGCTGGGGTGGTCATAGCGGGAAACAATGTCAAACACAGAGCCAACCGCCTCAAAGGTGCGTGCATCCAAATCAGAGGTTTTTTCCAGCAAAATCATGGTGGTGACTAATTTTGTCAAACTGGCTGCTGCCATTTGTGTGTGTGCATTTTTTTCGTACATTACCACACCTGTATCCAAATTTTCGATATAAATTCCCTTTGCGCTCATGCCCAACTGCTCAAACTGCGCTTGAAACGAGCCAGCCAAAACAGGGCTTGCAAGCAAAGAAAGGGCTAACATAACTGCCATCAGCAGTGAAACAATTTTTTTCATATAGACATTTCTCCAAAAAAAAGATAAAATAAAAAACATACCAATTGATTTTGCACAGAATCTGTTATTGTTTGTCAAACAATCCTGCATTTAGTTTAAATGATATAAGATTGATATAAATAAAACGAGATTTCTGTTCTATTTTTTACAGCTATTGTTATTATAGCAGAGATTTTACAGTTTCAAAAGAAATTTATATGTTTTTTTGGTTACAATTTTTAAATGAAAGAGGCTTTTGAATGATTTATATTACTGGGGATATTCATGGTGATATTACTCGTTTTAAGGAAAAGAATCTTCGTCGTTTAAAACGAAAAGACACCTTAATTATACTAGGCGATTTTGGTTTTTTATGGAATAATAGCAAAGAAGAACAAAAATTTCTGAAATGGCTGACTAAGCAGAAATATCAGCTTTTGTTTTTGGATGGCTGCCATGAAAACTTTGATATGCTGGGGCAATACCCCATTCAAGTATACTGTGGTGGGCAGGCACGGCATATTGGCGGAAATGTATATCAGTTGATTCGTGGAAATGTGTTTGAAATAGAGGGCAAAAAACTGCTTTGTGTTGGTGGTGGCGAAAGCCATGACAAAGAGGACAGGGATGAAGGTATGAACTGGTGGCGGGCAGAACTGCCCTCTCCGGAGGAATTGCAGCAGTGCGATGAACGATTGCAGGATGCACAAAGCACCATTGATTATGTGCTGACCCACGATGCACCCTCTCAAATTTTGGAGTTTACAGGTTGGAAACAACAGGACATCAATGCGTTTCAGCTTTGGCTGAACCGTCTTTCCCAAGAATTGAACTATAAAAAATGGTTTTTTGGCAGGTATCACAAAGACCGTCAGCTAACCGGGAAAATCACTGCTGTTTTTTGCGATGTACATACTTTAGAGTAGGCTTATTGTTTAGTATGGGAAGATTCTTTGCAAACAGTCGCTTTATTTATTTCATTATTGATAAGCTATGAGCCTCACAAACAAATCATGCAATCAAAAGCTGAACCAAGTGCAGTTTTAAAAAATAACCCCTAATGTGATTGAATCAATCGCATCAGGGGTTATTTTTATCCTATATTTTAAGTCTGTTATTGGATAATATCATATAATGTGCGGATTTTGGACTCTACTTTCAAGAAGTTATCTAACAACACAGGGCCAAAAATGCCACATTCTCCTCGCAAAATCATCTGTAACGCCTCATCATATCCACAAGCGTCTTTGTAGCAGCGTTTGCTGACCAAAGCATCATACACATCTGCCAGTGAAACAATTTGCGCCCAAATCGAGATGTTATCCCCTGCCAGCCCTTCAGGATAGCCTTTGCCATCCCAGCGTTCGTGGTGATGCAGGGCAATATCATAAGCATATTGATAGGCTTTATGTTGGTGCATTTGCGGAATTTGCGAAAGAAGCTGTGCCCCCAAAACAGTGTGAGTTTTCATCACTTCATATTCTTCCGAGGTCAGTTTGCCGGGCTTTTTCAAGATGGAATCAGGAATCGAAATTTTACCCACATCATGAGAAATGGATGCCAGCCCAATGAGTTCAATTTCTTCATTGGTAAAGTCCTTGCCCAAATCGGTATGCTGGAGCAAGTATAGTGTGATGTTGCGAATACGCTGGATGTGGCTGCCTGTCTCATCGCTTCGGAACTCAATGGCAGTGGACAGTGCTTCCAAGATACCGATGCTCATTTGAAACAAATTTTCTGTCTGCCGCAAAATTTGTTCTCGCTGCTGTTCTACAATATCGCTCAGCCGTCTACGGGATTGGAACAGTTCCACAACCGAATCCACACGCCTGCGCACAACATAAGGCACAATCGGTTTACGGATAACATCCATAACTCCCATCAAATACGCCTGTTCTGTCACTTGGTCACGGTCTTCGGCAGTAATTAAAAAAACGGGAATTTGTTTGAGAATATCAATTTGTTTGAGCGCCTTGAGCATTTCCAATCCGCTGATTTTGGGCATAACCATATCTAGCAAAACTGCACAAATGCTGTCTCTTTTTTCCATCAATACTTCAAGTCCCTGCAAACCATCTTCTGCTTCTTCAATTTGATAGGAGGATTTAAAAATATTTCGCAGCACCATTCTGGTTAACTTTGAATCGTCAATGATAAGAACGGTGTTTTGCTCTGGTAACTCACTTTTTCTGAGTCCTTGTTCCATACTCACTTCACCTTAAACTTTAATTTTATTCCGCACAATTTTTTGTTTAACAAAACAAAAAACAAAAAAATCTCTGGGTAAACAAATCAATTTTCCTGTCTATTCTTTCGATAAAAATATCGTTGATTATGTTTATAATAACACTTTTTAACAAGTGTTACAAGAAAAATTTCTATTAAAGTAAAGCAATATCGTCCTAAATTACAGATTTTGATGTTTTGTATTTATTAACAATGAATTTCAATAGCGTTTTATCGCTATTATTCAAAATCAGAAACCATAATTTCCTGATTAAAATGCAACGAATAAATACTGCATTTTGTGATAGGAACTCCGATTCGTTTTTCAATTGCTGTTTTATAATACTGCAATTGCAGCTTATATCTCTCCTGTAAAACCTGTATATTGGGTGCATAATCTGTTTTGTAATCAATCAGTTCTCCATGGTCTGGAAATACCAACACTGCATCTGCAACACCCTGCAACAAAACTTTTGCATCTTGGTAATTTCCTTGTTGTTTTGCCACTGTTTGTGCCGATACACTGGTGATAAAAGCAAATTCCCGCAATAGTTTTGCAGGTGGCTGCATTGCTTGAAGCATTCTATGGTACAAATCACTTTTGAAAAAAGCAAGAAGTTTGCTTTTGTTCAAAACTTCTGCACTTTCTGCATCCATCAAACGCTGCTCCACCATACGATGCAGTTCACTTTCCAATGCTTGAGCAGGGCTGTCTTGGAACAGTTCCAGCTTTGCCAACTGCAAAAAGCGGTGTGCTGCTGTGCCACGCTGTGCTCCTGTTATGGTGGCATGGGTTTGGGCAAACGCAGGCTTGCAGGGTTCCCAGCCAAAATCAGCGTCTTTATGAGCAATCTGTGAAACGCTCACCTTGCTTTCCACCTGTGCCAAATCCGCTAATGGGTCTTGCCATTCAAATTGCTGCTGAATTTTTTCCCACAGCTGCTCATTTTTCTCTTGGCTTTGTTCATTTTCTTGTGGTTGCGGTGGTTCTTCTTGATGCGAATAGCAGGTGGAAATTTTCAGTTTGCTGTTATAATTCGGCTGCAATAAAAATGCACTTGACCCTGCTTCAAACACTTGATTTCGCAGCTGTTCTGCATCTGGGTGACGAATGGCTGCTGCCAAAATCCAATCCCCAAAGCTATTCTTCTTTTCCAAAATCAAGGGGGAAAGTCCGTTTTCGGCTTGTTCTGCAATTTCTTTCCATTTTGACTCCCATTTTGTTTGATTGCCGGCTGTTCCCACAATGCAAAGCAAATCTTTTGCACGGGTCAACGCCACATACAGCACACGCATTTCTTCGCTGAGCATTTCTCGACGCAGCACCTTTCGCATCCAAACCATTGCAGCGGTATCATATTTTCCTGCCACTCCCGGCAGCTGCATTGCTGCGCCATATTTGGGGTGCATAGCAAAAGGTTTGCGGGAATCCACCAGATTGAACTGATGGAAACAATCCGCCAAAATCACCACCGGAAACTCCAATCCTTTTGAGCGATGAACCGTCATAATTGACACACAGCCTTCTGTTGTTCCCATCTGCTTTTGAGGGATGCCTTCGGGCGAATTTGAAGCATCTTCCAACGCCTTAACCAATGCAGGCAGTCCGTTTTTGCCTGCTCCTTGTGTCCAGTTCAAAAATTCCTCAATTCTCTGGCGGCGCTGTGCCCCCACTGCACTGCTGCCCACAGCTTGTGCCCAATCGGTTTGCTGCAAAATCAATTCACACAGCTTGCCGCCTTCCATTGAGGTACTTTTTGTTCGCAGCTGATGAAACAACTCCAAAAAACGATTCAAACGCTGAGCGGTTTCCGGCGACACTGCATTGGCTTGTTCTTCTTTTGCATCAAATGCCTTTTTCCATGCCAGCAAAGTGCTGTACAAGCTGCCTTTTTTCTGCACCAGCCGCAATTGCACCAAAAGTTCCATTCCGAACCCAGCGATTGGCCCTGTCAGAACCGCTGCCAACTGCACATCGTCCGAGGGACGGTCAAGGGCTCGCAGCAGGCTTGCAATGGGCTGTACTTCGGGCACTTGCAGCAAATCCGCTCCCACATCCACACAGCTTGGGATTCCCCAACTGCTCAAGGCTTTGACATACAATTCAAAATCACTTTTTGTGCGCAGCAGCAAGCAAAAATCGCTGTATTCCACCGGTCTTGTGCCATCTTTTCCACGCACTTCAAATTTTTCCTGCACCAGCTTGTGAATCCTTGCGGCAACCTGCAAAGCGTCTTTGTCTTTCTCTTTTTCTTCCAAAGTCACCAAATCCAACAGCACAGGGCTACCAGCAGGCGGATTTAGCCCTGCTTGCTCCAAACCGCAGTTGAGCCATTCTGACTGATTATAAACCACTTCTCCCACATGAGAACTCATCAATACAGAGAAAAAATAATTGACTCCGTTCAGCACATTGGGCAAACTTCTGAAGTTGGCATTCAGTGCCAATGCGGTTGGAAAATGAATCCCATCAAATTCGGTATAATTTCTGCGTTTTTCCTGAAACATTTCGGGAGCAGCATGACGAAAACGATAAATGCTTTGTTTGACATCGCCTACAAAAAACAGGTTATCCTGTTGCCTTGAGGCAACACATTCGTATAATCTGCCTTGCAGTGCATTGGTGTCTTGGTATTCGTCCACCATCACAGTATGAAACCGCTTTGCTGTTTCGGCTGCAAACTCGGTGCGTGTTTGGTGTTCGCTGTCCCACAGAAGTTCCAATGCAAGCTGTTCCACATCGCTGAACTCCAACACTTTTCGCTCTTTTTTTGATGCAAAAAACAGCTCTTCAAATCGCTCCTCTGCTTGCAGCACGGCTTGAATGACGGGGGCTGCAACTGCTCTGTCCTGCAAATCCTCCTGTGCGGTACAGGGCATCAGGGATTCCATTTCTGCAACAATTTCCTTGATTCGATTTCTAAGATAAGTATACTGTGTTGAGGCTGGCAAAGCTGGACGAGTGACAGGAATTTTAAAGGTTTTGACCGCTATTCGCACAGCATCCCATCCATCTTGAATACTATTTTCGATGGCAGTTGTTTGGGATTCAATGGCATCTTTTAATGTTTGCCATTTTTCCTCTGTCCATTTTTCCACAGGCGGAACAGGCAAAGCAAGCAATTTTTCAGTTGTTTGGTTCAATTGCTCTGTCAAGGTTTTCAATTCCTGCATAATGCAGCTTCCCCATACTGTTTGCTCAATAGGCAGTTGACTTTCCCATTGCTGCATCATTTTTTCACGCAGCAATTTTTTATCCGGCTGGGTGGACAAAAAGCGGTACAACTCCAATAAGGTGATTCCTGCACTGCTGTCATCTTTGCTTTTTCCGTACATTCCTGCAAATGCTGCAAAGGATTCATTGGATGCAAATTCCTCCTGCACTATTTCCAATGTTTGGCGACATAAAGTGGACAATTGCCCCGAATCGCCCACTGCAATATCCGCAGGAAGATTTAAACGGAAAAAATTCTGACGCACCAGTTCCAAACAAAAAGCATCGGCGGTACAAATGCTTGCACGCTGCAACAGCATTTTTTGACGCCGTAGCCACTGACGCTGTTCTCCGTTTGCATTGGCTTGCAGCTTTTCCAGCCCCTCGTTCAGCCTTGCTTTCAATTCAGCAGCGGCGGCATTGGTGAAAGTCACAATCAAAAGGCGGTCGATTTCCACCCCATCTTCCACCACCAACCGCAAAGCTCGCTCAACCAAAACGGCGGTTTTTCCACTGCCTGCTGCTGCACTTACCAACATGGTTCCTTTGCGGTTTTCAATTGCTGCTAACTGTTGGGCTGTCCATTGACGCTCAGCCATTTTCCTCATCCTCTCCCTCTGTATCATCTTCAAGGAAATGCTTTTTCCCTTCTCCTGTTTGTATCTCTTTTATTGGTGCATCCGAAAGTCTGCGGCACAAATCTTTATAATCACAATAATCACAGGGGTTGAAATCCGAGCTTTTCAAGGGGTCAGCTTCAATTTCACCCTGATAAAGTTCTGTTCCCATTTGCTGCAATTTTTGCCGAAGGTGGGTACAAATTTGCATCAACTGCGCTCTGCTGATGCGTTTGCTTTGGCTGCGAGCATCGGGCTGACCATCATTTTTGAACTTGAATGGCACATATTTTCCGCTTTTTTGGGTGTCCATACCCTCATATACCTCTTGTTCATCGGTTACAATTCCATGCAGTTCAAACTGAGGTTCTTTTTTGATGTGTGCATCTTCACGGTCAACGGTGCTTTTGTTTGGAGAAACCAAAAAATACAACACCCCTGCCGGCAAGGATTTTTCTTGAAAATCCGTCCCTTTCGGAGAACACAAGGAGAACAGATAGAGCAGCATTTGTGTATCCAGCCCATAATAGACATTATCCAGCGAGAACTTCTTGTTTCCTGTTTTATAGTCCACCACACGCAGCCAACAGCGCTGCTCTGTCTGCATGGCATCCACACGGTCGATTTTTCCTGTTAAGTGGGCTGTGTGATGGTTTGGCAAGGGAACAATCAATCCATCCTGTCCCTTTTGCCCTACCGCCAATTCATAGGCAGTGGGATGGAATCGGCTTTGGCGTTGTTCCTGCTGCAAAAATTCCAGCAACGGAACCATTCCCTGCACAATACGATTGACAGTGTTTTTCTCTCTGCGTGTCAGGGCTTCTTCTTTTTCCTCTTGGGGTAATTGCTCCAAATATTCTTGTGCAAGCCTTTGAGCCAGCTGTTCCATTTGGGCTTTGTTATTTTCTTCCTGCCCCAAATCTTTCAAAAAGCTGTCATCCTGCAAGGCTTTTTCCAAAATATAATGCACCAGCGAACCACTCAGCATTGCATCCAGCTTTGCAGGGCGCGGCAGTTTCAGACGGACAATATGTTCCAAAAAGTACGCCAATTTGCACCGATAGAACCGTTCCATCTTGCTGGGGGAAATGGTTAAATCCATTCCCAAAATCTGCTCCATTGCGTAGCTGTCCTCTACCTTGAAAACGGGTGTTTCGCTTTTTTGCTCCAACTCTTTCACTTGTTCCAACAGTTCCGGCAACTGCTGAACCAACTGCTCTCCGCCTTTTCCGCAAACCCAATCCAAAGCCGCTTTTGGGGTTTGGCACATTTGCTCGGGAGAAAATTCCACCTGTGCAAAACCGTTTTCCCCTTGAATTTCGGACAAAAGATTGGACAAGCGTGTTTCCGGTGTGCCGCCTTTATAGAAAAACCATGTTTGCTTGGTTGCAGCGGTGGCAGTGCGATAAAAATACAATTCTTCTTGATGAATACGCTGTTCAAATTCACCCGGCAAGGTTGCTCCTGCTGCTTTGAGCAAATCACGGTCGGTATGGGTTAGCAATCCGCTTGTACCAACCGTCTGGGGAAATTCCCCTTCGTTTGCTCCCAATACAATGCAGCACTCAATGCCCTGCGGCTGCAAACGGTCAGCAGTTGTAAACAAAACACCTTCCAGCTTTTGCGGAATTTTGCCCAACTCCGTAGAACGCAGCATCAAATTGAGCAGTTCCCCAAATTCGGTAGCGGTAACATCATCTTTTTCCAGCAAACGATACAATTCGTCCAACAACTGCATTGCAGCATCCCACATACGCTGCCATTCCTCTTGTGCAGTTTCGCTTTGCTCTTTTGCTTGCAATGCCAACTGCTGCGCCTGCATGGGAGCCTGTACCTGCTCCAGCAAGCGATAGAGCAATCTGCACATTTCTGCACCATTGATGCCCCTTGAACTGCGTGCTTTTGCAGAATCTTGAATAAAGGTCTGCAATGGTTCTGCAATGGCTTTTCTGGCTGCTTCTGCCTGTGCCAGTTCATACTGCTCCTGAGGGTCATCTTCTTTCCCCTCAAAGCCGCTCAATGTGCGATTGGTAGGCAACGGCTTAAACCAATCTGCACTTTTCATGTACCAAACCTGCATATAATTTTCTAATAATGCGATTTGTTCGATGGTTGTTTCAGCAATCAATCCTGTTTTGAGTAACTCTAAAACATTTTCGCCGTTGATGCCTCTGCGTGCAATGTTGACAGCCGCTTTCAGAAAAGAGGCGCAAGGACTGAATTGCAGCAAGGCCGGTTCATCCTCAAACAAAGGGATTTCCAACAGATTGCACTCCCAGCGGAATGCTGCAGCATAAGGCTCCTTGTCCCGACAGACAACCACCATTTTATGATAGGCTACGCCCTCTCGCGCCTTTTGTGCCACAATCACTGCTGCTTGTTTTGCCTGCTGCCAATGGTTTTCGGTTGGCGTCACCCATACATCCTGCGGCGGAGAATTTAATGGGAGATTGTCTGTGAGTGCCTGTGTCAGCTGCAACATTCCCTTTGATTTTGAATGGCGCACATCCTGCTCCAGCTTTTTGATTTTGGTCTGACTTCCCACACGGCTTGCCATGCGAGACAATCGCTGGGCAGTCTGCTGTGCCGGAAAAAACAACGGTTCTCCCCCTGACAGAGAGTGACAGCACAACCCCACTGTCAGGTTTGCCTCTGCCATTGCCATAGTTTCCAGCATTTTATACTGTGGTGCGGTAAAGCCATCAAAGCCATCTGCAAAGATTTCTTTTTCTGCAAAAAAATCCTGCTGCACCTTTTCCGCTGCGATGGTCAATCGGTCAGCAGGGTCAAGAGCAGTATTGTGCAGCAAAGATTCATATCCGCTGTAAATCAGCGAAAGCTGCCGCAGCCGTGGCTGTGCACTGCCAGCCTGATACATTAAATCAGGAGAAACACCTGCGGTTTTCATCTCCTGAATCACATCTGCACAAGCAGCACAAAAGGCTGCTGACCGCTTTTGCCCACCAAATTTGCCCAATGCTTCCGGCTCCAAGGCATCCATTGCACGGCGCACCAACACGGCACGCCCTGCATCGCTCATCAAGGGCAATTCTCCACCGCCATAAGTATCTAAAATTCTCTCACCCAAAGTGCGAAAGCTGCAACTTGTTACAAACATGGAAAGTTCATCGCCCAAAAAACGATACAGCACGCCCTCTATTGCTGCCGAAAACTGCTCAGGAACCAGCAAAATACTGTGTTTCCCCTCTTTTGCCCGTGTTTTAATCTGTTTCAAAATCCAAGTGGTTTTTCCGGTTCCTGCGGTTCCTAAAAGTAGTGTAAGCATTCTGCTTTTCATCCTTTCCCCTATTGGCAAAGTGATTGCATAAAATTCAATCAAAATTTACTATTCGTAGAATACCACAAACCACTTTTTTAAGCAATGAAAATTGTTTCAGCAGCCATCATAAACAGGCTTCTTTGAAAAAAGCTGCTGCCAAAGTTCAACCAAAGCAAAACGGATTTCAAATTTGCTTTGCAAAACATTTTTTTCTTGTGGGGAATAGGCTGTTGTCTGCTGTACTTGCTGGGCAGATGGCACACACAAGGGAGGGAACATCACACACCACCAATTTTTACCCTCTGCTTTGCCAATATCCACCCGCAACGCTTTATACTCCCCTGCTGGCATGGTGAAATTTTCATATTTGATTGTATCAAAAAACATGTCTGTCAAATATACTGATGCTGTATTATTGCTACCTCGTTTTTTCAACACATTCTCTGCAATCTGTTGAATCTTATCCAAATTTTTTTGTGCTGAAACTTCTGCCTGCTCACGGGTATTTTGTCCTGCAAAAATCATTTCAGCTTGCTCTAAAATGGCATCTCTCACTGCCAGTTTATCCTGTTGGTCGGCTGCGGAGTCTGATGCAGCACGAATATGCAGACGCAGAGTATCCTGTCGAATTTGTCCACACACTCTGGAAAAACTGCTTTGTTGGGTCAAAAACACTGCCAGCACAATGCCAACAGCAATTGAAATTTCTTTTTGTTTGCCTTTGCAAGCCAATACAATTTTTTGAATAAAATTCAAAACTGTCATTCCTTTCTGCGGGAAAATTAAGTTGATAAAAGCATTGTCCAAAATGAATTTTTTATACAAAAAATTTTCCATATATTTCCTTTTGTAAAATGACAGTAGCTTTGTGCAATTTGTGTGTTGCAGATTTTGACACAATGGGCTATGAGTAGATGTTGATAAAACTATTTTCTCTGGTATAGCTATAAAAAGAGGAGCCCTATTTATGAAATCTCACAGTAATATCCCCATTCAAGAACGAATGCGTGTCACCCTTTGCCTGTCCTTTATCGGCGGCTTTTTGGAAACCTACACCTACTGCCTGCATGGCGGCGTTTTTGCCAATGCACAAACAGGAAATCTTGTTTTACTTGCGCTGTCTATCATGCAGAAAAACGGAAAAGCTGGCTACTATTTAGTTTCGGTGTGTGCCTTTATTCTGGGGGTTTTTATTTCAGAATCATTGTGCAAAAAACTTTCCAACAAAAACAAATCCAGTTGGCTTTCGGTTCTGGTTTTGGTGGAGGCTGTTATTTTGGGCATCATCCCATTTTTGCCCACTTCACCTACAAACCTTGTTGTCAACATTCTTGTACCACTGGTTTGCTCTTTGCAATTCAATGGTTTTCAGCGAACTCATGGACTTGTCTGCAACACGGTTTTATGCACTGCAAACCTACGCAATGCGTCCCAGCATTTATACCATGCTTTGGCGAACAGGGATTTTGAAAAAGTACGCACTTCGGCAAAATATTTTGTAATGATTGGAATTTTTGTAATCGGCGCAAGTGTTTCCTTTGCAACCATTCATCTTATTGGAAAATATTCCATCTGGATTTGCAGCATTTTACTGATTATTGTACATTTTATTTTGAATCCACTGAAAAAAGGGATTGAGAGCAAATAACCTACTCCCTATAAGGAAGTAATCCCCACAATGCCTAAAATAGAAACGGAGTGTATCAAAATTCGATACACTCCGTTTCTAAAATAACAATCTCACAGATAAATTTCGGTTTGGCGCTTTGGGCTGTGCAATACTCGTGCGCCGCCTTTGCAAGGCTTTTGAATGTATACCTGAGGATAGCTTTGCTTGAGTTGTGCAGCCGCTTGTTCTGCTTGTTCCATACTGTCAAACACACCAAATACCGCCGCCCCACTGCCTGTCATCAAACTTGCCAATGCTCCGTTTTTGTCCAATATTTCCCGAATGGGTGCATTATGGCAGGATTCCGAACTTTCTTCCAAAGCATTTTTCATCTCTTTTGCCAATGCCTGCAAATCTTCTGCCCGAATGGCACGCTCGGCTGCGGCACCATCTGGATGGATGTTGCTGCCAATCTGGTCATATCGTGCAAAAGCCTTGGGGGTGCTGATGCCTGCTGCCGGCATACAAACCACAAAAACGCAGTCTGGGCAAGGGGGCAGTGCTTTCATCAAATCGCCCACTCCCTCTACACGGGCGGTTCCCCCCAACAAGGCAAATGGAACATCTGCACCGATTTTTGCTCCCAATGCGCACAGTTCACTCATCGAAAGGTGTGCCTCATACAAAGCATTTAACCCAACCAAAACCCCCGCTGCATCTGCACTGCCTCCCGCCATTCCTGCACGAACAGGTACGGTTTTACGAATTTCAATATCCACCCCTGCCAGCAGTCCTGTATAATGAAAAAATGCCAGTGCCGCTTTGATGGCGGTATTGGAATCATTTGCAGGGACACGGCTGTTTGGCAAGCGCAGGCTCAGTCCTCTGCTTTTGCGGAGTGTAATCTGCTCATACAAATCAATAGTTTGCATAATCATATCAAGGCTATGGTAGCCATTTGACTCCAACCCCAAAACATCTAATGTTAAATTCAATTTTGCAGGTGCTAACACTGTGACTTGTTTCATCCATTTCACACTCCCTTACAAATTAAACAACGCACCCAACGGACGCACTACATCAATGGCTTTGACTGGGCACATTTCGTGACAGCAAAAACAACGAATACAGTCCGCTGAGATAATTTTTGCTTTTTTATCTGCAATTTCAATGGTATGCCCCGGACAAATTTCCGCACATTTTCCACAACCAATGCACTTTTTGGGCTGTACTTTTGGGCGTGGAGATGCAAATTTGACAATGGCAGGACTTGCCCACCGCAAAAACCAAGGAAACCGATTGGAAAAATCCATCTCTACATAGTTGGACGGCAACTGATAGCCCTCAATTTTACAGTATGCGTCCACATCTCCTGCACACCATTCCATAGAAAAGGCATCTGCACACAGCTTGCGTTGAATCCCTGCTGCCAGATAGGGCACCTGTTTGGGGTTGACACCCATCAGCCCACAAACTGCCAAATCCAGATTCCACACATTTTCGCTGGCAAGAATCAGTCCTACATGGCGAGTTGTTCCTCCCGCAGGGCCATCGCCTTCCATAGCGGTAATGGCATCCATAATAGTGATGTTGGGCTTAACCGTTTGGCACAAATCGCAAATCATATCCCCAAATCGTTCTTTGTCCGGAAAACGCATATGCAGCTCTGCTTTTTGCAATCCTGGAATCGTGCCAAACAGATTTTTGACACCACCTGTCATATTGGTCATGACATGGGTTTTCATTTTGGGCAAGTCAATGATAAAATCTGCTTCTAAAATTGGCTTCAGCAAATTGAACTGGTGAACCAATTTTCCTTGTGTTTCCAGGGGAGCAAATTCACATTCTGTATAAAAAACTGCTCCCTCTTGCTCACACACCTGTGCCAGACCGCTGACCTGTCCAATACTTTTCATAATTGCAGGGGTATACACACCACCCGGTGAATCTGCAACCACAATATTCCTGATTCCTCTCTTTTTCAAGGCACGAATGACTGCACAAACCAACGCCGGATGGGTGGTGACTGCTTTGTCCGGCACATGTTTTGCCAAAAGATTGGGTTTCAAGACCACTTTGCTTTGTGGGGTTAATTCTTTACATTGCTTTGACTGCTCAAAAAAGTTCTCAACTGCCTCATCAACCGCTGACTGGGTGTAGTCTGACCGTTTGAAAAAGAACACCTTATTTTCCATAGTTATAACAGCCCCTTTTCCTGCAAAAAGCTGCGAATTCGCTTGATTGCCTCCTGCAAATGCTCCACAGAATAGGCATAGCTGACCCGTACAAAGCCCTCGCCGCAATCACCAAATGCAGTACCTGGCACAACTGCCACTTTTTTACTGTATAGCAACTGCTGACAAAAATCCTCACTTGTCATACCTGTGGACTGAATGGATGGGAAGACATAAAATGCGCCTTCCGGTTCAAAGCAAGTCAGACTCATTTCGTTAAAACATTTTACCAGATAACGGCGGCGCATATCATATTGCGTCCGCATTTCTTCAATTTGCTCATCGCAATCATGCAATGCGGTTACTGCGGCATACTGGCTGGTGGTGGGAGCACACATGATGCAACTTTGATGAATTTTCACCATAATATCAATCAAAGGCTTTGGCCCACAGGCAAAACCCAAACGCCAGCCTGTCATGGCGTAGGATTTAGAAAATCCGTTTATAACCACTGTCCGCTCTGCCATATCAGGCAAGGATGCAATGCTCACATGGCGGTCATATCCATAGGTAAGCTCGGAATAAATTTCATCACTCAGTACCGTGATATTGGTTTCTCTCAAAACTTCTGCCAATTCTTCCAGATGCTCTTTGCGCATAACCGCACCGGTGGGATTGCTTGGAAAAGGCAAAATCAGCAATTTTGTGCGTGGAGTGATGGCTGCTTTTAGTTGCTGGGCAGTCAAGCGGAATCCATTTTCTGCTTTTAAGGGAATAGGCACAGGCACACCGCCTGTCAGGGTGGTGATGGGCTGATAGCTGACATAGCAAGGCTCCGGGATAATCACTTCGTCCCCTTCTTCAATCAATGCACGAATACAAAGGTCAATTGCCTCACTGCCGCCCACAGTTATCATCACTTGTTCGGGGGTATATTCCAAATCCATACGGCGTTTCAGATAGCGGCACACTTCGGTGCGAAGTTCTTTCAGACCGATGTTGGAAGTGTAGCGAGTTCTGCCACGCTCCAGACTGGTAATGCCAGCCTCTCGAATTGCCCATGGGGTTTTAAAGTCAGGCTCACCCACACCCAGACTGATACAATCCTGCATTTCGGCAGCGATGTCAAAAAAGCGGCGGATGCCTGATGGACGCATTTCTTTTGCCCGTTTTGAAATCAGAGTTGAATAATCCATCAATTGCACTCCCTCTCATCGGGTTCCTCAGTCACATAAAGAGCACCATCTTTTTTATAAGTATGCAGCACAAAATGGGTTGCTGTGCTAAGAACATCGTCCAGCGGAGAAAGCCGCTTTGCCACAAACAGAGCAATCTCTTGGAAACTCTTGCCTTTCAGCACAAGCTGCAAATCATAGCCACCACTGATGAGGGTCAGGCTTTCCACCTCATCAAAATCGGCAATAATTTCTGCAATTTCATCAAACCCTCTGCTCTTTTTGGGTTTTACCTGCAATTCAATGATTGCACGCACAGTATTTGCACCAAAGGCCTCCCAGTCTACCAAAGTGCGGTAGCCCCGAATATAACCCTGTTGTGCTGCCAAATCACGCAAAGCAGTGATTTCTTCCACCGATTTATCCAACATCGCTGCCAAATCTTCTTCTGACAAGCGTGCATTTTGTTCTAACAATTCCAAAATTTGTTTCATAACAAACACCCCTCCAAAAATATTTACAAACAATACCACTTTTTAATAGCAGCATCGCTATTTGCTTCGATGCTATCTATTATAAAAAAATTTTGATACAATGTAAACCATGGACACAAAAATCTGCTATAATATAAAACATAGCTGCATTTTACTTGTGGTTATGATAAAAAGAGAGGATGGGTTTTTTATGAAAGCTGTTATTACTGTTGTAGGTACAGACCAAGTCGGAATTCTTGCACAGGTCAGCAATGCTTGTGCACAAGCAAATGTCAATGTTTTGGAAGTTTCTCAAAATATTCTCGGCGGCAACTTTGCTATGATTATGCTGGTTGACATTGCCCACTGCCAGATTGAGTATCCCAAATTCATTGAAATACTTGCCCAAAAGGGTAAGGAGTTGGGCGTTGATATTCATGTAACCCGCCAGGAAGTTTTTGATGCAATGCACCGTATCTGAGAAAAGGAGCGTGTAATTCTGTGGTAAATACAAATGATATTTTAGAAACAATTCGTATGATTACCGACGAAAATTTGGATGTGCGAACTGTTACAATGGGCATTTCTTTGTTGGAATGTGCCGACCCTGACCCACGCACAGCCTGCGAAAAAATTTATAAGAAAATCACCACCTGTGCCGAAAGACTGGTTGATGTGGTGGACAATATCAGCACCAGCTACGGTATTCCAATTGTAAATAAACGCATTTCTGTCACCCCCATTGCAATGTTGCTGGCTGCCTGCCCGGATGCAGACCCCGTCTGGTTTGCAAAAACTTTGGATGCAGCTGCAAAAAAAGTGGGTGTTAACTTTATCGGCGGTTTTTCTGCTTTGGTTCAAAAGGGATTTTCCGCTGGGGATAAGGCTTTGATTAACGCAATCCCCGAAGCTTTGGCAAACACTGATTTTGTTTGCTCCAGTGTCAACATTGGCTCTACAAAAGCCGGTATCAATATGGACGCTGTTGCAATGATGGGTCCTGTTATCCGCCGTGCTGCTGAACTGACCGCTGACAACAACTGCCTTGGTGCAGCCAAATTGGTTGTATTCTGCAACGCTGTGGAGGACAACCCTTTCATGGCTGGTGCATTCCATGGTGTAGGCGAGCCTGACTGCTGTGTACATGTAGGTGTATCTGGTCCCGGTGCAGTGCGTGCTGCATTGGCAAAGCTGCCAAAAGACGCTCCACTGGACGATGTTGCAGAACTGGTAAAGCGTACTGCTTTCAAAATCACTCGTATGGGACAGCTTGTGGGAGAACTGGCTGCAAAAGAGTTGGATGTTCCTTTTGGCATTGTTGACCTTTCTTTGGCTCCCACCCCTGCAATTGGCGACAGTGTTGCCCGTGTTTTGGAAGAAATGGGCTTGGAGTGCTGTGGTGGATATGGCACAACTGCTGCTCTTGCTTTGTTGAATGATGCTGTTAAAAAAGGTGGCGTTATGGCAAGCGGAAATGTTGGCGGCTTGTCGGGTGCTTTTATCCCTGTCAGTGAGGACGAAGGCATGATTGCAGCCACCGAAGCAGGTGTTCTGACCTTGAATAAACTGGAGGCAATGACTGCTGTGTGCAGTGTTGGTTTGGATATGGTGGTTGTTCCTGGTGACACCCCCGCTGATGTACTGAGTGCAATGATTGCTGATGAAGCTGCTATTGGTATGATTAACACAAAAACAACTGCTGTGCGTGTTATTCCTGCCATTGGCAAACAAATGGGTGAACGCCTTGATTTTGGCGGCTTGCTGGGCTATGGCCCTGTTATGCCTGTGAACATGAGTTCTCCCTCTGTATTTGTTCACCGTGGCGGACGGATTCCCGCACCTTTGCAGGCACTCAAAAACTAAACATACAGTTTTTTATTTTTTGATGAATATTCCCTCATTTATGGTGCATACTGTATGCAAAAAGGAGGGTTATATTCATGTCTGTATTGTATAAAATATGTTTGGTTCTTTTGATTATTGGTGGTCTCAACTGGGGTCTGGTGGGGGTGTTTAATTTCAACTTGGTCGCTTGGCTGTTTGGTGGGGCTGCAAGCTGGCTCAGCCGCATTATCTTTATTCTTGTGGGTATTGCAGCAATCTGCTCCATTCCTGCGCTCTTTATGCCATCAGATGACGCATCCAACTAAATTGAAAACCAAAACAGAAAATGCTGTTGTTTTGAATTTGTTCAAAACAACAGCATTTTTTATATATTTATAT
>JAHHUF010000120.1 GCA_020024115.1 Anaerofilum sp.
GTTTTAAATTTTCTTGAAAATTCAAAGCATAAAAAGGAGAAAAGAATGATTAACAAACGGTTAATTCGAGAGGTGAAAAGCTCTCAAAAATATGTTGGCGGTCAGGTGGCTTGCCAATGGGCAATGTTGCTTTGCAATATTGTTATGGTGCTTGTTTGGAGCGGACTGTTTCAGCAGCTCTTTGTAGGCAAAGCACAAAAGCAAGACCTTCTCTTTGCGGTTGGTGTAGCAGTTGTATGTATGGCAATTCGCTTTGTGTTCAGCAAACTGGCTGCGAAGATGGGATATTTGGCAGGCAAGGAAGTAAAGCATTTGTTGAGAGAGAAAATCTATAACAAATTGCTTCAAATGGGAACCTCTTATCAAGAAAAAGCAGCAACCTCTGAAATGGTGCAGCTTTCGGTAGAAGGTGTCGAGCAGCTTGAAACATACTTTGGTGCATATTTGCCACAGTTTTTTTACAGCATGATTGCACCAATCACATTGTTTGCAGTTTTGTCTTTTGTCAGTGTCAAAGCAGCAATTGTGTTGTTGATTTGTGTTCCATTGATTCCTGTTTCGATTGTATTTGTCCAAAAGTTTGCAAAAAAGCTGTTGGCGCGATATTGGGGACAGTACACCAGTTTGGGTGACAGCTTTTTGGAAAATCTGCAAGGCATGACCACCTTGAAAATTTATCGAGCAGACCAAGCAAAACAAGAGCAGATGAACAAAGAAGCAGAAAGTTTCCGCAAGGTGACAATGCGAGTGCTTACCATGCAGCTGAACTCTATCACCATCATGGATTTGGTTGCATTTGGTGGTGCAGCGTTGGGTGTGATTTTGGCATTGCAGGAGTTGATGGCTGCCAATATTTCAATGGCAGGAACTTTGGCAATTATTCTGCTTTCTGCCGAATTTTTCATTCCAATGCGAACATTGGGTTCCTTTTTTCACATTGCAATGAATGGTATGGCAGCTTGCGACAAGATTTTCCGCTTTTTGGATTCTGATGTGGAAGAAAAAGGAAAGAAGCCATTGAGTGATGATTTGACCATTCAGCTGAAAGATTTGCGCTTTGGATATGAAAAGGACAGAGAGATTTTGAAAGGAATCAATCAAACCTTTGAAACCGGCAAATTGTATGCGTTGGTTGGTAAAAGCGGATGCGGCAAAAGTACACTTTCATCCCTTTTGGCAGGCAAGCATCACAACTATCAAGGTGAAATTTTGATAGGTAATACAGAGCTTCGTCAGCTGGACGAAAACGACCTGCTGAAAAAAATGACTCTGATTGGACACAACAGCTATTTGTTCCAAGGAACTGTACGCTACAACTTGCAATTTGCAGCACCCGATACAACCGATGAACAGTTGTGGCAGGTGCTCGAGCAGGTTAAGTTGGCAGACTTTTTGCGTAGTGAACAAGGGCTGGATACCAAGTTGCAAGAACGAGGCAGCAACTTCTCCGGTGGACAGCGCCAAAGATTGGCTCTTGCCCGTGCAGTGCTGCATGACAGCCCAATTTATATTTTTGATGAAGCAGCTTCCAATGTGGATGTGGAAAGTGAAGAGGACATTATGCAGATGATTCTGCAAATGGCAAAAACCAAAACCGTATTTTTGATTTCCCACCGTTTGGCAAATGTAGTGCAGGCAGACCGCATTTTGCTGCTGCAAAATGGAGAAATTGCAGAAGCAGGCACACATGACGAATTGATGAACCAAAAGGGAAGTTATGCTGAAATGTTCCTCAGCCAACAACAGCTGGAACAGTATGGCAAGAAAGGAACCAATAGCGATGTTGAATAAAAATTTTAAAATAGCCCTAAAAATGGCAAAAATGGTTCGACCATTGGTGCTGTATATGGTGGCAGCAATTGTCATGGGAATTTTGGGCTTTTTATGCTCAACCTTTATCCCTATTTTGGGTAGTATGGGAATTCTTCAAGCAACAGGAATTGCATATACCCACTATGTTATGAGTGTCAAAACCATCTTTATTCTTGTGCTTATTTTTGCAGTAATGCGTGGCATTTTGCGCTATGCAGAACAGGCAAGCAACCACTATATTGCATTTCGATTGCTGGCATTGATTCGTGACAAGCTGTTTGCAGCACTCAGACGGCTGTGTCCTGCAAAGTTGGAAGGCAAAGAGCGTGGAAATCTGATTGCTTTGTTGACTGCGGATGTAGAACTTTTGGAAGTGTTTTATGCACATACCATTTCTCCCGTTGCCATTGCAGCAGGAATGAGCGTTTTAATGAGTTTGTTTATTGGCAGCTATTCCGCTGCTTTGGGATGGTTTGCTTTGGGCTCATACCTGTTGATTGGTGTAGGGGTTCCCTTGATGATTGCAGTGCAGGGCAAGGATGTTGCTCGAAAATTTCGTGACGCATCCGGTGAACTGGGCAACCATGTTTTGGACAACCTGCGCGGATTGACTGAAAGTTTGCAGTATAGTCAACAGGGCAGACGGTCAGAAGAAATGCACCAAAAGAGCGAAAAGCTTTCAAGTTTGGAAAGCAAGATGAAAAAAGGAATTGGAAACAATACTGCAATTACAAATACCCTCATTTTGCTGCTCACATTAGTGTTTTTTGTAACATCAGGCAGCATGTATATTGATGGACGCATTTCTTTTGAGCAAATGTTGGTTCCATTTGTAGCATTTGTATCCTCTTTTGGCCCAGTGTTGGCGCTGGCAAACTTGGGTAGCACCTTGCAGCCAACCTTTGCAGCAGCAGAGCGTGTATTTGAAATTTTGGAGGAAACTCCCGTAGTAGAAGAAAATGAACAGGGTGTAGAATCTGAGTTTACAGGTGCAAACTGTGAGAATGTAAGTTTCTGGTATAACGAAAACGGGCAAGACAGCCAAATTTTGAAAGACTTTAGCCTTTCGGTTGAGAAAAATAGCCTTGTTGGTTTGGTTGGAAAGAGTGGAAGCGGAAAGTCGACTTTGTTGAAGCTGTTGATGCGCTTTTGGGATACACAAAAAGGGACTGTTAAAATTTCCGATGAAAACATCAAGAATTGGTCAACCAGCGCATTGCGAGATACAGAAAGCTATATGACACAAGAAACTCACTTGTTCCATGATACAATCGAAAATAATATCCGCATTGCAAAACAAGATGCAACATCGCAGGAGATTGAAGAAGCATGCTGCAAAGCCTCTATCCATGAATTTATTGCAGCATTGCCAAAAGGCTACCAAACATCGGTTGGGGAGTTGGGGGATACTCTTTCCGGCGGAGAACGCCAGCGAATTGGTTTAGCACGAGCATTTCTGCATGATGCACCGTTTATGCTGTTGGATGAGCCAACCAGTAATTTGGACAGCTTGAACGAAGCAGTCATTTTGAAATCTTTGAAAGAACAACAAAAGAATAAAACAGTTATCTTGGTTTCACATAGAGAATCTACTATGAGAATTGCAGATACAGTTTATTGTGTAGAAAACGGAAGAATGAGCTGACAAAATACTGCATAAATACAGGTTGTATAGTATCAGCAAACAAAAAGGAAGTTTGTGACAACAATGAAAAAAGATTTATCAGAGAAACGATTGAAAGAAAAACAAATTGTAGAGGAAATGATAAAATTATATTGTCACAAAGCACACCATAGTCAAAGCGGACAGCTATGCTCTGACTGCAAAGCATTGCTGAAATATGCACAGCAAAAGTCAGAGAAATGTCCCTTTATGGAAAATAAGACATTTTGTTCTGCCTGCAAAGTGCATTGTTACAGTGCTGAAATGCGTGAAAAAATGCGCACTGTTATGCGATTTTCAGGCCCAAAAATGTTGCTGTATCATCCGATTTTGGCAATATGGCATATAAGTGTAACCATTCAGCAAAAAGTATCTAAAAAACAGATAGAAAGGAATCAGGTGAAACGATGAAAATTATTTATATTGTGTTAGGGTGTATATCTTTGGGGTTGGGCTGTGTAGGCGCAGTACTCCCAATCCTGCCAACAGTTCCATTTTTGCTGTTTGCAGCATTCTGCTTTGGAAAAAGTTCTGAGCGGTTGCATACATGGTTCAAAGGAACATCATTGTACAAAAATAATCTCGAAAGTTATGTAAAAGGGGAAGGAATGACCCGCAAAACAAAAATCCGTATTATGGTAATTGTAACCATCACAATGGCAATTGGTTTTGTAATGATGCAACAGGTTGTCATTGGTCGCATTGTTTTGGCAGCAGTGTGGGTGTTCCATCTTTATTACTTCATTTTTTGTGTTAAAACAATGGATTAAAATCAAAAGGATATGATGTTTATCATATCCTTTTTTATAGCAGTTATTTTTTATGAGTTTTCGTTTCTAAGCAATTCTACAAGGTCGTATTTTTTGTTTTATGGGTGGCATAAAACATTGTGCTGGCAATCAAAATAAAAATTCCGATTGCAGCCAGTACAAAAGCAAAGAGTGGCACCTGCAAATTTGAATGAATTAAAAAATTGGAAACATAATTTAAGTATAGAATCAGAAGCAAAGAAATACAAACCCCGCACAACAACGCTTTTATTCCATACAGCAATGATTCATACTATAACATTTTGTGGAAGTCAGTTTTGGATATACCAACTGTTTTCAGCATTGCAAAATCTCTTTGCCGTAAATGAGTATTGGTGGAAACAGTATTAAACACATTTGCAATTGCAATCAAGGTAATTAAAGAGATAAATCCGCCCATAAATACATTTATAATTGTCATAATACCTTGACGCTGTTGAGAATATTGCTGCATATTTGCAATATTATTATCAATTTCAATTTGTCCACAAAGTTCTGCTAATTCTTTTTGGGCTTGTATGGAATCCGAAGCAATAATTTTGAATTGTCCAAGGTCTGATACCAAAGGCAGGGTATCCATTGC
>JAHHUF010000121.1 GCA_020024115.1 Anaerofilum sp.
GAAGTCAATACTGAGCGTGCAGCCATTATGGTTGTGGATGAGTTCAGAGCAAGCAAGTGGGGACGAATTTCTTTGGAACAACCACCTGCTGAAACCAGTGAGGAACAACATGGAATTGAATCTTTATGAGTTTGACCAAAACTTGGCACAACAACATGGTATTATTTGTGGTGTAGATGAAGCGGGAAGAGGGCCTTTGTGTGGTCCTGTGGCAGTGGCAGCAGTGATTCTTGACCCTCAAAAACCGATTGAAGGGGTAAATGATTCTAAAAAGCTGTCTGAAAAAAAGCGGGATGCACTCTATGACCAAATTATGGAAAAAGCAGTGTCGGTCAGTGTGATTTTGGTAGACCCGAAAACCATTGATGAAATGAATATTTTGCAGGCAACCATGTATGGTATGGCAAAAGCCATTGATGGATTGGAGCAGACGCCGGCATTGGCTTTGATTGATGGCAACCGCTGCCCCCAGACAGAAATTCCCTGTCAGGCAGTAGTCAAAGGAGATGCAAACAGTGCATGCATTGCAGCTGCATCAATTGTGGCAAAGGTGACCCGTGACCGCTATATGTTAAAATTAGACAAAGAATATCCACAATATCAGCTAGCAAAACATAAAGGATACCCCACAAAACTGCACTATGAATTGTTGGATGAATATGGGGTTGCACCTTTTTATCGCAAGAGCTTTTTGAAAAAACGAGGCTATGTCAAATGAAACTGCCAAAACTTTGGGCACAAGATGTGGGAAAAACAGGGGAAGACCTTGCTGCAATCTGGTACAAAAAGCAAGGCTTTCGGGTTGTAGAGAGAAATTATCGCACCCGTTTCGGTGAAATTGATTTGATTGTACAAAAAACTGGCAAATGGATTGTTTTTGTAGAAGTCAAAACAAGAACAGGCAACAGTTTGGGGCGTCCTTGTGAAGCAGTAGACGCTCGCAAGCAGAAAAAACTGATTGCAGCAGCTCAGCAATATCTGGCGTATTTGCCGGAGAGCAGTGAGCAATTGCGGTTTGATGTGATGGAAATTTTTCCGGATAAAAAAGGAAATGAGCGTTTTTGCTGCATTGAAAATGCCTTTACATTGTAAAAGTGTTTTCAATAGAAGTACAACTGCGCAATTCAACGAAAAGCTACTGAAATTTGTGTTGTTTTTTGGCAAAGTGATACTGTGAATTTGTAAAAAGTTATGGTATGATTGCCCATAGAAGAATGGTGTTTGTTTGATTGATTTAAACAAATAGAACTATATGGGGAGGATTTTTATGCAGTTTACAAGTACACGCAATGGACAGCTTTCTGTTTCGGCAGCGCAAGCAATTTTGCAAGGTCTTTCTGTTGATGGAGGGCTTTTTGTACCACAGCAGTTCCCTAAAATTGATGTGGAACAAGCCTGTCAGATGGATTATTGTTCGCTTGCTGCGAACATTATCGGCAGCTTTTTGACAGATTATGACCCCGAATTTTTAAAACAGGCTGTCAAAGAGGTGTATCAATCTGCTTTTGAAAGCAAAGCAGGTTGGGTGAAACAAGTGAATGATACAATTTGCGCATTGGAACTTTGGCATGGCCCAACTTGTGCCTTTAAAGATTACGCATTGCAGATGATGCCTCGTTTGTTGGTGCAGGCTCGCAAAATGCTGAGTAGCACAGATACAACCTTGATTTTGGTTGCAACTTCCGGCGATACAGGCAAAGCGGCACTGGAAGGCTACAAAGATTTGGAAGGTATTCGTATTGAGGTGTTCTATCCAACAGGCGGCACCAGTGAAATTCAGCGACTGCAAATAGCAACCCAGCAGGGAAGCAATGTGGCTGTTTATGCAGTGCGGGGCAATTTTGATGATGCTCAAACAGGGGTCAAGAAAGTGTTTGCAGATTCTTCTATTGCCAAAACATTGAAAGAAAAAGGAGTTTCTCTATCCAGTGCAAACTCCATCAACTGGGGCAGATTGGTTCCGCAAATTGTCTATTATTTCTATGCTTATGGTCAGCTGGTGCAAAGACAAACCATTCAAATAGGGGACAAGGTGGATTTTTGTGTCCCCACTGGAAACTTTGGCGATATTTTGGCTGGCTGGTATGCAAAACAAATGGGTCTGCCGGTTGGCAAGCTGATTTGTGCATCCAACAAAAATAATGTATTAACTGAATTTTTGAAAACCGGTAGATACAATGCAAAGCGTGAATTTTTCAAAACAATATCCCCATCAATGGATATTCTGATTTCTTCCAATTTGGAGCGATTGCTCTATCATATAAGTGGTGGAGATGACACATTAGTGAAAAATTTGATGCAACAGCTTTCTGAAACAGGAGGTTACACCATCCAGCCCGATTTATTGCAAAAACTTCAGCAGGATTTTGCAGCTGACTGGGCAGATGACCAAAAAGCAGGACAGGAAATTCTGGAACGCTGGGAACAGGATAACTATCTGTGTGACCCACATACAGCAGTTGCGTTTTGTGCAGCCAAAGCACAGCATACAAAGAATTTGTGTGTGGTACTGTCCACTGCCAGCCCCTATAAATTTCCAACTGCTGTGCTGAAAGCGTTGGGGCAGACAGTGCCTCAGAATGACTTTGACGCATTGCAACTGTTGGCAAAAACAACCCAAACAACCCCACCAACACAGCTGACAGAGTTGGAAACCAAACAAGAACGGTTTAAAACAATCATTCTTCCACAGGAAATTGAAGCTGCTGCATTGGGCAAAATTGCAGCGGAACAAGCAAAGGATTGAAACAAAAAAGCAGGGGCAGACAAACAGCCTGCTCCTGCTTTGTAAAATAACTTATTCTTCGCAAAAAGTGCAGCACATGGTGCTTTGGGGAGAGCCACCGCAGCTTACTTCAATTTTGGAGGCATTGCAGCCATGACAGCCATCGTGATAGATACAGCGCTCTACATCGCAGCGAACCCCGTTATTTGTCTGCTTATCCATAAAAAAACTCCTTCCTGTGGTGAATTTTGTATTCTGCAATACCGCACAATGTCAGGGATTTTCTGAAAAAAGTTAAATGGATTAACTTCTGTTTTCAGAAACGCCCCAAGCAGATGCTGCTTCCATTGCTGCTTTGTATTATGCGATATTGCTATACTTAAAATGCAGTATCATCTGCATAATAACAGTATGCCCATTGAATTGAATTTTAAACGGAGGGATTTATGTCAATTTTTTCAATTTCAGATTTGCACCTTTCACTGGGAACCCAAAAACCAATGGATGTGTTTTCGGGTTGGGAAAACTATGTTGCACGCTTGGAAGAAAACTGGCGAAAGTTGGTCAAACCACAAGACACTGTGGTGATTCCCGGGGATATTTCCTGGGCGATGCGTTTGGAAGAATGTAAAGCGGATTTTACATTTTTGCATCATTTGCCGGGCAAAAAGATTTTGCTGAAGGGAAATCACGACTATTGGTGGAGCACCAAAGCAAAAATGGAACGATTTTTGGAGGAGCAGGGGTTTGATTCCATCACCATTTTACATAATAACAGCATTTTGGTGGAAGGTGTCTGGATTTGCGGCAGCCGAAGCTGGATGTTTGATGCACAAGAGGAAAAAGACGAGCGAGTTATGGCACGAGAGTTGGGCAGGCTGAGTGCCAGCCTTTCCAGCGCAGGTGAAGGCGAAAAACTTGTGTTTGTGCATTATCCCCCCATTTATCCGAATGCAAGTGCTGATGGAGTGGTGGAGCTGCTGGAACAGTTTGGTGTAAAACACTGTTTTTATGGGCATTTGCATGGCGGTGCCATTCGATTTGCAGTGCAGGGAGAGCGCAGCGGAATCGTCTACAAATTGGTTTCTGCGGACGGTTTGGAGTTTTGTCCCTATAAAATTTATTGAAAAAGCAGAATATTACTGGAAATTTCAAAATAAATGTGATATAATAGCCGTCAGGTGTTTATTATACCGGTTCCAACCAAATGGCTGCGGTGACTTTGCAGCACTGTGGCTGGCTGCTTTTTTTCGTGTGTACAACAAGGTGTTTTGCCTTGGAAAAGTTCTGTTTTATTATGCAGAGCAATTACCACAAACCTGTTGTTTTTTCGGGTTTATGGTATAATAAACCGAATTTCTTTATCTGGAGGAAATACAATGAGTCTGGTAAAATGTGAAAAACTGGAAAACAGCATGGTAGAGTTGGAGTTCTCTGCATCTGCTGAGGATTTCAAAGCTGCTGTTGACAAGGTTGCAAAGCGTGAGGCAAAAAAATACACCCTGCCTGGTTTCCGTAAGGGCAAGGCACCTCGTCATCTGATTGAGAAGATGTATGGTGCAGAGATTTTCCACTATGACGCAATCAATGATTTGTTCCCCGCAGCATATCAGGCTGCAATCGAGGAGGCTGGTGTAGAGCCTGTAAGCCGTCCTGAGGCTGATGTTGTTTCTTCTTCTTTGGAAGAAGGCGTTGTGCTGAAGGTTAAGGTTTTTGTGAAACCTGAAATCACCGTTGGTGAATATAAAGGATTGAAAGCATCTAAATCTGTCAACCCTGTTGAAGACAGCAATGTAGACGAGGAGATTTCCCGTATGCAGATGCGTAATGCACGCGTTGTTACCCGTGAGGGCAAAGCAGAGAAGGGTGACACTGCAAAGTTTGACTTCGAGGGCTTTGTTGATGGCGTTGCTTTTGAAGGCGGCAAAGCCGAAAATTACAGCTTGGAGCTGGGCAGCGGTCAGTTCATCCCCGGTTTTGAGGACCAGATGATTGGTCACGAAGCAGGTGAGGAGTTTGATGTGAATGTAACCTTCCC
>JAHHUF010000122.1 GCA_020024115.1 Anaerofilum sp.
TTCTGTCCTGATGTTCCTATTATATCACATTACTCGGGTATACACTATTTAATAAGTTTGGGTTGTTTTTATATTCCTCTGCTATTTTCAGCACTTGAATTTCATTGGAAGAAATAATATTATTGTTAAAAATATGTCTATATGCAGTTCTTTTTCCAAACACAAAAATTTCTGAAATTTTGGAAATATCCTGTATTTTTGCTTTCCAAATCCAAACCACTTTTCTCATTCCTTTTTCTGTTAAATTGAACGACTATCCCTATTTTTTATATATTTTCTATCAGATGCCAAAAAATTCGTAATCCTTGTATAACGCTGTTTTGCGTTCCAAGTCTGCAATTTTTCAGTAATAACCTCCACCATTGTTATCCGTTTTCTTGCTTGCCGCAACAGATTCGCTTCTGATACAAAAAGGTAGAATCAATAAAAATTATGCAAGTCTCATTGCAACAATGCCAGCATATCCGGAAAAATCTCCAAACTTCGTTTTAAAATGCCATGCATATGTGCAATGGCAATTCCATAGTTGACAATTGGAACTTCTTGCTCCAAAGCGGTTTGGATGCGATGCTTCATTTCTTTTTCGTTGAGCATACAACCTCCACAATGCACCACCAAAGAATACTGTTTCAATTGGTTCGGAAAATCATTGCCAGAGGTAAAGGTATAGTGCGGTGTTTCTTTTGAAAATTGTCCAATCCAATGTGGAATTTTCACCGTTCCAATATCGCCGCACTGCCGATGATGGGTACAACTCTCCGAAATCAAAACACAATCCTCTTTTTTTAATTCCGACAACTTGGCTGCCCCTTGCACCAATATGCTAAGTTCACCTTTATAGCGAGCAAACAAAATGGAAAAGGATGTGAGCAATATATCCGATGGAACATCCTTTGCTACCCGCCCAAACGCCTGTGAATCTGTGATAACCAACTTTGGTTTTGCTTTTAGTGTATTCAATGTTTGTGGAAGTTCTGTATCTCTGCAAGAAACAACAGTACAGCCAGCCTCTAAAATATCCCGAATGGTTTGCTGCTGCGGCAAAATCAATCTGCCTTTAGGGGCTGATTCATCAATGGGAATTACCAAAACCACCACATCGCCCGGTTCCAGCAAATCTGCCACAATATGTTTTTGGAGTGCATTTTCTTTGTGTAATGCTCCCAGCATCTCCTTTAATCTATGAATTCCTTCCCCTGTTATACTGCTGACACAAACTTCATTTTGCTGGCAGGATAGTGGCGTTTGCAGCAAATCAATTTTATTCCAAACCAAAATATAGGGCAAATTTCGCTTTTGGAACAATTGCAGCAATTCTTTATCTTGCCAGTTCAATCCTTTTGCAGCATCAACCACCAACACTGCAATATCGGTTTGACTTAGGATATTTTGTGTTTTTTTAATACGCAATGCTCCCAACTCCCCTTCATCATCCAGCCCAGGAGTATCAATGATAAGAACAGGCCCTAGCGGAAGCAATTCCATTGCTTTTTTCACTGGGTCGGTGGTAGTTCCTTTTACATCCGAAACCACCGCCAAATCCTGCCCTGTTACTGCATTCACCAGACTGGATTTTCCTGCATTGCGAAGCCCAAAAAATCCAATATGAATTCGCTCAGAATAGGTTGTACCATTTAGACTCATAATAAACCTCTTACTTTAATGCTGTAAAATAATCAAAAACGAAAATCACGGCGATTTGATTGGAGAATTTCTGCAATATTTTTCTCCGCAATTGCCCGCACTTTTTCACTTGGAATTTTTTCCAATTCTTTTTGAATGACCTGATACCCCAGTTCCTTTGTTTCCGGTGAGGCATAATCTTCCAAATATTCAGAAAGGGTCATCAATGCGTTGGGGTGACAACAGTTGAGCATTTGCCCTGATTTACACAAACTCATAAAGCGGTCGCCTGTACGCCCCAAACGATAGCAAGCTGTGCAGAAAGAAGGAATATGCTCGGTTTTCATCAGCCAGCGAACAACCTCATCCAGTGTACGCTGGTCTGACACATCAAACTGCTCGGAATCGTGGGGGCGTTCTTTTTCTGTATATCCACCAACCGATGTTCTGGATGCCCCACTTGCTTGAGAAATTCCCAATTTGAGAAGTTTTTCCCGCACTTGTTCGGATTCTCTGGTAGAAACAATCATTCCTGTATATGGCACTGCCAAACGGATACAGGCTGTGATTTGTGCAAAGGTGTCATCATCAATTCCATTGTCAAAAGAATCAGGGTCAATGTCATCAGCGCGTTTCAAACGGGGAACACTAATGGTGTGCGGCCCCACTCCATGCACTACCTCCAAGTGTTCTGCGTGCATGAGCAGACCTGCAAATTCATATTTATATCGCTCTAAGCCAAACAAAACGCCCAGCCCTACATCATCAATGCCGCCTTCCATTGCTCTGTCCATTGCTTCGGTATGGTAGTCATACTTGTGCTTTGGCCCAGTGGGATGCAGCTGCTCATAGCTTTGTTTGTGGTAGGTTTCCTGAAACAAAATATAAGTGCCAATTCCGGCATCTTTCAATTTGCGATAATTTTCCACTGTGGTTGCCGCAATATTCACATTGACACGGCGAATATCTCCGTTTTTATGATGAACACTATAAATGGTTTTGATGCTTTCCAAAACATAATCAATTGAACAGTTTACAGGGTCTTCTCCTGTTTCAATTGCCAAACGCTTATGCCCCATATCCTGCAATGCAATAACTTCGGCTTTAATTTCTTCCTGCGTGAGTTTTTTTCGGGTAATGGTTTTGTTTTTTGCATGATAAGGACAATACACACAGCCATTGATGCAATAGTTTGATAGATACAAGGGTGCAAAAATCACAATGCGATTGCCATAAAAGGTTTGTTTGATTTGTTCTGCAATTTTATAGATTTCCTGGATTTTTTCCGAGTTTTCACAAGCAAGCAGCACAGATGCTTCTCTATGGTTCAGACCGGCACAGGTATAGCCTGTTTTTGTTTTTTTGGGGCGAGCTTTGTCCAAAATTTGGTCAATCAGAGCAAAATTATCTTTGTTTGCTTGTGCATAAGCTAATGTTTCTTGAATTTCTTCATCATTGATAAATTCTTCTGCTTTTAAAGACTTTGGATTATAAATTGCCATAGAGTTCAATCTCCTTGTTGTTTGCTGTCACCACGGTCGACTACAATTTCATAGCCAATGGATGCCATGCGTTGTTTTAATTCTTTTAAATTTTGTGCCGCTTCTGCACCACTGGACAGTTTGTTGTTGTACAGCATATACTTTTCTCGCACTGCAACAGGTGACAGGTTTGGCATCACTACATTTGCACCACTTAAAATGCCTTTTTCTCTCCCTTGCGGGTCAATGGAGCCGAGAGCCGTTGTTGCCGGAAGCAATAACTTTGGATGAATCAACCGAACCAACGACAACAAAAAGCAGGTGAGTTCTACACTTCCTGCTGCTTTATCCCGAAAAGGTGTATCTGTATGTGGGATAAATGGCCCAATTCCACACATCGCTGGACTAAATTCTTCGATAAATTTTAAATCCTTTGCAAGATGTTCTACTGTTTGATAGGGTGAACCAACCATAAAGCCACAGCCTGCTTGATAGTTCAATTGTTTGAGTTCTTTTAAACAATGGATGCGATGCTCCCAAGACATTTCGTCTGGGTGCAGTTGAGAGTAGTGTGTTGAATCTGCTGTTTCATGTCGAAGCAAATAGCGGTCTGCCCCTGCATCACGCAATTTTTGATAACTTTTTCTGCTGCGTTCTCCCAGCGACAGGGTCACAGCGCAATCGGGATGGTCTGTTTTGATTTTTTGAATCAACAGGCAAAGAACTTCATCTGTAAACCAGCCATCTTCTCCCCCCTGCAATACAAAACTGCGAAACCCAATTTCATACCCTTGATTGACGCAATCCAATATTTGTTCTGGTGCTAAACGATAGCGATTACACTCCTTATTTCCTCGTCGGATTCCGCAGTATAAACAATCATTTTTGCAGATGTTGCTAATTTCAATCAAACCACGAATAAAGATTGTTTTGCCATAGACCTCATCAGCAGCTTGTCTGGCAAGTTTTGCTGCAAAAGTTTGAGATTTGTTATCTCGATTTTGAATCAGTTGTACATATTCTTTTTGTGTCAAACTATGGTTGTCTGCCAGTTTTTCAATCAGTTGTTTCGTTTCATTGGTCATTGTTAATCACATTGGACAAAGCTGTTTTTACACTGATTCCGGGCAGCTTGCCCACCTTTCCTGCCAAAGAAGAAATGGTATCCTGTGGTGCATCCATTGCAATGCTAATAATGCTCACTTTTCGTGCTTTGGCTCGATAGGGGATACCCATACGACCAATAATATATTCGCTATAATCATGAAGCAAATTGTTGATTGTTTCCACTACATTTGGATTTTCTACAATAATGCTCATCACAGCAATTCTTGTTTCCATAATTTAATCTCCTAAAAATAAAAAATGCCGCTCCCTATTTTTAGGTGCGGCAAAAATACCCACAGATTTGCAGGCTTGTTTTTGTGTTATGCAACACCTTTCACGCAGATTGCATCTTTGTGTCAGGAAGTTATTTGTTATTATAACAAAATTGTTGAAAAAGAGCAATTATTTTATTTTTTAAAATTATCTTGTATCAAATTAGGGCGTATCTGAAAACTACGAAATT
>JAHHUF010000123.1 GCA_020024115.1 Anaerofilum sp.
AAATGCACCCCCACACTTCCATTTATTAAATGGATATGTGTGTGAAGTGCATTTCAGAACAAAATGTTATCTTTATTCCATGCTCAGTTTTTCAACAGAACGAATCGCACTGCGACGGAAACGAATTTTTACACGGTCATTGCCGGTTTCCAAAACAAAGGTATCCTCTTTGATAGCAACAACACGGCCAACAATACCACCAATAGTTGTTACTTCATCACCAATTTCAATTGAGTTGCGCATTTCTGCCTCTTTTTTCTGCTGCTTTTTTTGTGGACGATATATAACAAAATACATCATCACCAAAACAATAATCATAGGCAAAAACATTGTCAAACCCATTGCAGCACTTGCATCAACAGGAGCTGCTGCATCCAAAAAACCAAAGTTCATAATATAAAACCTCCTTATAGTTACTAGAATATTATACATAAAAACGAAAGAAGTTTCAATATAAAAAATTCTTCAATCAAATTTAAATTCTACCATCCAATAAAGTGACATATTTATTATGAAATGCTTGAAATGTGCCAGCGTCCAACTCATCACGGATTCTTTCCAGCAAATGATTGTAGAAGTACAAATTGTGCATGACAGCTAAGCGCATTCCTAAAATTTCATCCGCTTTGAAAAGATGACGAATATAAGAACGAGAAAAGTTTTGGCATACAGGGCAATTGCACTCTACATCAATCGGAGATTCATCCTTTTCGTATTTTAAATTTTTGATGTTAATTACACCACTCCAAGTATTCAAATGTCCATGCCGAGCATTTCGGCTTGGCATTACACAATCAAACAAATCAACACCACGAGAAACAGCCTCAATAATATTTCCTGGTGTACCAACACCCATTAGATAGCGAATTTTATCTTTAGGCATATGAGGTTCTACAACACTGATAACACGATACATCTCTTCTGTTGGCTCCCCTACTGCCAATCCTCCCAAAGCATATCCATCCAAATCCAGTTCTGCAATTTCTTTCATGTGTTCAGTTCGCAAATCATCATAGCAGCAGCCTTGGTTAATACCAAACAGCATTTGCTGAGGATTTACTGTTTTTCCTTCATCTTTCAAACGGTTCAACTCTGTTTTGCAGCGTTTTAGCCAGCGAACAGTTCTTGCACAAGAATCTTTTGCATAATCATGTTCAGCAGGGTTTTTGATACATTCATCAAACGCCATTGCAATGGTAGAGCCGAGATTTGCTTGAATTTGCATACTTTCCTCTGGACCCATAAAGATTTTTCTTCCATCCAGGTGAGAATGGAACATAACTCCTTCTTCTTCAATTTTACGAAGTTGTGCCAAACTAAATACCTGAAATCCGCCACTGTCAGTCAAAATGGGCCCATCCCATTTTGTGAATTTATGCAAACCGCCCATTTCTGCAACCAACTTATCACTTGGACGCAAATGCAAATGGTATGTGTTGCATAACATAACTTGACAACCAATATCCTTTAAATCAAAAGCAGATAATCCACCTTTGATAGCAGCAGCAGTTGCAACATTCATAAAAGCAGGTGTTTGGACAGTTCCATGAGGGGTTTCAAATTCACCACGACGGGCATTGTGTTCTGTTTTTATTAGTTTATAAGGCATAAATCAATTTCATCCTTTCTCTTTTCAAGTTAGGTTAATAACATTGCATCTCCAAAACTAAAGAAACGATATTTTTCTTCAACTGCTACCTTATAGGCATTCATTGTGTTTTGATATCCACAAAATGCAGCAACAAGCATTACCAAGGTGCTTTCAGGAAGATGGAAGTTTGTAATCAATCCATCAATACATTGAAATTCATATCCAGGATAAATAAAAATATCTGTATCACCACTGGAAGCGCAAATTTTTCCGCCATTTGCTTTTGCGGCAGATTCCAAAGTTCGGCAGCTTGTGGTTCCCACTGCAACCACTCTGCCACCATTCTTTTTGGTTTCCTGAATCAATTGAGCTGTTTCTTCACTGATACTATACCATTCGCTGTGCATTCTGTGGTTTTCAATCGTTTCTTCTTTGACTGGGCGGAATGTACCCAATCCTACATGAAGTGTCACCTCAGCAAAACGAACTCCCTTTGCTTTCAAGGTTTCCATTAACTCTGGTGTAAAGTGCAAACCAGCAGTTGGAGCTGCTGCACTTCCAAGTTCTTTTGCATAAACAGTTTGATATTGAGAACTATCTTCTAGTTGACTTGTAATATAAGGAGGTAAAGGCATTTTCCCAAAAGCATCTAGTTTTTCATATAAGGTTGCTGTATCATAACGAAAATGAACCAATTTGTTGCCATCTTCATAGGTATCGAGAATTTCCGCAACAAGAGAACCATCTCCAAAAATAATCTGAACCCCTTGTTTCAGCTTTTTACCTGGTTTTGCAAGACATTCCCATTCATCTTTCTTATTTTCACGCAGCAGCAACAATTCACACACAGCACCGGTTTCTGCTTTGTGTCCAATCAATCGCGCAGGCAAAACTTTGGAATTATTCACAACCAGTAAATCTCCTGCATATAATAAATCAGGAAGTTGATTGAAAATAGAGTGCTGTAACTCCCCTGTTTTTCTGTCCATACGCAAAAGTCTGGCTGCATCGCGTGGACTGCATGGCTCTTGAGCAATTAGTTCTTTGGGCAAATCATACCAAAAATCATTTTTTAACATGAATGTTTTCCCTTTCTTCCATTGACATTGATAGCGGCAAGATGGTATATTAAAAAGCACAGAGGTTGCGGAATGCATGAGTACCCTCACATCGCCGCCGATTTTACTAACTTATGAGAGAGAAAGGGCATTTCCGCCGAAAGTTTACTCACTCGGCAAACGGTAGGCTTGGTTACATTCGCCGAAAGGTCTGTAACTGTCATACAAACGGTTTCGTTTCTGTGGTGCGCTGTGCAATATGCAATCATAATTATATTGCATATTCTGCCGGTTTTCAAGCCGGTTTTTTTCATCTTCCGGCTTTTATTTAAGGGAAATGGGAAAGGAATGAGTGAAATGAAAAAGTTTAAGGTAGGTATTGTGGGTGCAACTGGTATGGTAGGGCAACGATTTGTCTCTTTATTAGAAAACCACCCATGGTTTGAACTAGCAGCTGTTGCAGCTTCTCCCCGTTCTGCCGGAAAAACATATCAACAAGCAATTGGAAGTCGATGGGCAATGCCCTCCCCTATGCCACAAGCAGCAGCAGACCTGATTGTTTTGGATGCTTCAGATGTGAAAAGTGTTGTTGAAAAAGTTGATTTTGTATTTTGTGCTGTGGACATGAAAAAGGACGAAATCAAGGCGTTGGAAGAGGCATACGCAAAAGCAGAATGTCCGGTGGTTTCCAATAATAGTGCAAATAGATTTACAGAAGATGTACCAATGGTTGTTCCTGAAATCAATGCAGACCACATCCAAATTATCCAAAGTCAAAGGAAGCGTCTTGGAACAAAGCGAGGATTTATTGCGGTAAAATCAAACTGCTCATTGCAAAGTTATGTTCCCGCTTTGCACCCATTGATGAAAGACTTTGGTGTTTCTAAATGTTTGGTATGTACCTATCAAGCAATTTCTGGAGCAGGAAAAACATTTGAAACATGGCCGGAAATGGTAGACAATTGTATTCCTTTTATTGGAGGGGAAGAAGAAAAAAGCGAAAAAGAACCATCAAAACTGTGGGGGCATATTGAAAACAACAAAATTGTTGCAGCACAGTCCCCTGCCATCACAGCACAATGTTTGCGAATCCCTGTATTAGATGGACACACTGCAGCTGTTTTTGTCAGCTTTGACAAAAAACCTTCTCGTGAAGAAATTCTTGAAAAATGGGCTGGTTTTTCCGGAACTGCTCAGGAATTAAATCTGCCTAGTGCACCAAAACAATTTTTGCATTATTTTGAAGAAGAAAATCGTCCACAAGCGAAATTGGATCGTAATTTGGAAAATGGTATGGCAGTTTCAATTGGTCGCTTAAGAGAAGATACACAGTATGACTATAAATTTGTATGTCTATCACACAATACTCTGCGTGGTGCAGCTGGTGGGGCTGTTTTATTGGCTGAACTGCTTGCTGCAAAAGGGTATTTGGACTGATTGACTTTCAAATTTTTGAGAGGAGTATTTCAGTTATGAAAAAGACAGTATTTACTGGTGCAGGTGTTGCAATCATCACCCCTATGTATGCGGATGGTTCAATCAATTATCCGGAACTTGGTCGTATTATTGAAGACCAAATTAAAAATGAGACAGATGCAATTATTATTTGTGGAACTACCGGTGAGGCTTCTACAATGCCTGATGCCGAACATTTAGAATGTATTGAATATGCAGTCAAAACAGTTGGAGGAAGAATCCCTGTAATTGCCGGAACAGGTTCTAATGATACACAGCATGCAATTGACCTTTCCAAACAAGCTGAGAAATTAGGGGTTGATGCAATTTTGCAAGTGACTCCTTATTATAATAAAACAAGTCAGGCTGGATTGATTCGCCATTTTACCAGTATTGCAGATACGGTATCAATTCCAGTTATGCTTTATAATGTTCCTAGCCGCACAGCGGTTAATATTGCTCCTGCTACCTGCAAAGAACTTTCCAAACATCCTAACATTGTAGCAATTAAAGAAGCAAGCGGAAATATCAGTCAAGTAGCAGAAATTCATGCTTTGTGTAAAGA
>JAHHUF010000124.1 GCA_020024115.1 Anaerofilum sp.
CATCCAAGTCTATCACAAAAATCCAGCTTTGTTCTTTGTTCCAAGATTCCCAAACATCTTCCAAGCCTCGATAGTTAATCAGATTTGTCAATCCATCTTTCAGTGCCAAATCTGCCATGTGGGCAACCAGTTCTTTTGTTTTTTCAATCTGATTGTGCAGCGTTTTGGGATAATATTCTCCGTCCATTTGCTCCACATTGGGAACTGACTGATGAATGTGGACAATTTTCCAAACATCATTTATCTTTTTATAAATGACCGAAAAGCGGCTGTTCATGTTAATGTAAACGCTTTTATCATCACTTTCCCAAAAAATATAAATACTGCCATATACTAAATAAACATCAGAAGAAAGTTCTTTTTGTTCGCACCACAAATTTTTGAGTTGAAATAAAATTTCCTTTCGTTCTTTTGTTTCCTCCAACCAAGCAGTGCTAAAACTTTCAAGTCCAACATAAAACTCATGGGCTCCGGTACCAATTATAATAGCGTTTTCGTCTATCCACTGAAAGGCTTTCTTATTATCTTCTTCATCATTTGAAAGATAGTATTTCCAAAGTTCCTCTGTTATTTTGCAAAAATCCATAAAACTTCCTTCCTTTTAGACTTTATCTCATTTGCAGTACCACGCAACAAAATAACAATATTAAAATAAACCCTTTTAATATCTTAATTTATACTATTATAGTATCAAAAAAGTTTGTTTTACACTAGATATAGTATAATTCTTTTTATTTATAATGTCAACATTGCACTTTTACACTCTATTTAGAAATAGTATTAAATATTTATTGACACTGACAATCGAAATTGCAAAGTATTTATCAAACATATTGTTTCATTTGTTCTACAGCCTTTTTCTCAATTCTTGAAATATAACTGCGGCTAATGCCCAACAGTGCAGCCACTTGATTTTGCGTCATAGGCGGCTGCCCTGCCAAACCATATCGCAGCAAAATCACCTGTCGCTCTCTGCCTTGCAAACGGTCAACCAATGCTCTTACTTGGTTACATTGCTCTTTTCGCTCAACATCTTCATCCATGCGATATTCATCGGTTAGGGTATCCAATATGGTTAAATTTCCGCTGTCAGATGCTCCATCTACCGGTTCCTGCATTGAAATATTTGCAGCAGTCTTTTTTTCACTGCGCAAATACATTAAAATTTCATTTTCAATACATCGTGCGCCATATGTGGCAAAACGAGCTCCTTTTGTGTGGTCAAAGGTATTCACCGCTTTGATAAGACCAATGGTTCCCACACTGATTAAATCCTCTTGCTCTGCTGTGGTATGGTAATATTTTTTTGCAATGTGTGCCACAAGCCGCAGGTTGTGCTGGATAATATTATCCCTTGCTTTCAAATCTTGCTGTTCTTTCAACAGCCGAAACGCTTCAATTTCTTGTTTTGCATTTAATGGCTGTGGAAAAGAAGATGTTTCCAAATGCAGTGCCAAGTACAAAAAGCGAACTGCTGCAACACCTAAAATCTCTGTAAACATCTTGCTGCCTCCTTTTGTTCTTTCTACCAACCTATGCTTTTGACAGGTTGTACTATGTTTTTTAAGGCGATACAGCATAATTTCAGATGGTGGATTACACCAAAATTTTTCGGCAGATGAACAAAAAAGCCACCCTCTAAAAGAACATCATTGGTTAAAATTCAAATAAAACAGGTATATTGAAACTTTCAACAAACCCGTTTTGACTGTTAAACTGTATGACAAATTAACTGCTATTTTTTGTAGGTTCATACAATATATCGTCATAATTCTCTTTGTAATAATCAAAAGCATCAAAAGGATTGTCTGTGTTTTCTAAAAGATAAAACAATGTCTCGGATAATACTTCTGCAAAAACACCTATTACATGATAATTATCTCCTTGACTGTTTATATATAAAATACTTCCCCATAATATTTCATTTAATTCCGCAAGCAATTCTGTATCTGCACAGTCAAAACAAGCCCCTTCTTTCAATACCTTTAAGCATATAAAAATTTCATCAAACTTTTGTTGTATATCTTTCACATCGCAAAAGCCACACCTTAAAGCATACCTGTATCCCTCAGAAAAGTTTTCTGTTTTTCCTGCATGAATGGCTATTTTTACTCTTGCTTCTTCTGTTGTCATCATGTCACCTCTACCAATTTGCTTCGGGCATATCTAACAACCAACAAATTAAAGAAGAGAAATTTCAACTTTTCAGATAGCCCTAATCATTCACTTTATTTACAGATTTACTATATCATACTTATTCCACACAATCCACCCATCATACAGTGCACAACAAAAGATAAAATCGGCAGTATCCAAAATACATGAATACTGCCGATTGCTATTTTATAACTGCTGTCCTAAAATGGATGGCATATTAAAAATTTTACATCATATAGTCTTTTATGATATTATGCTCTCTCAGAATCTTTTCCACAACAGTTCCTTTGATTGCTTTCAACAAGGGCTTTTTAACCAGATTGACAACACCGGGCAATTCCATTTCCAGCGGAGATTTTCCGTCCATCAAACGAACAGAGCTATCCAGCAAATCACGCACATCGTATACGCTGCCCCAAACCTCAGGAACACCACGGTCTACACCCAGCAAACCATAAACAGCTTCCATTGCGGTACGGACGGAATATTCGGTGGTAAATACAGTGTCACGAGGGGTATCAGCAAACTGACCCAAGAACGCAAAGTTCACACAGCCATCAGGGATAACATCTGGGCGATCGCCTTTTGTACGAGGCATAAAGAATGCCGTGATATAAGGCATCATAGTGGGAACACAAACTGCACTATGCTCTGCCAGTTCTGGAATTTGCTCCTCTGGCACGCCAATGTGATACAACCATTCTTCGGTGATTTCTTTACCTGTACATTCTTTCATAGGTTTCTTCACATAGTCACCGGGAACATCAGTGAACAAACCATAAACCCAAACACAAACTTTTTCTGGGTCTTGCTCTTTAAACTGACCCTGACGGTTGATTGTCCAACTCATCAGCCATTTAGAATCCTTGCAGCTTACAATACCGCCTGTTACAACCTTGCCGGTGCGAGGGTCTCGTTTGCAGATATTGGTGATATAAGGAATGATAGCATCATCCAAAGTGGTGATTGTAGCAGATTCCCAGTTGGTTTTTGCAATATCAGAACAGAATTTCTCTGGATGTCCAAAGGATGGGTCTTGTTTTGCAATATTTTTCCACAAGTTCCAGCATCCACTGGTACGCACTTCTGCATCTCCGTTGGGAGCGTGGTTTTGGTCACCATAAATGGTTCCCTCGGTACAACTGCCGTTTGTTACAAAGACTAGGTCATTTTCAGACAGCAGAATTCCTTTTTCTACACCCTTAACCTTACATTCAATTGCAGTTGCAACCTTTTTATCTTCTTTGATGTCAAACAAAACATTGGTAACTTCGGTGTTAAACTGGAAGTCTACACCCGCTGCTTCCAAATATTTCTGCATTGGCAAAATCAAGGATTCATACTGGTTGTAACGAGTGAATTTCAAAGCACTGAAATCCGGCAAACCTGCAATATGGTGGATAAAGCGTTGGAAATACAGCTTCATCTCCAATGCACTGTGCCAGTTTTCAAAAGCAAACATGGTTCTCCAGTACAGCCAGAAAGTAGAGTTAAACACTTCATCATCAAATACATCTTCGATGGTTTTATCATACAAATCTTCATCTTTTGTCATAAACAGTTTGACGATTTGCATGCAGGCTTTTTGGCTCAGATTGAATTTTCCATCGGTGTGTGCATCTTCACCACGGTTAACAGTTGCACGGCACAAAGAATAGTTTGGGTCGTGTTTATTCAGCCAATAGAATTCGTCCAACACAGAGGCGCCTGGTTTTTCCAGAGAAGGAATACTGTGGAACAAATCCCAAAGACATTCAAAGTGGTTTTCCATCTCTCGACCACCACGCATGATATACCCACGGCTGGGGTCATTGATACCATCACAAGCACCACCTGCAATATCCATTGCCTCCAAAATATGGATATGGGAACCAGGCATCTGTCCATCACGAACCAAGAAGCAAGCTGCTGCCAAAGAAGCCAAACCGCTGCCCACAATATAAGCATTTTTTTCGTCTACACCTTCGGGCTTTTCGGGGCGAGCAAATGCTTCATAGTTACCGTTGCTGTAATAAATATTTTTGCTGTTTCTCTCATGCATTCCCAGCTCGGTATTGCGATAGTCTTTGTTCACAGCTCTTTTTGCAGCAACTGTTTTTTTCTTTTGGGTGTTATTTTTCCGTTTACTTGCCAAAACTGCGCCTGCACCTGCCAAACCTGCCGCTGCAACAGTGAGTTTTACAACTTTATTTTCCATAATAATAGACCGCCTTTCTGTATATCGAAATGATTTTGGATTGATTTTATGGTTTTATCTTACCCCAATTGAGTCGATTTTACAATTTACAAAAAAAGGCAGATGATAAGTTTTTTATCATCTGCCCCTTTTTGTATAGAAAATTATTTACTTTCTGAAAAATCCTGAATGGAGTTTGCAAGATTTCTGTGCATGGTAATGCCGACTTTGCGGGTGATTTCCCGATAG
>JAHHUF010000125.1 GCA_020024115.1 Anaerofilum sp.
ACAGCAAATAAAAAAATCGAACTTTGCTTACAAACGCAAAATTCGATTTTTATGTTTATGATTTATTTGCTTTTATGGCTTACTTCCCATAAGCGTTTCGCTTCAGATTCCCAACATTCTGCATAAGGTGTACACTTATCACAAAGGTGGTCTACATTTTCGGGGGATTGCAAATCAGTAGAATGTGCACAAGAACAATGCACCATCTTTTTGAGCATTTGAGGGTTTTCCAGCATGGGACATGGCTGCAAATGGTTGCAGTTGAAAGGCTGATTATCATGATATGCCATAAACAGCGGAGACTGCAAGGACTCCAGCAATGTTTTTTCACGAATGTTAGAATCAGAATAGTGAATGAATGCACAAGGCTCTACATCTCCGTTGGCACTGATGTGCAAATAATTGCGTCCACCTGCAATACAGCCATCCACATATTCACCATCATTCTGGAAATCAATGGTAAAGATTGGTTTTGTTTCACGATATTCCCGAATTTTTTGATACATCACTCTGCGTTGTTCCGGGTTTGGCAAAAGTTCTGTTACTGCCTCATTGCCAACCGGCATATAGTGGAAAAACCATGCAAATTTTGCTCCACACTCAACCATCCAATCAATAAATTCCTCTGAACTGATAGAATCCACATTTTTTGAAGTATAGCAGCAAGAAATGCCAAAAGGCAATTTGTTTTCTTTCAGGATTGTCATCGCCTTTATAACTGCCTGATAGGTGCCTTCTCCACGACGGAAATCTGTTGCTTCCTCAAACCCTTCTACACTAATTGCAGGGATAAAGTTTTTGACACGCAACATCTCTTTGGCAAACTCTTGGTCAATTAAAGTGCCATTGGTAAATGCCAAAAACTGACAGTCAGAATGTTCTGTGCAAAGGCGCAAAATATCTTTTTTGCGTACCAAGGGTTCACCACCAGAAAAGATATACATATAAGTTCCTAACTCTTTGCCCTGACAAATAACATTACTCAACTCATCATAGGTCATGTTCAGTTTGTTTCCGTATTCTGCCGCCCAACAGCCGGTACAATGCAGATTGCAGGCAGAAGTGGGGTCCATCAAGATTGCCCAAGGAATATTGCAGCCAAACTTTGCACGGTTTTCCTCCTGTTTTGCCCATCCCAGCAAGCTGGCATTGAGGAAAAAGTTTTCAAAGGTCGCCTTTAACACATCATTGTCAATATCTTTCAGTATCCCCATAATCAATTGATTCATGTTGTTGTCAGGGGCACTCAACACTTTGCGAAAAACTTTTCGCTGTTCGGGAAATGTATTTGGACCATCTCCCACAAATTTATCTACCCAATCCATAATTTTGAGGGCATTTTTTTCTGGGTTTTTCTCAATGTATCCCAAAGCTGTCCGTAGTGCTGTTTTTTTCATTTGCATTGCAATATCCATTGCTGTTTCCTCCTTGATGATGTTTGACAATAGAATCATTTAAAACTACCCTTTATTTTGATGTTCTAAGAATAGCATGGTCGGTATTTTATTCCAATATACAAAACAACCCCGATGATAAAACCTTTATTATCGGGGTTATTTTGTATAAAAATTCACCATCAAAAAATGAAATATCCTGTCAATTTTCAACTGTATCCAAATCAGCATTTTCCCGCTGGGTCACAATATTGTTGTATATTTCCACATACTTTTTGCCCCATTCGTCCATTGCTTCCAAAATAGGAATTAACTCCAGCCCAGTTTCTGTCAGGCTGTATTCCACCATTGGTGGTACAGACGGATACACTTTCCGAGAAATAATTCCATATTTCTCCAATTCTTTCAACTGCTGAGTCAACATTTTTTGGGTTACAGAAGGAATCAGCCGTCTGAATTCGTTGTATCGAATGGTCTCATGCAGATGTAAATTCCATATAATCAATGCTTTCCATTTGCCACTTAGTATCTCCAATGTCAGTTCAATTTCGCATCTGTAATTGGAACAGCTTACCTTGTTTTCTCGCGAATCTGGCATCTAATTTTCACCTCTAATATTCTTGGATGGAAATCCGTATTATAATATGTATAATATTATAATATTACTAAAAATAAAAATCAACTTCTAAGGCACCAAAATGTGCGTACTGTTCATAAAAATAACGACTTGTTATAATATTGTGTATCAAAATTAAATAAACTGCTTTTTATATTCAGGAGGACTTTATGAAAAAAATGCTTGGTATTTCTGTTAGTTATTTGCTGTTTGGATTGATTGTTGGTTTATTTTTCCATGAAGCTGCCTATTATACAAATTTTGATGGAAAATCTGTGTTGGGAGTTGTTCATGGACACGCACTCGCTTTGGGAACTGCTGTATTCCTTGCAATCCCGGTATTGATGCAGGTTTTTCATTTGGAACAGCACAAATCTTTTCGCCTCTTTGTTTATACATACAATGCCGGCCTTTGGGCAACATTGGTGTTTATGACAATTCGTGGGCTGGTTCAATTGTTTTCATTCCCTATCAGCAGCTTTGCAGACCACATGATTGGCGGATTGGCTGGCATTAGTCATATCGTTTTAACTGTTGGAATTTATTTTCTGTTCCGCACACTGTTTTCTGCAATGAAAGAATAAAAAAGGAGTGTATTATAATGGGTGAACCTACTTTATAAATTGGCATAACCGTAAAAGACCTTGACCGTTCTTTGTCATTTTATCAGGATACTCTTGGGCTATCACTGCAAAACAAAACAACCTTTGCTCAAGAAGACACCCAAAAGCTATTTAAAAAATCAAACTGCTATGCAAAAGTTGCCAGTTTGCAGGGTAGCAGAACCATAGAAAGTCCTTCGATTGAACTGATTGAATTTACCTCTCAGCAAGAAAAAGGTCAAAAAAGCACTTTTCTTTCTTCTTCTGTTTCTGAAATTTGTTTCTTCACGGATAACCTCTGGCGAGAATATCATCGTCTGTGCGCTTTGGGTGTAGAATTTTTATGTAAACCTCATGACTTTTTTGATTTTACAATGAAAGGGTTTCAAAAAAGCCGTGCGATGTACTTCAAAGAGCCAGATGGTATGGTTTTGAAAATGATTGAAGTTTTTTAAATTGAATTTTTTATAGATACTTGCGTTTGGATTGCTTTTTCAGTAATACAAACGCTTTTTGTTTTAATGGGTTCAATTTTATATTTTTTACAAAGCCAACAATAAAATATTGCTAATCAAATGATTCTATTGTATAATACCCTCATATAATACTACTTTCGTCATATAAAGTGCTATCGGAGGAGAATTTTAATGGAATATCTAAAATGCTTTTGGTACCATTCCCATCCGAACAAAGATGCGGCTGTGATTTTGTTTTATGAGGTGGACGAAACGGAGGAACGGTATGCCAGACGATTGGTTGAGGTGTTTTCTGACCGACATATCAAACAAGTTGACAACGAAGGCTTTGAATTTGTAACAGAAGCCCCTGTGCCCACAGCAGAGGAAATCAATAATATGTCTTTACAGAATGAACCAGACCAATTTTACGCATTAAATATCACAAAAGAAGAATTTGAGCAGATTTGGGCAATGGATGGGCAACGATATACCGGAAATCTGGTCTATTATCAATAAAGTATATATGCAAAAGAAAGAAGGTATTTTATAGAAAACAGAGTCATTGAAACAGAGCTTGGAAAAATTGAAATTTTCCAAAAACACGAGACTGTCCCCACATTTGATAAAACAGCGATTGTTGTGACAGGTATTGAATCCTATCCCCATTCTACAAACTTTAAAAAAGAAGAAATTACGCAAACTGTTATTGCTCAGCTACTGAAACAGCTTGCAAAAGGTGATGACTTTATTTTTTATCTTGATGAATACCAAGAATCACATTTTTTAGATGCTATTTGTGATGGAGAATGGATGGCTTTGCTTTATGGCAATGAAGAAGATGAGGTGTATTATTCATGCTATAACTCTAATTTTGAAGGCGTTGAGCAAGATTGTCCCTTAGAATATGGTGGGCAATCCCCTATCAAAAAATATTATGCTTTAAAGGATATTGCATTAGGGCTGGAAGCTGTGGAATATTTTATCCACACCGGAAAACTATACCCCAAAATAGAATGGTCAAACCTTATTGAGGAGTAAACTCAATCGCAAGCATTTTAGAAAGGATTATTTTTTGAAAAATAAAATTGTCAAATACTTCAATATTGCAATTGGTGCTATAATTGGTGTGTTTTTTGGATATAGCTTGTATTTGTATCAAAGCTATATCCACCATCCAGACCCGTATGTAACTCAGTCTGCCCCATGGTATACTCCTCTTGTATTCTATGGTGCAGCAACAGTCATAATTGTGTTGATACTGATTGCTGCAAAGGTGACAATTCTAAAAAAGCAAAAGAAATGACCCTCACTGTATTGGTGAACTGCACCCCATTTGTTAGACAAGTATGATATACTATCTAACAGATGGGGTGATTTTATATGCCAAAGTGGAAATCAAAGAAACGCTATACAGCTGAATTTAAGAAAATAGTAGTAGAGACAATGCGTCAGGAGCGTC
>JAHHUF010000126.1 GCA_020024115.1 Anaerofilum sp.
ATTTTAAATTACAAAATTATTTGCATCATTAGAACTAAATTATGTCAAGTTATTGATAAAAGCAGAAAAAGGTATAATTACTCAAACCTGCCAATTTCGCTCCCCTCAATTTCGCTAAATTTTCATTTAGCGAAATTATATTACACTTTTTTCTCTGCTCTATTTTGCCTTTTATTTTGAAGTTTTATCCAATTGCTTGAACTGCTTGACGAATATAGTTGACACCAACTAATTTCAATTCTTTAAATTCATTGGTGTCAATTTGTGCCAAACCATGTTGTGGAATAATTGCTTTGGTAAAACCAATTCTTTGCGCTTCTCGTAAACGGGTTTCTAAATGTGATACATTACGAATTTCACCACCCAGTCCAACTTCTCCAATTGCAATTGTTCTATCACCCAATGGTTTATCCATCAATGCTGATACAATTGCTAAACACGCTGCTAAATCACAAGCTGTTTCATCAAGCTGCAATCCACCTACAATGTTCAAGTAAACATCCAAATTTCCTAAAAAGTAACCTGCTCTTTTTTCTAATACTGCAAGCAACAAGTTTAATCGATTATAATCGAATCCTGCTGCAGTTCTTCTAGGTGTTGCAAATCCTGACTTTGCTGCCAATGCTTGTACTTCTGACAAAATCGGTCTTGTTCCTTCCATTGTACAAGCAACACAATTTCCACTCACTCCCAATGGTCTTCCAGCCAGCAACAGTTTTGATGGATTTTCAATTTCTTTCAATCCTTTTGAATCCATATCAAACATACCAATCTCGTTTGTAGACCCATATCGATTTTTTGCTGCACGCAGAACTCTATATGGAAGTGTCTTGTCACCTTCAAAATAAAGCACTGTATCAACAATATGTTCCATTACTTTTGGACCTGCAATTGCACCATCTTTATTTACATGTCCAACAATAAATGTTGGAATTTCCAAACTTTTTGCAACATTCAGCAATCGGGTTGAGCATTCTTTTACTTGTGAAACACTTCCAGCTGATGAACTGATTTCATCACAATGCATTGTTTGTATAGAATCAATCACTACCAAACTAGGCTTGATTTCTTGAATTAAATCACAAATTGCAATAATATCTGTTTCAGCTGCCAATAAAATATTGCTTTCGTTTACTTCCAAACGTGTAGCACGCAATTTGATTTGACGGACAGATTCTTCACCTGTAATATATAATACTTGAAGCTGTTCGGAAATTGCACCACAAAGCTGCAAAAGAAGTGTTGATTTTCCGGCACCAGGCTCACCACCCAAAAGCACAACTGAACCAACTACAATTCCACCACCCAAAACACGGTCAAGCTCCCCTATTCCGGTTACAATTCTGCTTTTTTCTTCTGTGCTGCTAATTTCTTTCAGCCGCTTTGCTTCAATGGCATATCCTGAGGAACTTATTCCCCCATTTGCCTTTAGACGAGTTTTAGAACTTGAAGAAGTTACAACTACATCTTCTGTCATTGTATTCCATTCACCACAACTTGGGCATCGTCCCATCCATCGAAGGCTTGTTTCTCCACAATTGGAACAAACATATACTGTTTTTACTTTATCTTTTGCCATATAATAACTCTCCAATAGAATTGAAAGCAGAGAAGCTGTGTTACAACATCTCTGCTTTTGTTTTAATCTGTTTCAAATTCTTCTTGTTCTATCATCAAAACTTCCCATTCATCCAAAAGTTCTTGCTGATGTACTTTTAAAGATTCCAAAGAATTACAGGTTTCTTCTAATTTTTTATAATCTTGAACAACTTCAGGCTGCACCATAAGAAATTCTAAATTTGAAATTTCTTCTCCTATTTGGTCAACTTCATTTTCAATTTGTTTAATGCGATTTCGCAATTCTGCTTTTCTTCGCCGTTGTTCTTTTCCAAAGGTATTATTTTTAGGAGATTCTTTCGGCTTTAGTTCTAATTGAGTATCAATAACAGAACGCTTCATCAAAACATCATAAGAAGAATAAAGTTGTGTTATTCCATCTTCAATATATAAAATAGGGCAAGAAAGACTATTCATTAAATAGCGGTCATGTGTTACAAGAATTAAGGTTCCTGTATATTCTTGCAGTGCTTGTCCCAAACTTTCACGCGTATAAACATCAAGATGGTTTGTCGGTTCATCTAAAAACATTAAATTAGGGCGTTCTAATACTAATTCTGAAAAGCGCAGTCTTGCAAGTTCCCCTCCTGATAAAGATTCACATGGTTTATATACATCTTCTCCCCGAAATCCAAATCTTGCAAGATGACTGCGAACCTCCAGTTCTGTAAATCGTGGCCATTTATCCCACACTGCACTCAGGACAGTTCCACCTCTGCGAAGCTGTTGTTGCTCAAAGATACTCGCTTTGGCACCATTTCCAAAGCGAACCATTCCAGCCGAAGGACGACGCTTTCCATTCAAAACTTGAAGCAGTGTAGATTTGCCTGCTCCATTTGGTCCAGCAATTACAAGCCTTTCGCCTCGCTCTACCACTAAACTTAAATCTTTAATCAAAGAGCGATTCCCTATTTGAATCGAAACATTCTTTGCAATCACTAAATCTTTATATGGTTCTACATCATATTCAAAACGAAATTTGAGGTCTGTATGATATGCTTTGGGAGCTTCAGTAATTTCCATCTTTTCTAGCTGTTTACGCCGACTTTTTGCCATTTTTGAAGTAGACGCTCGCTCTATATTACGGACAACATATTCTTCTAATTTTTTTGCTTTTTCCACATCTGAATCATGCTGTTTTTGCTGCAAAATTTGCGCAGCTTCTTTTTGTGATAAATATGCAGAATAATTCCCTTTATAGCAAGTAAGTGTTTTGTTTTCAACTTCAAAAATCCGATTGCAAACAGCGTCTAAAAAATATCGGTCATGGCTTACAACCAAAACTGCTCCATTATATTCTTGCAAATAATTTTCAAGCCATTCCATTGTAATAAAATCTAAATGGTTGGTTGGCTCATCCAAAATTAAAATATCCGGATTTTGAGCCAATAATTTTGCAAGGCGCAGTCGAGTGTTTTCTCCCCCTGAAAGTACACCAGCTAATTTAGCCCATACTTCTGATGGAAAACCCATACCATTTAAAATCTTCTTTATTTGAACATCCATATGGTATCCATCAGATGCTTGAATAATTGCTGACAAATTGTCATGTTCCTGCAAAAGGTCATCATTTAAATGGTCATATTGAAACTGTTTTTCAATTTCTTCCATTCGTTCCATCGCTTGCAATACAGGAGAAAATGCTTTTTGCATTTCTTCATAAATTGTAAGTGATGGATCTAAGGCACTATTTTGTTCCAAATAGCCCAAACGAGCGCCTCTTACAAGAAAAAAATCCCCTGTATCTGATTCATATTCACCACAAATAATTTTTAATAAAGTGGTTTTGCCAGCACCATTTTCACCAATGATACCAATACGGTCTTCTTTTGAAATAATAGCATTGATGTTGCTTAAAATGGTTTTCTCTCCAAAACTTTTCCCCACATCCTGTAATGATATTAACATACTATGTTCCCTTACTTATCCTTTGTTTCAATGTGTCTATCCAACCAACCCAAAACATCTCTATAAACCTTTGTATGGTTTAATTCATTCAGCATTTCATGCCGTCCATTTGCATATAATATCAATTCAATGTCTTCTACTCCTGATTTTTCGAGCATTTGTTGCACTGCAATAACACCTTTGCCATAATTTCCTACTGGGTCAGCATCACCCGCAAATAAAAATACTGGCATATCTTTTCGGATTTTTTGAGCCCAACTATGGCTGCTAACTGCACGCAATGTTGAAAATAATTCATGAAATGCCCCCACAGTGAATGTAAACATACACTGTGAATCTTTGCAATATTCATCAACAACTCTTTCATCACGACAAATCCAGTCAAAATCTGTTTTAGGATTGTCTATTTTGGATAGATAGTTTCCAAACGCCATTTTCTGAACCATAGGAGACCGATAGGTTTCACCTTTTGTTTTGCAAAGAAATTCAGTCAGGATAATTCCTGCATCAATTCCAGCCATTGGGCCAGCAGTTCCACTTAAAATTAAGCCATCAATTGCATCTGGATACACTGCTGCAAAAAGGCGTGCAAAAAAGCTACCCATACTGTGCCCTAATAAGAAATATGGCAAATTAGGAAAATGCTGGTGGGTAATTTGATTCATTTGATATAAATCAAGCAAAATATGTTTTGCCCCTTTTTCTTTGGAAAAATATCCATACAGTCCCTCTTTTGCAGTTTTTCCATGCCCTAAATGGTCGTTTGCAGCTACAATATATCCATTTTGGGTTAAATACTTAATAAAATCTTGATATCGACCAATATATTCACACATACCATGACTAATCTGCACAATTCCCTTTGCTACTACATTGGGATTGCTGTAAATAGCCCCTGAAACAATGTTTTCTCCATTGGATGATTTAAAACATATGTCTTTTTGAAGAATTTCCGATGTCATCTAATTCCTCCTGTTCCATTACTAACGAAAACAAATCCGC
>JAHHUF010000127.1 GCA_020024115.1 Anaerofilum sp.
TATAACTTGTTTGCAATTGGTTGTTTTATATTTCTGTCAGTTTATTTTGTGTTATTATATCAAAAATTAAGTTTTAATTCTTCTGAATGTCAAAATGGCAATGCACTTTTATCCTTGCGAACATTTAAAAAATACTACCTGCACACAGAATATTTTTTTCCAAATCTCTGCGATAGTTCTTTTCGTTTGGCAAAAAACTTTGCACACAGCACCCCATTTCAGATGCGGTTGAATGTACAAAACACTGTTCTCCCAAATACATTGCCACATGATTGGGAAAGTAAATTAAATCAGCGGGCTTTATCAAATCAATAGGAATCGGGTGCATTGCAAACCCATCTTTTAGCTTTGCATCCCGATAAATTGTAATCCCATTTAAAAGATATGCCATTGAAACCAAACCGGAGCAATCAATGCCCATGCAAGTTTTTCCACCCCAGCGGTAGCTTGTGCCCAAATAAGACATTGCTGTTTCACATAAGGCTTTTCTAAAATGAGACTCATGGCATGGGTTTGGCAGTTTATCGCTGAATTGCAAATGTCTGTTTGTAATCCAGCCATAGTTTCCGTTGGGCATTCGCACTTTGCTCCAGTGCTGTCTACGTTCCATAACCCAAAGAAGCCCACCTTTGGGGACAACTGCCATTTTGTCCGCTTTGACATAGGGCTGAGAAAGAATATCCGTTGCAGAAACATTCACCATCACAACTGCATTAGTTCTCCATTTTTTTGCATCACAAAAATAAAGGCAGGCTTCAGGCACCCAACCTGTATATTGATAGCTTGTTTTCACAAAACAATACCCATTTTTTCTTCTGTTCACCTCAACTGTCATTCCAAATAAAACTTCATCAATCAAAATTCCCTGCATTGGATATGAATACATTGGTGCTGCAAAACTCCCCACTACTGCCAGCATACTTCTTCCTCCTTTTTAGGGCGTATCTGAAAACTAAGAAATTGACAAGTTTTTCACAGTAAACAAGCAACTGCAAGTCAAAAACGCAGAAATCCTTGCAGGATTTTGAGTATTTTTAATCCAGCAGATATTGTTTATTGTAGAAAAAGAAGAAAATTTTGATTTTTCAGATAGCCCCTAATTTGTTGTAACTATTTTATGCACCAAACGAAAAATCATGTTTCTTTTTCCATTCAAAAAAAACAAAGGCAATGTGATTGCAGCCACATTGCCTTTTGAGAGAATTGTTTTTTAGGATTCTTGAAATACTTTTTTATCGAATTCGTTTTCCTGACTGGCTACAATTGCGGTACACATTGCATCGCCAGTGATGTTGACTGCTGTGCGTGACATATCTAAAATGCGGTCAATACCCATAATGATACCAATCGCCTCCACAGGCAGTCCCACTGAATGAAACACCATCGAAAGGGTAATCAAACCAACCCCCGGCACACCTGCTGTACCAACAGATGCCAATGTAGCAGTTGCAATTACGGTCAAATATTCCACAGGGCCTAATGCAATGCCATAGGCTTGTGCTGCAAAACAAACCGCAACCCCCTGCATAATTGCAGTGCCATCCATATTGATGGTTGCACCTAAAGGAATGGTGAAAGAAGAAATCTTGCGGCTTACCCCCATTTTTTCTTCCAATGTTTCAATTGCCATAGGAATCGTGGCGTTGGAAGTTGCTGTGGAAAAAGCAAAGCCCATAACAGGGAGATATTTGCGGATAAATTGAAATGGATTGCATTTTGTAAAGATTGCAAACAACCCTGAATATATACCAAAACAGTGAATTGCCAATGCACCCACAACACAAAGCATATATTTTGCCATTGAGCCAAAAGCAGAAAATCCCAGTTCTGAGAATGTTTTTGCTACCAGACAAAAAACACCAACCGGTGCAACCTTCATAACTATACCAGTCATTTCCATCATAATATCATTAAAGCCGGAAAAGAAATTAAATACAATTTCAGTTTTTTCTCCCAGCTTCGCAAGGATGATTCCTAAAATCATTGCAAACAGAATAATTTGCAACATCTCCCCTTTTGCCAATGCCTGAATGGGATTTGTAGGAATGATATTCAGCAATGTATCGACCATACTTGTTTTTTCTGTTGGTGCTGCTGTTTCCACAGAAGTAACCTCTCCCAGATTCAAGCCAAGTCCCGGTTTGACAATTGTACCCACAGCCATTGCAACTGAAATTGCCATTGCTGTTGTGACAAGGTAAAAACCTAGTATTTTGACACCAACTTTACCTAATGTTTTGGTATCACCAATGGCAGCACTTCCGCACACAATGGAACACAACACCAATGGAACCACCAGCATTTGCATCAATCGAATAAAGCCCTGACCCACAATATAAAAAATGCCATTGATAGCAATTGTATCTTTTATATAAGAAGCCGGAACAAATGAATGCAGCAAACTGCCTATCACCATTCCACTAATTAAGGCAAGAAAAATCATTGTTGTAAGATTCAGTTGTTTTCCACGCTTTTCTCGTCTTTCTTTTTGTTTTTCACGCAGGTTTTTTGCTGGCATTTAAAAATCTCCTTTTTTCATTTAATTTGTTTGTGTAAAATAATCTTTTAATGCTTTCTGCCATGTGGGCATCTGATAAATGCCTGTCAACTCCATCATCAGATTTCTCAGCTTTGTGCATTTTGCTTGCTGCCCTGAAAAAATCGGCTCTACTTGTGAACTATCCATTCCATTCTGCTCCAAAATGGCTTTTGCAAAATCATAACGGGTGCAGCTTCCCTCACAAGACGCATGAAACACTCCATACTCTTTTTCATCAATCAAACACACCAAAAACCGAGCCAATTCTTTGCAGCTGGTGGGTGCGCTGATTTGGTCGTTTGGTGCCTGCACTTTTTGGTTTTCTTTTGCCAAACGCAGCACTTTCCCGACAAAATCTTCACTTTTTCCTCCACCATAAACCCATGAACTGCGCACAATCAAATGTTTTGGATTCAATTCCCGAATCATTGTCTCAGCTGCCAGTTTGCTTTTTCCATAGGGTGTATCTGGTACTGCAATATCAAACTCATCCAACTCACCTGCACCAATCCCAGAAAAAACATCATCGCTGGAAATATGAATGATTTTTGCCCCTGTTTTTCGGGTTGCAATTGCCAAATTTCTTGCACCTAAGGTGTTGACACGGTACACATTCAGCAAATCTTCTTCATCATTTTTCATCTGTACAATGCCTGCACAATTGATAACCACATCAGGTCTGTTCACATCAATATAACGGGTAACTTGTTCTATGTCAGTAATATCAACATCTTTATCTGAAGTTACCACACTATATTCTTCATGGTCAATTTCGTGGTATACTGTGCTGCCCAAGTTGCCCTCTGCACCTACAATCCAAACTCTTGTCCTACTCATTTTTCTTCCCCTTTTTTACAATAAAGCACTTCATTTGGGATAAATGAATTTACTTTATCCATTTAATAAGCTATTATTGTACCATATTTTGCTCCGCATAACAAATTTATTTCAATTTAAAAATTCTTTTGTATGATTCAAAAGCTATCATTTTTACAAAATATTTCTCATGTTTTCGTATATTATTTGAATTTTTTATTTTTATATGGCAGAGCAGAGTCAAATTGCGCCAAACCAACATTTGACTTTATGGCATAAATAGAATATTCTATTTATAGCACAACAATTGTGTTGAAAAAACGGATATTAAAAACAAAAGGAGTCATTGCCATGAAAATTGCTTTGATTAACGAAAATAGTCAAGCTGCAAAAAACAGCTTGATTGAAGCAACTTTGAAAAAAGTTGTAGAACCAATGGGACATACTGTGGACAACTATGGTATGTACACTGCTGAAGATGATGTTCAGTTGACTTATGTACAAGCTGGCATTTTGGCGGCTATCCTGCTGAACAGCGGTGCTGCTGACTATGTTGTAACTGGCTGCGGCACTGGCGAGGGTGCAATGCTTGCCTGCAACAGCTTCCCTGGGGTTTTGTGTGGTCATGTTGAAGACCCTGTTGATGCTTATACCTTTGCTCATGTAAATGATGGCAACTGTGTTGCTTTGCCTTTTGCAAAAGGCTGCGGTTGGGGCATGGAGCTGAACTGGCAGTATGTATTTGAAAAACTGTTCGGTTTTGGCAGCGGTAAAGGCTATCCTCCAGAGCGTGTTGTGCCTGAACAGAACAATAAAAAGATTCTGGATTTGGTTCGTGAGCGCTCTATGGCAAACTTGATTGAAAGCCTTGACAAAATCGAGAATATGGCTCCTGTTGAGGGCATCACCAACATGAACAATCTGGTGAGCCGTGCAATTGCCGGTGAAAAGTTCCAAGAACTTTTCTTTGCATCCTGCAAAAATGAGGAAATCAAATCTTATATTGAGAAATTGCTGAACAAATACGTTGGTAAAAAAGGCATCCTGCACAGAAATCATGCAGGATGCCTTTTGTTCTTCAAGAACAGGAATGGTTG
>JAHHUF010000128.1 GCA_020024115.1 Anaerofilum sp.
AGCCAAGCGGTGGGTTTTGTTCCAAACCTATTCATTGACAAGTGTCTAAGGAGTTTTGATGCCGCAAAAATAATTGTGCTTGAATTTTGGCAGAAAATTGCCAATTACACAAAACAAAATGCCAATTGCAGCCAAGCTAAAAGTTGTGACAATTTTTGTTGCAGGGACAAAGGCTGCATAAATGATGACACCTTGTATCAAACTAAAAAATAATGAGCAACAAAGCTGAATGATAAAATAGCTTTTGGCAAATTTTTTGTAGTTATCTTTTTTGGGGTTGATAAAGGGCAGTAGTTTCACAAAGATGGAAATGATGGGACAGATGAAGGAGATGCCTAAAACCGAAATAGGACTGCTCTAGCTCTCGATTTCACCTGCAAAATTCCAACGAGTCGGAACTTTTTCGGGAAGATAAGGGAAAGGCGATTGCGGTTATGAGAACCGGCAAAAATACAACCAGCCAAAAAGCATGCTTTTTCATTCCGAAGTTCCCTCCTTCAAATCAGTAATCCAAAGAATAATGTCCTCTAAAACAGAGGTGTTTAGACTGTAATATACAAATGTGCCCTCGTGTTCATCGCTGATAAGTTCAGCGTTTTTTAAAATGTTGAGATGGTGGCTGATGGTTGCACCGGTTAGCCCAAATTCCCGAACAATTTCTCCGGCGTTTTTTCTGCCGTGACGCAGCAATTGGAGAATCTGTCTGCGAGTGGGGTCAGAAAGAGCCTTAAAAGTGTCTTCAAATGCCATAAAACTCCCCTTTTTGTTATAAAGCCTATTTTTGAAAGCTAAATTGCATCGGTTTTGATATATTATACTTATTTTAATGGATAAAGTCCAGTGTATGAGTGAAAAAACGGTTCTATATGTTGAAAACTATGTTGAGAAATGTTAACAACTATTTTTTGCGACAAAATTATACCAAAAACAAAAAAATAAGCCCAAAAAGAAAAAATATCGGGGCATTTTTTGGGAAATAAATTTGAAAAAATTGTAGAAATTGTGCATTGACAAACAAGGTTAAACAAATAGTTGAGTTCATAGTTTTCAACATCGTGTTGAAAACACTGTTTAAAACTTGAATAAACCTAAGAAAATTTCAGAAAAATTAAAACTTTCAACCTTTTCAACATAGTTTTCAACAAGTGGAAAAATTGGGAAATATATAAAAACTTTACAAAAGGTATAATTTTAATACAAAAGCAGAATGAAACCATGAAAAAATGCCCAAAATCCACATAAAGAAAGGTAGGTGTGTGATGTGCAGGGAGTTCATCATCGGGTTGTAGAGGTTCACCCTCAACAAAATGAGTGGATTGAAAGTGTTTGGGTTGTGCTGAAACCGGGAGCAAATGAAATACATCTTGCTGAAAGCAAACAGGAGGCAGAACGCTTTGCCAACGGGCTTGTGTGCTGGAAACGCAAAAAAATCGGCTGGGGATGGTATGCCGCAGTTTTTGGAGTGGTAGCAGCTGTTGGGCTTTTGGTTTGGCTGTTATAAAGGATGTGAAAAAATACAATTGTGCAAAATAGAATGGTAAAACAAGCCATATTCTGCTATAATTACTTTATATGTCGTGAAAAGACAATGGAACAATAAAGCCGCTTTGCGGCTGTACATATTCAGGAGGCTGCAAATGGAGCAGAATAATAAAATCGAAAAAGATACACAGCTTGTCTATGGTAAAAACCCAGTAGCAGAGCTTTTGAAAAGTGGTGGCGGAGTTGACACGGTTTATCTGGCAGATTCTCTGCCTGCTCAGGTGGCAGCATATTATGCAGCCCTTGCAAAGCAAGCGGGTGCAGTGACCAAACAGGTGAAAAGCATCAAACTCAAAGCAATGTGCGGCACCGAAAGCCATCAAGGAGTGGCAGCGTATGCCAGCAGTATTGAATATGTTGGGTTGAATGATTTGCTGGCACAGGCAGAAGAAAAGGGACATGACCCTTTTATTGTGTTGGCAGATGGTGTGGAAGACCCACACAATTTGGGTGCAATTATCCGCACCGCTTTTTTATGTGGAGCAGATGGAATTGTGATTCCAAAACGAGGTGGAGCGCCCATTACCCCCATTGTAATGAAAGCATCTGCCGGTGCAGCAGCACGGCTGCCGGTGGCACGGGTAGCAAACATTGGCGAATCGGTCCGACAACTGAAAAAGCAGAATGTCTTTGTTTACTGTGCTGATATGGATGGGGCACCTTTGCACAAAAATAATCTGACAGGTGCAATTGCATTGGTGATGGGGAGTGAAGGCAGCGGAGTTTCTCCATTGGTCAAAAAGCTGTGCGATGGCACTGTGAGCCTTTCAATGGCAGGACAAGATACAGGAGTAGACAGCTTTAATGTTTCGGTTGCAGCAGGAATCATTATGTATGAAATTATGCATCAGCGTGGAAACCAAAATTAAATGCTTTGGGAGGTGCAACCATGAAGAACGAGGTTTCAAATGCAGAGGTTGACCGTATTTTACAGGAAATCCATACAAAGCAATCTGCACAGGCAGTCAGCAATATATTAGTGGATGAGGTGCTGCAAAGCATCCAAAAAGCAGAGGGAACAGGTGCAGCAAATACAACTTATACACCACCAAAAGCAGCAAAACCTCAAAAAAAGAAAAAACAATCTGTTTCCAAACCAGTACAGTCAATTGAGTCAAAAAAGGAACATCCAAAACAGGATAAACCCAAGCCGCAGCCTGTGGACAATACACAAGAGTTTCAATTTAATGTGCATCTGGATGGTGACACACCACCCGAAAGCGAAAAAGGTGTTGTAGTGGATGAACGGTTTCGTGACTTTTTCACTCAAACAGCCATCGAGATTGAACCACCACCATTTTTTGGGGAAAAAAAAGAAAAGAAGCCCTCAATCCGAGAGCGGCTTAATCAAGTGAAAGAAGAACAGGCTGCCAAAAATCATCCCCCTCAATACACAGAAAGCGAGCCGGATGAGGATGTTGGTTTTGCTTTGGAGGAGCAAAAGGAAACACAGCAAATCAATCTTGATGAGCGAGAGGAAGAACAAACAAAAGAAATTCAGTTTCCTTTCAGCAAAAAAGAAAACAAATCATTTACAACCCAGCAATTAGAAGAAAAAACCATTCAAATACGAGAACCGAAGCCTTCTGCTGTTGAAAAACAGCCAGAGGTTTTGCCGCAAAACCAACAGCTAAAAACGGAAAAAGAAACCAAAGAGCCAGTGGAAGAGTTTTCGTTTCAATTGAATGAGCCGATTTGGGACGAACTGCAGGAGCAGACAATTTTGGTGCAGACTGAAGAACAGCCCACTGTACAAGAGCCTGACCCAGAGCCGGAATTTGTGAAAAATTCGGAAGAACCACAAGAAATTGCACCAAAGAAAAAGCTGTTTGGTGGATTTCGCTGGTTTGGCAAAGAGGAAGAACCCGAATTAGAACTGACAGAGGAATCTGAGCAGCCAGAACAAGAGGAAAGCGAAGAAACCCAACAAACTGAAAAACAAAACAGCTCTGAGGAATATACAACCAAACAACAAACCGAAGAAATTCAAGCAACCTTATTGAGCATGACAGCCAAAATGACAGTGAAAGCAATCATAACTGCACTTTTGGCAATTGTTCTGGTTTGGCTGGGAATGGGGGCTGCAAGGCTGTATCCGCTTCCAGCGATGATAGACCCCTCACAAGAGGCAATGCCCTTTCTGGTGGTAAACTTGATTTTGACAGCAGCAGCGGCAGTGCTTTGCTTCGGAACCATCAAAGAAGGCTTAATCGGACTATTTGGAAAACCATCTATGGATACAATGCCTGCATTGGCAATGATAGCGGTGCTGGTGCAATGTGTTGTGCTGATTGTTCAGCCCAAACAATACGAACCAGCAACTTTCAGTATTTTTTCCGGGATTGCAGTGGCAGGGCTATGTTTCAATTCTCTCGGAAAACGGATTCAAAACAGTGTAATCAGCAAAAACTTTGAAATGGCAAACTCACAATTGGAGCATTGGGCTGCTTGCACGATACAAGATAGAAAACGCGTTTCGGATGTTGCTGCCGGTTTGGGAGAGAAAGATTTTCATTTGGTGGTCAGCCGACCAACCGCAGTGGTGCAAGACTTTTTACAGCAAAGTTTTTCGGAACGAAAGAGCGAAAAGAATGCCAAAAAACTCAGCTATTTGCTGCTTGTGATTGCATTGCTTTGTGCAGTGGTTGGCGGCATTATGGCAAAAAGTGCTTTGGTGGGTACCAGTGTTTTTGCAGCAGCCCTTTGTTTGGGTTCGCCATTTGCCAGCACTTTGTTGGTGGCAGTACCAAGTCTGTTGATGCAAAAACATACTTCCCGTGTGGGGGCAGTGGTTCCCGGCTGGAGT